>JAENWB010000017.1:0-14402 GCA_016650275.1 Nitrospiraceae bacterium | reverse complement strand
CTTGCGATCGGAGTGTAGAGATTGTCCGAGGGCAGATCATCCTGAAGGATCGAGATCGTGCAACGACGTTGGCGGTGACCCTGCCGAAGGGGAGTCTGGAACAGTCTGGTACGCCTGTGGCCATGAGCCCTGTCGACTGGCGGTCGGTCTTTGTCCAGGGGGTTCCGCTCATCCCTCCTGCCGACGCCTACGGCGCGCGGTTGCTCTATCCGGAAGACGAATCTGAAATCGGTGAGTGCGCGGCGCAATCTTTCGTGGCCGATTACTTAGAAGATATGGGTGAGCAGGATCGGGAAATCGGCGCGGCTCTGTTGCATGCCGAGCGCGTGCTCATCGACAATGGCGATGCTGTGATTGCGACCTGCATCATGTTTGATCGGCCGAGGGACTACACCGCGTTGGTACGGTATCCGGCCTTTGCGCAAAAGCAGGCACAACAACTCTGGAACGTCTGTGCCAAGTTGCAGCGGTGGGATTGGCTCTCACACATTCGATTCGTTTCTGACCAAGGCCGGCACGATCGGGAAGCCCCTGACTCCTATGACTTGGTCTATCACTGGGTGCCCTACGACAGCGGAGATCTATCTGCCGGCCTGGCCGATCGCATGAAGGGAATTAGTCGAATGCTTCGGGGAGGAGGCAATGCGTTTGTCATTGGTCCGGCACAGCTGGGTCGTCACAGCTCGTCCCATGGACTCCACGTCTGCTGGGAAGAACCGGTCGAACAGCTCCCTACGTTTCTGGTGCATCGCACGATCTTGCCGAAAGCAAGGCTGAGGGCTGGCTTGACACTGTTCCACATGAAGAAGGGCTAGCAGGATGCTGAAACAGTCTGCCAGCTTCGTTCTCGCATCGCTCAGAGGCTCAACGTACCGAAGCGTACGCCTCGCCTCTTCGCTCGCTGCGGCCTTGCTGGGCAGCCTTTTTGAGCATCCTGCGCTTCGTCAAGAACGGCAATGTCGGACAGGCTCCTTGCAGGATGCTGAAAAAAACCGCCAGCATGTCTTGTTCATTTGGTCTGTTCGGTCTGTCTCGTCTCTCTGGTCTGTTTGGCCTGTCTCGTTTGTTTGGTCTGTCTGGTTGAACGAAACTAACCAGATAGACCAGACCAACCAGATAGACCAGATGAACCAGACAGACCGGGCTTGTTCACAACAGTTTCCCGCGGCCTGCTAACGTGTTTGCACCGGGTGTCCCGGATCAATTACGGTTGGCGAAATGAGCGAGTTGACTCCAGAACAGGTTGCCGGCGAGGAGCCGAGCGACAAGATCGTCATCTATTGGGAACGGGAGTATTCGACTGCCATCGCGCCGGAGCGACTAAAGCTCGATTTCATGCCGCATCGGCCGTTGTTGTCCGGGATGTCGTTGAACGAGCAGCGGACGGTGGCGGTTGAGGGCTACAAAGTAGTCCCCGACGATTGTGGACCGGTGCGAACAGTGGGCCAGTACGGCTGGCTCATCCGGTCTCCTGTGGACTGCAAGATTCGCCGAACGGCCGATGGGGTCAAGTGGCAAGCGCCGCCGATCTTGCCGGAAGAGCGGATTCTCGGCTACAAGTCGTTTTCAGGAACGTATGTCGATGTGATCTTAAACAGCGGGTATCCCAAGCTCTGCTGCAGTATTCGGTTCTACTATCCCAAGCAGGTGGGATTGATGATGAAGGACGTGCCGAACCACTTTTATCATTACCCAGAACGGACGTTTTTTGTGTGGGAGGGGATGAAGACTCAAGAGTATAAACGCACGCCGAATATGTACGACTGGCTCCCGGACTATGACGCCTTCACCGCCAACTTTCTGTTGCAACTCACGAAGCCGACGACCATCAAGCGTGGTGATCCCATCGGCATCGTGTTTCCGGTGCTCCTCCCGAAACAATTCACATTAGAAGAGCTCAAGCCGCCCGGGTGAGGTGGCCCTTCTGCAGCGCGAACCGGCGCGGGTGACGGAGGAGCGGACAGGTCTAAATTGGGTTGACCGTCTCTTTGAAGTGTCTTGTGTCTACCATGCAAAGCCCTTTATCCTACGCGGGGGAAGAATGAGGAGGGCAGCATGACGCACTTGCTGCAAACGATCAACGCCGTCATCCGTCATGGTGACGCATCGGGCTATGTGGCCGAGTGCATCGAGGTCGCCGTGGTTACGCAGGGCCGGACCATCGATGAGGCGGTGGCGAATCTGAAGGACGCGGTGGCTCTCCACCTCGAAGACGAAGCGCCCGCAACCTTCGGCTTGCGGGAACGCCCAACCCTTCTTATTACCCTCGAAGTCGATCCCACCTATGGCCAAGCTTCGTAGGCTGTCCGGACACGAGGTTGTCGCCATCCTCCGTCAAACCAGTCGGTTCATTGCTGAAGATCAACTGCACCCACATTTTTATTACCCCTGAGCAGAGGCAACGCTACTCCTCGATGCGCGCCTACGACACCACGCCGACGTCGCCCATTCCCTGACTCAAGCAAGACGTGCGCGACGGGTGGGACACGAAGTTCTGAGTTCTGGGTTATGAGTTCTGAGTTCGAAGCTCCGAATACGTCAGCCTTCAGCCTGAACACCTGAGTAGGTACATCTTGTAACTTGACAGGCTTCCTCCGGCCTCAGTAAGATACGGGAGCCTTTAACGCTCATCCTGCGAGGTGGGCAAGGAGTACCCATGGGCTTCAATCGGCTTCGTGTCTGTCGACACACCCAAACCTTCTTGTCGGAATTCGATGAGAGGGTTTTTTTATGCCAATCAGGATGCTGAAACAGTCCGCCAGCGTTATGGAAGGTTAAGGCTCAGGTTGAGGCTGAGAACAATAAGTCGGGACTTTACTCAACCTTGACCTTGACCTCAGCCTATCTCATCTCGTTGCGGCCTTGCTGGGCAGACTGTTTGAGCATCCTGCTTAACGTGAACCGTACAATTATGAAGCGTGAGATGTGAAAGGTAAAACGTGAAACGTGAAAAGTAAAAGGTAAGACGTGAAATGTTTGGATACGATGCGGTGAGGATGAGGCGATGATGACGACACGAGTCGATCGGCCACAAGAACGGCTGGTGATGGATGCGGGAGATATCGCGCGGGCGGTCACCCGCATTGCCCATGAAATTCTCGAACGAAATAAGGGTGTACAGGCTCTGGCGTTGGTCGGAATTCGAACCGGGGGGGTGCATCTGGCCCATCGGCTGGTGAGGCGGATCCAAGAGATTGAAGCGGCGTCTGTGCCGATCGGCGAATTGGACATTACCCTCTATCGGGACGACCTTTCTTTGCGGAAGGAGCAGCCGATTCTCCGCAAGACATCGGTCCCCTTCGATATCTCCGACAAGATCATTGTGTTGGTCGACGACGTGCTGTTCACGGGTCGGACTATTCGCGCGGCGATGGATGGGTTGATCGATCTGGGGCGACCGGCAGAAATTCAACTGGCTGTCTTGGTCGACCGAGGTCATCGTCAGTTGCCGATCAAGGCGACGTATATCGGGAAAAATATTCCGACGTCACGAGAAGAAAAGATCCAGGTGCTCTTGGAAGAAGAAGGCGAAGACGATCGGGTAGTGATCTCCAAGGTCTAGCCCGCATGATTTATGACGGTTCGTCGCGAAATCGCTGAGCCGCGTCGCGAGACCGGCGCGCGGAGCCCTGAGGCCCCGATGCGTACTCGTGCAGTACGGTGAGGGTCCGAGGGGCGAGCCCGCCGGCCGAAGGCCCGTCGTAGTAGCGGATCGGCGATTGCAGCAGAAGCGTTCATGAATCATGCGGGCTAAGGTGGAGGGAACGATGAGTCTCAAACGCAAAGACCTCTTGAGCCTGGCCCCTCTGTCGGTGGATGAGATCAGGTTGATCCTGGACACAGCCGATTCGTTCAAGGAAGTGACCGGTCGGGAGATCAAGAAGGTTCCGGCACTCCGGGGACGCACTGTGGTCAATCTGTTCTTTGAGCCCAGTACCAGGACACGCACCTCGTTCGAGTTGGCGGCGAAACGGCTGAGCGCAGATGTGATCAACTTCGCGCCGTCGTCGAGCAGTATGGTCAAGGGGGAAACGTTGCTCGATACCGCGCGCAATATCGAGGCGATGCAGGCGGATATTATCGTGTTGCGTCACCCCTCGGCCGGGGCGGCCGAGACCCTGGCTCGCGGGGTGAAGTCTTCCGTGATCAATGCAGGAGACGGGTGGCATGAGCATCCGACGCAAGGCCTCTTGGATTTGTATACGATTCGCGAGCGCGGATTGTCGTTCGAGGGGCTTCGGGTCGCGATCGTCGGAGATGTCGCGCATAGTCGTGTGGCGCGTTCGAACATTCACGCGTTGGTGAAGTTGGGGGCGGAAGTTCGGGTGGTAGGGCCGCCGACGATGATGCCCTGTGGGGTAGATAAACTGGGTGCGCGCGTCTACTACAATTTCGACGAGGCGCTGTACGGCGTGCAGGTCATCATGATGTTGCGATTGCAGCTCGAGCGGCAGGGGATTGCGCTGTTTCCGACCATTCGCGAATATGCGCGGCTCTACGGGTTGACGGCCGAGCGGGTCAAGTTGGCCGATCCTGGGGCGATTGTGATGCATCCAGGTCCGATCAATCGCGGGGTCGAAATTGCCCCAGAAGTGGCCGATAGTTTGTCGTCAGTGATTCTGGATCAGGTCGCGAACGGCGTGGCCGTTCGCATGGGTATTCTTTATCTCTTGTCAGGAGCGGGATGATCGCGAAGGTACAAGTAAAAAGGCAAAAGAAAAAGTACTGGAGAATATGATCGGAACCATTTTTACTTTTACCTTTTGCCTTGTTTCCTGCCGTAAGGGGGGCTATGTCGATTTTTATTGCAGGCGGGCACGTGATCGATCCGGGACGGTTCAATGGCGTGGCCGATGTGCTGATTGATGAGGGTCGGATCGTCGCGGTGGGGCCGCATCTCACAGTTCCCGCAGGGGCCACGAAGATTGATGCTACGGGACGATTGGTTCTTCCAGGCTTCATTGATCTCCACGTCCATTTCCGGGAGCCGGGCTTCGAATACAAAGAGTCGATTCAGAGCGGAGCGGCGGCGGCGGTGGCCGGCGGCTTCACCTCGGTCTGTTGCATGCCCAATACGTATCCCGTCAATGACAACCAAGCGATTACGGAATTTATGCTTGATCGCGCGCGGGCAGCCGGGCTGGCGAATGTGTTTCCGATCGGCGCGATTACGAAAGGTTCGGAAGGGAAGGAGCTGGCGGAGATCGGAGACTTGCGGCGCGCCGGTTGTGTCGCGATCTCGGATGATGGAAAGCCGGTGATGAACAGCCTGGTCATGCGGCGAGCGATGGAGTATGCATTGGCCTTCGACGTGCCAGTGGTCGATCATTGCGAAGATCTGCATCTCGCCGAGGGGGGCTGTATGAACGAAGGGGCCATCTCGACCGAGTTGGGGCTCCCTGGGATGCCGGCGGCAGCGGAAGATGTGATGGTGGCGCGTAATGTCGCCTTGGCGGAACTGACCGGCGCTCGGCTGCACCTGGCGCATATCAGCACGGAAGGATCGGTCCGGATGGTGCGGGAGGCCAAGTCACGCGGATTAAAAGTCACAGCCGAAGCCTGCCCCCATCATTTTACCATTACGGAAGAAACGGTCCGAGGCTATAATACCTATGCCAAAATGAATCCCCCGCTTCGGACGGGGAAGGATGTGCAAGCGATCAAGCAAGGTCTCCGCGATGGCACGATTGATGTTATCGCCACGGATCATGCTCCACATGCCACGCAGGAAAAACAACTGGGATTTACTGAAGCTCCGTTCGGTATCGTCGGACTGGAGACGGCGCTGCCATTGACCTTCGCCTTGGTTGATGAGGGGGTCTTGTCGTTGGAGTCGGCTGTCGATAAGTTGAGTACGGCTCCGGCAAAGGTGTTTGGATTGGGCAAAGGCACTTTGGCGGTCGGAGCCGATGCCGATGTGGTGATCGTCGATCAGCAGGAACAGTGGGAGGTCGATCCGGCCAAATTTCGCTCAAAGAGCCGAAACACTCCGTTTGCCGGATGGAAAGTGAAGGGCCGGGTGAGGACAACGATCGTGGGTGGCCGAGTGGTATTCCAGGCCGGCCAGGCAGAGTCGTAGCCCGGTGCTGCGTCTGTCCCGTTGGGGGATGGTCTGTTGCCTCACGCTTGAATGGCTGGCGCTGGGAGTATGGGTCGGCGGCGGACTGGTGCTCATTGGAGCGGTTATTCCCGCGGTCTTTAATACGTTTGGCGGGCAGGATTTAGGCGGATTGTTTCTGACGCAGGCCTTTGAGGGCTTTCATCGCTTCATGATCGGGGCGCTGGCGATTCTGTGGGCCGCATTGTGGTATCGGTGGTGGAGTGGAGATCCGGCGGTGGCGGTCAGCCGAGGCGAGATGGCGGTGCTGGTGGGGATGGCGGCGATTGCGGGACTCATTATTGTGTGGCTGCACCCCTCTGCTGCGGCGCTTCAAGCTCAGGCCTTTGCGGCGCAAGAAGAGGCGGCGAAGAAGGCGGCCTTCGAAGCATTGTTTCGTATGTTGAAGCCGATTCGGTGGATCTACATGGTTGATCTTGTACTGGGAATTCTCTTGATCGGAATCAAGGCAAAACGATCTCTCTATTGGGACGGAGCGCGCACGTGAACAAAGCGTGGTTGGCATTGGCGGACGGCACGATTTTCGAGGGCCGTGCCCTCGGATACGAAGGGGAGACGGTGGGAGAAGTCGTGTTTAACACGGCGATGACCGGCTACCAGGAAGTCTTGACCGATCCCTCGTATAAGGGACAAATCATTACGATGACCTCTCCCCAGATCGGAAATTACGGGATGACACCGGAGGATGGCGAGTCGCGACGGATTTGGGCTCAGGGATTCATCGTGAAGGAGGCAAGCCGACTCGCCAGCAACTGGCGCAGCCGGCAGTTGTTACAAGACTCTCTGCATGAGGCAAAGATCGTCGGCATCGAGGGGTTGGATACGCGGGCTTTGACCCGCCACTTGCGCGAACATGGGTCACAGCAGGGCCTTATCACCCATGTCGATGGGGATCCCCGCCGAGCCGTCGAGAAGGCACAGGCAGCTCCGAGCATCGTTGGTCGCGATCTGGCGACAGCAGTCACCTGCCGGGAGCCCTATCGGTGGACGGAAGGATCGGGCGAGTGGGCACCCTCGCTCGACCACAAGACAGGAGTCGGTGCGACCAGGCGGTGGCGTGTCGTCGCCTATGATTTCGGGGTGAAACGGAATATTCTTCGCCGACTGGTGGATGTGGGGTGTGATGTGACCGTCGTCCCGGCCTCGACCACCGCGACGCAGGTTGAAGCCCTCAAGCCCGACGGGATCTTCCTGTCGAACGGTCCGGGGGATCCGGAGGGAGTGCCCTACGCAATCGAGGCGGTGCGGCATTTGATCGGACGCCATCCGATCTTCGGTATTTGTTTAGGGCATCAGATTCTCGGTCTCGCGCTGGGTCTCAAAACCTATAAGCTGAAGTTCGGCCATCATGGGGCGAACCATCCGGTCATGGACCTCCGCACGAGACAAGTCGAGATCACGTCGCAAAACCATAATTTCGCGGTGGAGGCGGCTCGCCCGATCAGCGCGGTCCCGGATCGACCACCAGTGGTTGACACATCGTTCGGTCAAATCGCGGTCACACATTTGAGCCTGAACGATCACTCGATCGAAGGATTGGTCTGCATGGACCGTCCGGTGTTTTCGGTGCAGTATCACCCCGAGGCGTCTCCCGGGCCCCATGACTCCGCTTATTTATTCACCGAGTTTACCCAGTTAATGGAGAAACAGCATGTTTAGCAGGAGCCTGAAAAAGTCCGCCAACGCAAGAAGACTGTTATTTGGTTTGTTTAGTTTGTCTGGTTTTTTGGTTGAACAAAACAAACCAGATAGACCAGACCAACCCGATAGACGAGATGGACCAGATGAACCAGACAGACCGGGCTTGTCTCAAACCTGCGTGCGATCGAAGTTCTGGCATGCTGAAACGGTATTTCCGTGGTCTGTTAGAAGCCCTGTCATATTTGCTCAGCTCTGCCTCCTTGCAGTCATCGGTCTGCAATCCGGTTGCATCACGGTCAATCTCATCGAGCCGTCAGGGCCGGTGCAGGAGGTGCAGCTCAGCGGCACGGGCGATGGAAAGGTGCTGTTGCTCGATCTGTCGGGTGTCATTAGCTCACAAGATAAAGATGGCCTCGTTCCGCATCCCAACATGCTGGCTACGTTCAAGGAAGAGCTGACGAGGGCCTCGAAGGACGATAAGATCAAAGCCGTGGTCGTTCGCATCAACAGTCCGGGCGGAACCGTGACCGCATCGGACATCCTGTATCACGAGTTACGGGAGTTCAAAACCAAGAGGAAGGTTCCCGTCATTGCTTCGATGATGGATGTGGCGGCGTCAGGGGGCTACTACCTCGCCATGGCGGCGGACAGTATTTTGGTTCATCCCTCGACGGTGACGGGCAGTATCGGCGTCATCATGCTGACCGTCAACGCCCGTGGATTGCTTGAAAAAGTGGGTGTCGAGGCCAACGCCATCACGTCCGGACCCCGCAAGGACATGGGCTCACCCTTTCGGGTCATGACGGCTGAGGAGCGGGGGATCTTTCAAAGTGTGATTGACTCGTTCTATCACCGTTTCCTGGCTGTGGTGCAGGAGGGGCGTCCCAATCTGTCGCCCGATCAAATCAAGAAACTGGCCGACGGGCGGATCTATTCCGGAGATCAGGCGAAGGCGGCAGGCTTGATCGATGAGATCGGGTATCTTGATGACGCGATCGAGATGGCCAAGCAGAAGGCGGGTCTGACGGAGGCGCGGGTCGTGACCTATGGGCGTCGGGGGGAATATCAAAACAATATCTATTCGCGCTTGTTCGGGACGAGTTCGGGCATCACCGGGTTAGTCAATCTGGATTTACTGTCGATGGTGCGGGGGGGAACGCCGCAGTTCATGTATCTCTGGATGCCATAGTAGAATGTGTCGATCTGACGATCTGATGATGGATGGAGATTTCTGAAGTTACTCGCAATGGCACAGTCAACAGATCAACAGATCAACCGATTCTTCTCGACGCCGATTGGACGCCGGGCGATGCTGGCTCTGGGCGCCCAGGGGGCGATGAGCCTTTGCACGGCCCTGGGGGTTGGGACGGCCCTGAGTCTGTTCGGTAACCTGACCGGTTGTTACCGGGCGCCAGGTACGGCGCGCGATCAGGTGATCTTTTTTTCCGAAGAGAAGGAACTGCAATTCGGATTGAGTGCATTCCGCGAGGTCTTACGGGCTGCACCGCTCAGTGACAACGCGGAAGTGAATGAGTTGGTGCACCGCGTGGGACGAAAAATCGCTGAAGCCGCCAACAAGCCGGAGTATCAGTGGGAGTTTGCGGTCATTCAAGACGACAAGATGGTCAATGCCTTCGCGCTCCCGGGCGGGAAGGTGGCCATCTTCACCGGGATCCTCAAACATACGAAAGACGATGCTGGATTGGCGACGGTGATGGGTCATGAGGTCGCGCATGCGTTGCAGCGCCACGGGGTGGAGCGCATGAGCCGGAGTATCTTGGACCAAATTGCGCAATTGGGCGCATTGGGTGCTGCGGCATCCGGAAGTGCCAATGCCGGTGCGATCCAAGGCTTGTTGGGGGCGTACGGGGTCAATGTGTCGTTGCCCTTCAATCGGAAACAAGAATCGGAAGCCGACTACATCGGACTTCGATTGATGGCGCAGGCCGGGTACGATCCGCGTGAAGCCGTGCCGTTTTGGGAGCGCATGAGCGGCTGTCCGAGGCAGATGATTGGGAAGCTCTGTTTTCGGTCGCAGCAGGCGGTACCTGAATTTCTTTCTACCCATCCGTCCGATGCGACACGTATCAATCAGATCGAAGCCTGGCTGCCCGAGGCGCTCCAGCACTATCATGGCCCGGGGGGCGGGGCAGTGCCTCCGGCGCCCGCGCCATATCGGCCGACGATCGGGCCGATGCCACAAACTAGCTAGCTGAACTTGAAACGAGGTCTCTGTTGCCAAGGCGGACAGATATTCAGTCCATTTTACTGATCGGGTCTGGCCCGATCGTGATCGGTCAAGCCTGTGAGTTCGACTATTCAGGCACGCAGGCCTGCAAAGCGCTTAAAGAAGAAGGCTACCGGGTGATTCTCATCAACAGCAACCCGGCGACGATCATGACCGATCCTGAGTCGGCGGATCGGACCTATGTGGAGCCGATTACGGTTGAGGTCGTCGAGAAAGTGATCGAGCGCGAACGGCCCGACGCCCTGCTCCCGACGATGGGGGGACAGACCGCGTTGAATGCGACGATGGCATTGGTCAAGCGGGGGACACTCGAAAAATATGAGGTCAAGTTGATCGGCGCGTCCGCCGAGGCGATTCATAAGGCCGAGGATCGTGAAGCTTTCAAGCATGCGATGCAGCGAATTGGCTTGCGAGTGCCGGCCAGCGGCACGGCGCATAATCGCGAAGAAGCCATCAAGATTCTCGAACAGATTGGATTTCCGGCGATCATTCGACCGTCGTTCACCATGGGCGGGACTGGTGGGAATATCGCGTACAATCGGGAAGAGTTCGAGAAGATTGTCGAGTGGGGTCTCACCATGAGTCCCGTCGGTCAATTGCTGATCGAAGAGTCCTTGATCGGCTGGAAAGAATACGAACTTGAGGTGATGCGGGACCTCAAAGACAATGTCGTCATTGTCTGTCCGATCGAAAATCTGGACCCGATGGGAGTGCACACGGGTGACAGCATTACGGTCGCGCCGGCCATGACGCTCTCGGACAAAGAGTATCAGCGCATGCGGGATGCCGCGGTTCGGATTATGCGTGAGATCGGTGTCGATACCGGCGGGTCGAACGTCCAATTCGGCCTGGATCCGAAGAACGGCGACATGGTGGTCATCGAAATGAACCCGCGTGTGTCGAGGAGTTCTGCGCTCGCTTCGAAAGCGACGGGTTTTCCCATCGCCAAGATTGCCGCGAAGCTTGCTGTGGGCTATACGTTGGATGAAATCACCAACGACATTACCGGTGTGACGAAAGCCTCATTCGAACCCACGATCGACTACGTAGTGGTGAAGATCCCTCGCTTTGCGTTCCAAAAGTTCCGAGGGGCCGATCCCACCCTTACGACGCAGATGAAATCGGTGGGTGAAGTGATGGCGATTGGGCGAACCTTTAAAGAGTCCCTGCAGAAGGCGATTCGTTCGCTGGAGTTGAACATGAACGGGCTTTCCTCGCGCGAGGGGTTGGATCGAGGCATTCCTGAAGAGTTCGATCGGGAACAAGCGCTGGAGCGAGTACGCCAACATCTGCGGACCCCGATTGCCGAGCGACTGTGGCACGTGGCGGATGGTATACGTCTCGGTCTGTCCAATGACGACCTGTTTGCCCTCACGAAGATCGATCCCTGGTTTTTGGAGCAGATTCGAGAGCTGATGCAATTTGAAGCCCTGCTGGTCGGTCAGGCGGGAAAGAAACCAGCTGCGCTTGCGGAGTCGCTTCTGTGGGAGGCCAAGGAACTTGGTTTTTCAGACGATCGTATCGCACAGCTTACTGGTGCCACCGCGGCTTCGATCAGGAAGCAGCGAACCCGTGGCGGCCAGGGCCAAAGAGGGGTGACCTATAAACGCGTCGACACCTGTGCCGCAGAGTTTGAAGCCCATACCCCGTATCTTTATTCGACGTACGGAAGCGAATGTGAGGCGCGCCCGACAGACCGGAAGAAAGTGATCATCCTCGGCGGGGGGCCCAATCGTATCGGGCAGGGGATCGAATTCGACTACTGTTGTGTCCATGCGGCCATGGCGCTTCGGGAAGAAGGTATCGAATCGATCATGGTGAATTGTAATCCCGAAACGGTGAGTACAGACTACGACACCTCGGACCGGCTCTATTTCGAGCCGTTGACGGAGGAAGACGTCCTCAACATGGTCGAGCGCGAACAGCCGTTGGGAGTTGTGCTACAGTTCGGCGGGCAGACGCCTCTCAAGCTCGCCTTGCCCTTGTCCAAGGCCGGGGTGCGAATCTTGGGCACGAGTCCTGAGGCCATCGATCGCGCGGAGGATCGAGAACGATTTCGCGACCTCTTGAATAAGCTCGGGCTCCGTCAAGCGGAGAGTGGCATGGCCCGATCCGTCGACGAGGCCCTGCGGATCGCCTCGCAGATCAGCTATCCGGTCATGGTGCGGCCTTCATACGTGTTGGGCGGGCGATCCATGCAGATCGTCTACGACGAATCCGGCTTGCTGGAGTATATGGGATCGGCGGTCAAAGCCTCGCCAAAACATCCCGTGTTGATCGACAAGTATCTTTCGGACGCGATTGAAGTCGATGCCGATGCCATTTCAGATGGGACAAACGTCGTGGTGGCCGGGATCATGGAACATATCGAAGAAGCCGGGGTGCATTCGGGAGACTCGGCTTGTTCATTGCCGCCCTATTCGCTCGATCAGAGCGTGATTGAAGAGATTCGTCGACAAATGAAGTTGTTGGCTCTGGAGCTTGGCGTGATCGGCCTGATGAATGCGCAGTTTGCCATCAAAGACCACACGATTTATGTGCTGGAAGTCAATCCGCGAGGCTCGCGCACCGTGCCGTTCGTCAGCAAAGCCATCGGTGTGCCGCTTGCCAAGCTGGCCATGAAGACCATGGTGGGTAAGAGCCTTCCTGAGCTGGGGTTGCTCGAGGCTCCTGCTCCCCTGCATTTGTCCGTGAAAGAATCCGTCTTTCCCTTCAATAAGTTTCCGGGGGTGGATGTCCTCTTGGGCCCGGAGATGAAGTCCACCGGGGAAGTGATGGGCATCGACCAGGATTTTGGATGGGCCTTCGCGAAGTCCCAAGCAGGAGCTGGTTCGCCGCTGCCGAAAGGAGGCACGGCATTCATCAGTGTGAAGGAAAGTGATCGTCCGGCGGCTCTGGACGTCGTGCAGCAGCTCCAGCGGCTGGGGTTTACCGTACTAGCTACAAGTGGAACGGCGGCGTATTTGCGTAACCATGGGGTTCATGCGGAAACCGTGAACAAGGTCATGGAAGGGCGTCCTCATGTCGTGGACCATATCAAGAACGGGCAGGTGGCCTTGGTCGTGAACACCGTGAGTACCGCATCGTCGCATGCCGACTCATTGTCGATTCGTCGGGAGGCGTTGAACAAAGGCCTGGCCTACTATACGACTATACGGGGGGCACGTGCGGCGGTCATGGGCATTGAAGCAATTCTCAAGAAAGAACTCACCATTCGGTCGCTGCAGGAGTATCACCACCTCTCATAGAGGACGCCACAGACTATGCCGACACCGATTACGAGGAAGGGGCACGAAGCCCTCCAAGCAGAGCTCGATCGTCTTCGCAAAGTCGAGCGTGCCAAAAATATCGAAGCCATTGCTGAAGCGCGCGCCCATGGCGATTTGAGCGAGAATGCAGAGTACGATGCTGCCAAGGAACGCCAGGGATTCATCCAGTCGCGGATTGTGGAACTGCAGTCGAAGCTGGCCGACGCCCGCATCATCGAAACGGCCGGACGAATCTCTGACACCATCGTGTTCGGCGCCACGGTACTCGTGATTGAACAGGAGTCGCAGTCGAAGCGGGAGTACACGCTGGTGGGACAGGATGAAGCCGATATGAAAGTAAACCGCATCTCGATTCAGTCTCCGGTCGGCAAGGCGCTGATCGGAAAGCGAGTCGGCGATTTTGTCGAGGTCAAGACTCCGGTCAAGATGGTCGAATACGAGGTGGTGGAGATTCGTTTCGAGGAGCTCTAGCGTGCCGCACCCTTCGGGTCTCATCACGCTGTTGACCGATTTCGGCGATCGGGACTCATTCGTGGCGAGTATGAAGGGGGTGATCCTGACCATCAATCCCCACGCCACCATTGTCGATCTCTCGCATCACGTGCCGCCCCATTCGGTTGAAGACGCCGCCTATCTTCTGAAATCCTGCTATCGATATTTTCCGGAGGGCACGGTGCATGTGGCCGTTGTCGATCCTGGCGTCGGCAGCGCGCGGCGCCCCCTCATCGCAAAGAGCGCGCACTGTTTTTTTCTAGTTCCTGACAACGGTCTCTTGACGCCGATCCTTGCCGAAGACAGCGAGATGGAAGTGCGTGAGATTGAGAATGAAGACTATCGGTTGACAGCACCAGGTCCCACCTTCGACGGCCGCGATCTCTTTGCCCCGGCTGCGGCGTGGCTGACCAGACAACAGCGGTTCGCGTCCTTCGGGCGACTCATCGACGATTGCAAGATCTTTACGATCGCGAAGCCGAAGTGGGACGCCATGGCCTTGGTGGGAGAGATTGTCCACGTCGATCGATTCGGCAATCTTATTTCCAACCTGACACCCGACCACGTGAAGGAAGTTCGAGCCCTCACGAAGCGACCCAACCCGCTGATCCGCATTGCCGGCCACACGATCGAT
>JAENWB010000016.1:0-3309 GCA_016650275.1 Nitrospiraceae bacterium | reverse complement strand
GGGTTTCTGATGAATGTCCAGGAACTGGAGACCGCCGTGCGGCTGCAACTTCCACTCGTCGTACTGATCTGGCGGGACAACGGCTACGGGGTCATCCGATGGAAACAGCAGATGCAATTCGGGAGGACATCCGGTGTTGAGTTCGGTAACCCGGATTTCGTCGCCCTGGCGCAGAGTTTTGGAGCGATCGGCTACCGCGTCAAGGGACCGTCGGAATTGGGGCCAGTGCTGAACGCCGCGCTCTCGTGCGGAAAGCCGGCCGTGATCGATTGTCCGGTGGATTACAGCGAGAACCTTCGTCTTTCAGAATATCTCAAAGCGCTCGGAACCACATGAGGATACACATCAGGGGATGAACAGAGGAGGTGCAGAATGGAAGTCCGCAGCAAAGTTTACACCTATCACACCACGGTCGCATGGACGGAGCAACGCAAGGGAGTCATCTCTTGTGCCGGTAAGCCGGATATCCAGGTTGCGACGCCGCCGGAGTTCAAGGGACACGAAGGCATCTGGTCGCCGGAGGATCTTTTCGTCGCATCCGCCAACATCTGTCTGATGACGACGTTCCTGGCGGTGGCGGAGCGGGCAGACCTGGGCTTTACCTCATACGAGAGTGAGGCGGAAGGGAAGCTGGAATTGGTCGATGGAAAGTTTCAGTTCACGACCATTACGTTAAAACCGACCATCGTCCTCGAGACGAGCACAGATGCGACCAAAGCCAAGGAGTTGATCGAGAAAGCCGAGGCGAACTGTCTGATTTCCAACTCCATGAAGGCGAGAGTCAGCTTGGAACCGACCATCCGGTAGCAGGATGAGGGTAGCCTGGTCGTCCTCCTGCTCGCGAAACAGAGAAGGGGATGGAGCCCGATGATCTTCTGTGCTCGCGCAACGTGCGGTCTTACTACAGAAGAAGGTCAAGGTTGAGGCTCAGGCAGAGCACTAAAAAATCCGACTCAATGTCTTTTCAATTCTCAACCTCGACCTAAGCCTTGGCCTTCCGCTGAGACAGCGCAGTGGGAGACCATCTAGCCCGCCCTCAAGAGAGAAGATGGAAGAGCGGTGGTCGCTCGATGCGCGCAGGTAGTGAACCATCCGTGGGGACTCTATGAGGGAAAAGTAACAAATTCTTGAGGGGAACAGGCTCCTGCCAATCCATAAATTTCCTCTTATGTGGGAGTTGACAGCGCCACAACCAATAAGTAGCCTGTCCCTAGTGTCCTAGGTGGTTCGAACAAGGAGGCCGTAATGCATATGATGGGACGTATCGGGGTCATGGGATTGGGGGTCGCGTTAGTGGGCTGTCTCAGTGGAGCACCAGTCTTCGCGGCGGATAAACCAATAGCGGACGGGTCGAAGGTGATGATTACGTCTCCCAAGGACGGGGACAAGGTCAGCGACACCTTTGAGCTGAAGTACGAGTTGACCAAGGGCTCCCAATCTGGACATGTCCACGTGTTCTTGGACAATGAGTATCAGAGGGGTTTTCAAGGGACGTTTAAGGGCCTGAGCAGGGGGGAACACCAGATTACAGTGAAAGCTTCCAACAAGGACCACGACCTTGTCACGGCCACCCATACCATCACCGTCGATGTGCAATAGCGCTAGGAATCTGTCCGAGTAATCCTTCGTTGCGAGGCCGCAGGGTCGAAAAAAACCGGAGGCGTATTCGCTGGAATACGTTGAGGATTTTTTCGGGCCGTGAACGACGCAGATGCTTGCAGATCGTTTGCCGTAGTAGAACAGCATTATTTGGACAGACTCCGAGGACCGGCCATCATCAATGCCACCACGGCCCCTTTCACAAGAGGCCCTGGTGCGCCGGGTTTCACACACCGTTAGATCGTAAGATAGACTGTCGGAAGTAACAACGCTGTTCCTGAAGATGGATTTTACCGGTTGAATTCCACCCGGTTGGGCGCCTAGGCTATACTGAGTCAACTTCCGTCCCATCATTGCGCAAGAGGTCAGTCCTCGTGATGATAATTCAATCACACATTGCTTTCGCGTGAAGCAATTCCTGTCTGATGATACCCGCTATTTTTGCGGGTAGAGGAGGGTATGATGGCCGATCTGATTCGAACTGCTCAATATTTCAAGGTGCAGATTGCGGATAAACCCGGAGCATTAGCCGGCATGCTCGCTCCACTGCGTGAGACCGGAGTGAATCTGATAGCCGTGCACGCCTTTCCTCGAAATCGCCGCACACAGGTGGATGTGGTGCCGGAAGATCCCAGCGCGTTCAAGAATGTAGCGAAGGTGTATAAGTTGAAAATGCAGGGACCGAAAATGTGTTTGCTGGTGGACGGCGATGATCGCCCGGGAGCGCTGGCCGATCTGACCGATCGACTTGGTTCAGCCAAGATCAACATGATCGCGGTGACCGGCCTCTGTGCCGGCCAGGGACGCTTCGGCGCCATTCTATGGGTCAATCCGCGGGATGTGAAAAAGGCAGCCAAAGTCTTCGGCATCGGACTGAGTTAACCACGCACATTCGCTACCCCGGCAAGCGCGGCCTGTCCACATGGAGCGAAAAAGTGCCAGGAATCATTTCGCGTCCCTTGTCCGCGCGCGGCGTCTTGAAATGCCAGTATTTCGTCGGCCCTCTTTTGACATGATTCTTTCTCCAAAGTAGCCTGCCTTTGTTCCAGCGCACGGCTCTGTAGTCAATTCGTTAGACAGCTTCTAACTTTGTAGAGAGGGTTGGCCGATGTCTGAACATAAGATTTCGCTAGAGTGGAAGAGGGGCACGGAGGATTTTTCCTATGAGTCGTATACTCGAGACCATGTGTTGGTCTTTGAAGGTGGTGTTCGGGTTCCTGCCTCAGCCGCACCTGCCTACCGTGGAAATCCCGCGCACGTGAATCCTGAGGAAGGCCTCGTCGCGGCCTTGTCGAGCTGTCATATGCTGACCTTCCTGGCTGTGGCCGCCAAGAAACAGTTCGTCGTCGATCGGTACAGCGATCACGCCGTGGGACTGTTGGAAAAAAACCAGAAGGGAAAGCTCGCCATTACGCGGGTCATTCTGCGTCCTCGGATTATATTCGGAGGGCCGACTCCTCCGACACTGGAGCAGATTACCGCGCTCCATGAGCGTGCCCATAGCGAATGCTTTATTGCCAACTCGGTGACCACAGACGTCACGGTCGAAGCAGGGTAACAAGGTCTAGTTGCCCTGCTTCGCACCACCCGCCGACAGAAAAAGGCACCAAGATCCTTATCCGCCTCGTCTGCACCACCAGGCAGACCAACGGACCACATGAAAAAGACAGGCTGGCGGACTTTTGCAGCATCCTGCCAGAGGTCTCTTCT
>JAENWB010000015.1:0-34235 GCA_016650275.1 Nitrospiraceae bacterium | reverse complement strand
GCACGGGCAACGGCACGGTAGAGTGTGTCCTCAACCAACGTGCTCTTGCCCGAGCCCGAGACGCCGGTGACGCAGACCAACATGCCGAGCGGAATTCTGACGAAGAGATCCTTGAGGTTATTCTCGCAAGCGCCTGCTATAACAAGAAAATTTCCGTTTCCTCTGCGTCGAGATCGTGGGATCGCAATCCCGTCTTCGCCACGCAGGTAGCGCGCCGTGATTGATCGTCGGTCTGCAATGAATTCCTGTTGTGGCGCTGCGCAGATCACTTCGCCGCCCTTCTCCCCGGACAAAGGTCCCAGCTCGACAAGGTAGTCGGCCGCCAGCATCATCTGGCGGTCGTGTTCGACAACGACCACCGTGTTGCCCTGGACTGCCAGCTCTCGCAGGATGCCGGCGAGCGTTGCGGTGTCACGCGGGTGGAGACCGATGGTCGGTTCGTCGAGGACGTAGAGCGTGCCGACCAGGCGTGCGCCGAGTTGATTAGCCAAGGCTGCGCGCTGGGCCTCTCCTCCCGAGAGCGTGCGGGTCTGACGGGAGAGCGTGAGATAGCTGAGGCCCACACGAAGGAGAAAGCCAAACTTGGCCGTCAATTGTCTGAGAATGTCGCGGGCGACCTGTTCTTCATAGGGAGAGAGGGTGAGGGATGTGATCCAAGCGGCAGCCGCTTCAATGGTGAGCGCAGAAAGCTCATGAATGTCTCGGCCTGCGATCTTCACGTAGCGCGCGTCCGGTCGGAGACGAGACCCCTCACAGGTTGGGCAGGGAACCGGCGTCCGATAGCGGCTGAGCATCACGCGCACATGCAACTTGTAGCGTTTTCCTTCCAGATATTCGAAAAATTGTCGCACTCCCTCCATCTTGCCCTCTCCCTGCCAGAGCATCTGCTGGATATTCTGTGGCAGATCCTTGTAGGGGATCGTGAGGTTGACCCCACGCCGCTTCATCGAGAGGAACATTTGCTTTTGCCACCAATCGCCGCTGGGTTTGCTCCAGGGTTCAATCGCGCCTTGGGCCAGCGACTTGCTGTAATCGGGAATGACGAGGTCGGGATCGTAACGCAGAATATTGCCGAACCCCTTGCATTCGGGACAGGCGCCAAGTGGATGGTTGAAGGAAAAGAAGACCGGACGAATCGGGTCGAACCTTCGCCCGCATTGTTGACAGCGAAAATCCGTGCTGTAGGTTCTGGGGCCCTGGTCGATGACCTCCACGCGGCACAGGCCCTCGCCCTCGCGAAATGCGGTTTCGATCGCTTCGACGAGGCGGGCTCGGTTGTCTTCCCGGATCACCAGCCGATCGAGGATCACATAAAGACGGTCTGGCCTGGTCTTGGGAAGGGCGTGGATCTCATGGAGATCGAGGATCTCCTCGCCGCACTGCACTCTGGTGAACCCGCGCAGCAAGAGCGATTGGAGAAAGATCTGGTCCTGTTTCGGAACCGGTGCCTTGACAGGAAAGAGGATCATCGCTCGTGCGTCGGTGTAGTGGTTCAATAGGTCGTCGACGACGCTACCAGGATAAAAGCTTCGTGCATCAATGGCGCAATCAGGGCAGACCGGACGGCCCACTTTGGCGAACAGGAGTCGCAGGAGGTCGGCAATCTCGGTCGTGGTCCCGACCGTCGAGCGGGCGGTGCGGATGGGGTTCTTCTGCTCGATCGCAATGGCGGGGCGGACGTTGATCAGCCGATCGACGTCGGGCCGATTGACTTTATCGAGAAACATGCGGGCATAGGTGGAGAGCGATTCTACATAGCGCCATTGGCCTTCGGCGAACAGTGTGTCGAAGGCGAGAGAGGATTTTCCCGACCCTGATACCCCCGTGATAGCCGTGACCTGATTGTGGGGGATGCGCAGCGAGATGTTTTTGAGATTGTTTTGGCGTGCGCCTTCGACGATGAGGTCTGCAGACTGGTTCTGAGGTAGAGGGGTCGGTTCCACGGCGCACGCTCCATGCGAGACAAATGCATGATCGTAGCGCGGACCATTCATGAATATCTACTCCGGCATCCGATCCTCTCCACGGCAGGGTGTGTGTCGGTCAGCTTTCTCGGGATCAGGGGATTCGGCGAAAGGCTTGGCGATTTCTTCCAATGGTGAGAGGATGGGGGCGTTCAGCGGGAGGGGAGCATGATTCTATCGACAACACCGAGTATCGACGAAAAGAAAGCGGTCAAGTACTTGGGATTGGTCTCGGGAAATGCCATCCTCGGCGCGAACATCCTTCGGGATTTCTTCGCGTCGATTCGGGATATCGTGGGCGGCCGATCGGCGGCGTATGAAGCCGAGCTGCGCAAGGCCAAAGACATTGCGCTTGACGAAATGCGCGAGCAGGCCCGACATTTGGGCGCCAATGCCATTGTCGGCATCGATATCGACTATGAAACGATCGGCGCCAGCAGCAGCATGTTGATGGTCAGCGCCAGCGGCACAGCGGTTGTCGTGGAGCTGCAGTAGGATCATGCAGCGCCTGCTTCAGGCCGAGTATCTCGGGCTCGGTCGCCAGTTGGCCCGCTTGCTGGGCTCCTGCCTTGAAGGAGAGCCGGGCGACGTGATGCGCGAGCTGGCCCGAGCCTACGATCCTTCCGCGAACGAAGCCCGCATCAGCGCCGAGGTGTTCCTTTTTCACAAATATCTGCTCATGCAAGCGTGTGTCGGCGTGTTCCCCGAATCGGAGGTCGACCACATCGTCGGGGGACTGTTCGCGGCGCTCAACGAACGGGCCAGCGGGCTGGAGTTCAGTTCCGAGCGGCAGCAGGCGATGGAGCAGATGTGGCAGCTGCGGGCTGCGCAGTTTGAGCAGCCATTCTCGCAGGACCGAGTCGATTTCCTCGATGAAGGAATAGGTCCTGTACACTGGAAACAGACCATCGTTCGGTTCTGTCAGAACGTGCGGGAGATCGAGAACCCGCTCAACATTTGGGCTGGGGCCGATGGCCCGGCCCAAGCAGCAAGCCGCTCTGTCACTGCAGCCCTCGATCACATGGTGTCCGCCCTAGGCGAAATTAATCGCCTCCATTTCAGCGGAGCGGCCTAGCCCGCATCCCCAGTCACAGGGCATGGTATTCAGAACCGGTCAGACGTTAGAGCTATCTCAACGCCAGCTTCACCAGCCCCACGCAGCCCAGATACAGCACGAGTGAGCCGATCATGGCTGGCCAGAACCCAAAGCGGGGGACGCCAGCTATCATGGAAACGACGTAGACCATCCAGGGCGGGACGAACCACAGTAAGTCTTTTGCGTAGCTGACAATCGTATCGTTGCCCCCGTTCAGATAGATCAGCACAAACGTGGCGCCGGTAATGGCGGGAAAGGTGCTGGCAAAGGCGGCAAGGAACGATTTGCCTTGAGATCCGAGGTAGGTGGAGACACTGACGATGGTGCCGCCCAACAGAAAATACACTGCCCACTTCATGAAGTCATTCACGCTGTGCCCTCCTCATGTTTTTTGAAACGCTTCCATCGCTTCCCGCTCCAGCGCCTTGCCCTGACCTGTATACCGTGGCGAGAAATGAAACACAACGAGGTCGCGCACGTGGGCCTCGCGTGCCATGAGTCCTGCTTGCTTCGCGGTCAGGTGGTAGCGGTCGCGGGCTTTCTCGGCATCAACGTCCAGGTAGGGCGATTCGCAGTAGAGCACGTCTGCGCCACGAGCGAGGGAAATAATTTTCGCTTCATTCTCTTCATCGAACCGAGCATCGACGACATAGGCGATCTTTTGCCCACGTGAGATGGTACAGAATCGTTCTTTGATTTCGCCCAAGACAAGCTCTCGCTCCTCGCGATGGTGCTCGTCATAGAGTGTGGCCGTGAAGCGGAACTCATCCGGTTGCCCCTGCCAGATGTACTGTTTTACGTCTTTGAGCCAAGAACCGACCGGCAGGTTCGCCTCGAGGAGCTTCTGCTTGTTCACATTGATGTGGAACTGTTCCTCCAGGGAATAGGCAAACGAGGGAACGCGATGGTTCAAGGAGACCGCGCTCACGGTGAACACGGGATCGTTGAGGACTGTGAATAGGGAAGTGGCTGGTTCCGGGACGAGAGGGTGAACCGGTTGTTCGACCTGGAGGAACCCGTCGGTTGCGCGGAACAGTGCCCGCCGGATTTCCTGGGGGTGAAATTCCTGGACGTCAAGGGTCAGTGGATAGCCATCGACCAGATTCCATGTGTAGCCCTGCAATTTTCCCTGCACATTCTTGATGAGTCCGGGAGGACCGAATAGTCGGACGGTCTTGCCTCGCCCCAAGGCCACTCGCAGCACTGTATCAAAACCGATGAAGTGGTCCACGTGCGTGTGGGAAATGAATATGTCATTGGCACGCAGGAGCCTCGTCGGCCCCAGCCTGTCATTGTGGCCCAGGTCAAACAGCAACGCCCGCTTCGACCAGCGGACTTCCACATAGACTCCCGGGTCACCGAAGACATCGTTGACGAGGTAACTGGAGAAGGAGGGATTCATTGAAATTGAACCATTGGGTCATTGAGCTATTTCAATAAACCAATCGTCATTGGAAAAATGAAACAATTGTTATCCAATCGCCGTTCTCACCGCGCTGTACATCATGATGACTTCGACCGCATGCGCGACAATCGTGATATAGAGGTTACGTGTGCGTAGCCGGATGATTCCCCAGATGAGACCGTCCCATAGCGCGATCCAGTGCAGGTGTTGGAAAGTATTCACCATGAAGGGGTCGAAAGCAAATATCAATGCGCAGGTGATGAGGGCGAGAGGCGAGAGGCGTTGGGTCGTGCCAGATTTCCGTACCCTCGATTCAAGTGCGGCCAGCCGTCCGAGGAGAAATCCACGAAAATTCAGTTCTACAAAGAGGGCAATGCCACAGATGAACCAGGGGACCATGACCAAGAGGGGGAGTCGGCCATGTGGCGTGGTCTTGAGGAAACTGATGTCATACCCAAGATGCGGATAGGTCGAGAGAATCACGAAGGTATTCAGGCAGCCGAGAAGCAGCCCTGTCAGGAGCCCCCAGCGTAGGCCAGCTCGTATGTTCCCGTTTTCCAGTCCAAGCCGAGAGACGATATCGCGGTTGTACATAGCCCAAACGCCTAAAGCGAGATAGGCGAGGATTTGGGGCGCAAACTGAACCAACGTCTGTTCTTGGAGGGAGGCGGGAAGGGCGTAGAAGTAGAGTGTCGCGCCGGCGGGAAGCAGCGCGAGGGCTGCTCCCCGTTCATTGGCCTGAGCCGGTGTCGCGCGCGGACCGGGCTCAGGCGTCATCATGGAGGTTGTCAGTTCAGTTGGAGATTATAGCGGTCTAGCGTGGTGGCTTTGTGGCGCGCAAAGTTGGAGAGCGCTTTGTTGTAATCGACCGTCGCGCGCAATTCGTTTCCTTGGGCCGTCGCGAGATCGCGCTGGAAGTCGAGCACAAAGCGTGTGGTGCTGAGTCCTACTTTCAACCGCTCTTGCTCCGCTTGCAGTTGTTTCTCAGCCATGATTCTGGCCGATCTGGTGGTTTCGATCCGCTTGAAATCCGTCTGAACGCGCCGGACCGCTTCGCGGACTCCCACGATGATCTGCTGCCGCACACTCACAAGCGACGCCTCGGCATTCTTTGCCTCCAACTGCCGCTTGCTGTAGGTGCTCCAGGCTGAGCGGTTGCCGAGTGGGTAGCTTAAGACGAGGCCCGCGCCATAATTATAGTAATCGCCGCTGAGGTTCCGGTTCACGGAGTCACCGTAGTCTGTCCCCAGTCCCGCAAGTCCCATGGTGCCTTGAAACGATAGAGTCGGGAGAAGTTGGTTCTTGGAAAATTGTGTATTGAGGTCGCTCGACTCCATGTTCTTCTTCGCTTGGACGATTTCCGGTCGCTGCTCGATGGCCGTGTCGATGGCTTCCTGCAGGCTGATGGGTTCGAGGGTTACCACCGGTTGGTCGAGCAAGGTCAAGCGCACGTCTTCACGCAGGTCCTCTTCCGCAGGATTGAGCAATCGGCGCAGCTGATCCTCCTGGTCTCGAATCGTTTTATCTGCGACCAGTACCTGCTCGACCCGCGACGCGACGGCCGCTTCGGCTTGCAACACATCGACGATCGACATGATACCGGCCTTTGCCTTCGCACGGTTGCTAGCCAAGAGTTCCTGTGCCGCTTTTAGTGCGGCCTCCGCCACTTTCAGATTCTCATTGGCGAAGACGACTTCCCAATAGGTTTGCTCCACCGTTGCCAGCACGGTGAGGACACGATCGCGAAAGACATGTTCTTCCACGGTGGCATTATTCTGCGCGACGCGGATGAAGGTCTTGGTGACGTCGATGCCGGCGTTGCGGAGGAGGGGCTGCGTGAGGGTGAGCGCGAGACCACCTGTATAGGAAGGGTTGAACAGAAACCCCGTGGCCAGATTCTGGTTCACACTTGTACGCGAGGGGCTATAGTTCAGATCGACGTTGCCGCCGGTGAGTAGGTTTGTCGTAGCATCTAAGGTGACGGATTGGTTGCGTTGATCAAAGGAGGTAATCCCGGTCAAGTTACCGCCGGTTGCGCCGAACACAGGCCGATTGAGTGGATTCACGATCCGGTTGTATTGGCCGTTCACGCTCAGGGTCGGGTCGAACTTGGCCTGTTCGATGATGATGTCGGCCTGTCGGCTCTCCTTCGTCTGACGGCTGATGGTGATGTCCAGGTTATGTTTCAGCGCTTGAAGCGCCGCATCGGCAAGGGAGATATTTTCCCGTCGTTCCGTTGGCGGTGTCTTGCCGATCTCCAGCCCCCAACTGAGCCCAGGTGAGAGGATCAGCCCAACGCCGAAGGCATAGCTAAATGTGCGCCACCATCCATTGGCTGCGATACCCTGCTCCATAACACCCCCCTGATCGACAAGGAATATTTTTCCATACTATAATGATTACATGCAAATCTGTCATGGACTAACTGCGATGAGATTCCAGGGCTATCGGGTCAAGCAACCCATTCTGCCGATCTCGGTACTTTCCGCTGCGTTGTCTGTGCTGGCCCTGCTCCTGTTCGCGCTCCCGTCGCTGCACTCGCAGGCTTGGGGCCAATCGATCTCCAGTGTTCGTTCATTCGATGGAGGGGTTGCTCCACTGTTCAAGCTGCCCGGCCCGGGGAGTCTCTATCTTGACAATCAGGGCACGCAGGGGTTTCTGTACAACCCCGGGAACAATTTTCAATCCTTTAGCTTTCGGAATCCGACAACCGGTCAGGCTTGGAGCGGGGCTGTGACCACACTTGGTCCGCAACTTTCGATCGGTCTTATCCAAGGTGCCAACCAGAGCGGTTCAGCGCTCGTCCTTCCCGGTCCACCACGCCAAACTGCGCCGTTGCCCTCGATCCAATCCACTATTCTCGACGACATCCCATAATCCAGGCATGGGGCCTGAGGCTAGAGGCCAGGGGGGGCGACTCTCTGACAGATCACACCCGTTCTGTCTTACCTATGGCCTCTTGCCCCTCGCCTCGTGCCTGCTCTATTGCACATTTGCCAGTTGCCAGGCTAGGGCGAGGACATACCTGGCCACGGTTTGCAGAATCTCCGGATTGATCGTGTCGGCGGAATCGGTGGGCTGATGAAAGTGTGAGTGGACGCCGCCGCTGACAATGGTGATAGTTGGGATTCCCGCTTCTTTGAACGGCACGTGATCGCCGCCGGGGAAAAAACCATACACGTCGAGCTTGTCGGCTAGCCCTGCTGCCTGTCCCGCGTCCAATACGACGTTCTTTTCCAATCCTGTCACGCCGACTGTAAGCCGTCCGTTTCCAATGCTTGCATGGTCGATGTTGATCATAGCTTTGGTCGAGCTGACCGGCGCGACCGGACGTTCGAGATAGAGCCGGGATCCGACGAGTCCCTGTTCCTCTCCGCTAAACGAGACGAACAAGATAGTCCGTTTGCTTTTTGCGCCTGCCTTGGCCATTACGCGGGCGACCTCCAACATCACTGCCGTGCCGGAGGCGTTATCGTCGGCACCGGGGAATAGCAAGCCAGCCTGTCGTCCGAAGTGGTCACGATGGGCGCCGATCACGAGGAACTCATGTGTCTTCTGCGGATTGTTCCCGGGCAAGAAGGCGAGCACATTCATGAGCACGCCTTCCTCTGAACAAGTCTGCCAATCGAGAGAACTATAACGGCCAGTGTTGACTGATTGTGCGGCAGGGGACTGATTCAACTTCTCTTGTAGTTTATGCAGCCGACTTGGCTGCGCATCCTCGGGAGCGGCGAGGATCTGTTCGGCCAGAGTGGTGCTGATCCAGGCTCCTGGGAGTGTTTCTGAAGGGAGGGAAAGTCCATAAAATGCACTGGGTTCTCCCGTGACGCCGCGGCGCGCTTCATAGGAGCTGAGCACTGGTCCTGTGGCCGTGAGATAGCCTTGCGCGCCTTTCTGGCGCGCGAGGCGCACCTTGTCTGCGTGGTTGATGGCTCCCTTGTAGTGCGTGGGTTTGCCGCGGAGAAACAGGACAACGGCGTTAGTGGTCTCGACTCCGGCGTAGTCGTCGATGCCTTGCGTCGCGTCTACGATTCCGTAGCCGACAAATACAATCGGCCCGCGGACCTCAGCGGAGGGTGAATCAAGGATGGGGAGATAGTCTGTCCCGAGTTGATGGGTAAGCGAGTCACTGGCTGTTGAAATGCGGAGTAACGGGTCCGGTGCAATCTTCGGCACCGTGACCACTGCGGTCATCAATCCGGTCCCGTACCCACGGCCTGGTCCCATAGGACTGCTTGGATCGACGCGAGTGCTCGCCAACGAGAGGCCGGAAGCAAGAAATTGATCAGCGATCCACTTGGCTGAGTTGGCATCGTCTGCGGTTCCTGTTTGGCGGCCGTTGAATGAGGAACTGCTGAGCGTCGTCACGTCGGCGAGCATGCGCTCGCTTGACAGGTTGTCGAGCGCTCCATGCCATGCACGATGGTCTTCCTCCGATTGCGCAAAGCCCTGGACCCCCAGGGGAAGCAGACTGAGGATGATTCCCAGGAGAGTGACCACAACAAGGGAGGGAGAGCAACTGCGCGTCATGCAGTTCATGCGGTGAGCCTTTCGAGGTGTCGCAGAACTATAGCATAGTCTGACAGGCTCGTTGCAGCGCGGCTTCGGGCCCATGTACTATGCGAGTCCACAAGGATAGAGAATCGATGACGGGCTCAGCGCCAGAAAATCGTTTTCAGAACCGGCTCATCGCAGAAGCCAGTCCCTATCTTCGGCAACATGCGGAGAATCCGGTGGAATGGTATCCCTGGGGCGAGGAAGCCTTGTCGCGGGCGAAAGCAGAGGACAAGCCGATTCTGTTGTCGATCGGCTACTCAGCCTGCCACTGGTGCCATGTTATGGCACATGAATGTTTCGAAAATGTCGAGATTGCCGGGCTGATGAACCAGGACTTCATCAACGTGAAGGTCGATCGAGAAGAGCGCCCGGACCTGGACGATATCTACCAAAAGTCCGCGCAGGTGTTTCTGGGACGGGGCGGCGGGTGGCCTCTGACGATGTTTCTGACGCCTGACCAAGAACCGTTTTACGGGGGGACGTATTTCCCGCTGGCACCCCGCTACAACCTGCCTGGATTTCCCGAGGTCCTGCGCGGTGTCGTCGAGGCCTATCGGAATCATCGAGACGATGTCCGCAAGAATGTGGAGAAGGTAAAGGCCGGGTTGGTGCGAGTTGGAACGCCGCAGCCGTCGACCGATCCGTTGACGGATCGTTTGCTCGATGAAGCGGCCAAGAGCTTAGGACAATTTTTTGACCCGATCCATGGCGGATTCGGTGAGGGACCGAAATTTCCGACGGTCCCTCCGCTCAGCCTGCTGTTGCGTCAGACGGCCCGGACGAAAGATCCCTCCCATCAAGAGCAGGTGCTCTTGCAGTTGAGAGCCATGGCGGCCGGAGGGATCTACGATCATGTCGGTGGGGGGTTCCACCGCTACTCGGTGGATGGCCAGTGGTTGATTCCCCATTTCGAGAAGATGCTCTACGACAACGCGCAGCTGGTGCGGATCTACCTCGATGGATGGCGTCTTACCAAAGAGAATCGGTTTCGTGAGGTTGTGGAAGAGACCTTGGAGTACGTTCGTCGTGAACTTACACATCCGGACGGCGCGTTCTTTGCCGCGCAGGATGCCGACAGTGAGGGGCATGAGGGAACCTTCTTCGTCTGGGAGCCGGGAGAGATTGCTTCGGTGCTGGGCGCCGATAAGGCTGAGGAGTTCTGCCGGCACTACGGCGTGACGGAGGGCGGAAATTTCGAAGGCAAGAACGTGTTGAATCGGCTCGGTGAGATTCAGCTCGCGCCCGATGCGCAGCATTTGTTGGAGTCTGCCAGGATGAAGTTGCTTGCCGCACGAGAGCAACGGATGAAACCGCAGCGGGATGACAACATTCTCACGAGTTGGAATGCGATGATGGTGTCCGCCTATCTCGACGCCTATCACACGTTCGGGGTTTCCGCCTATCTGGCGGCAGCGGAACAGGCGCTCACATTTCTGCTGGACTATGCGGTTGAGAACGGGCGAGTCTATCGGACGGTCACGGCGGGGAAGGGGCGCTTGAACGGATATTTGGACGATGCAGCCTGTCTCGCCACAGCGTTGCTGGACGCGTTTGAGGCAACGTCGCATCGGTGGTATCTGGATCAAGCACGCGAGGTGACGGACAATTTGCTGGAGCGACATTGGGATGAAGTGGCGGCGGGGGGGTGTTTTTATACCAGCCGCGACCACGAAGCCCTCCTCCATCGCATGAAGTCCGGTACCGATAGTGCAATTCCATCCGGCAATGCCATTGTCGCTTCGGTCTTATTGAGGCTTTTCTCTTTCACAAGAGAGCAGAGGTATCATGACCGGGCCGAGCACCTGTTTCGGGTGTTCCGGAGCGTGATGGAGCACAACGCCTATGGCTCATCGGCCATGCTCTGTGCGCTGGATTGGTACCTGACGACGCCCCAGGAGATTGTCGTTGTCGGGACTCGTGGCGATGCGAGGACCGAAGCGTTGCTCTCAGCAGTCCATCGACGCTATTTGCCGAATCGCGCAGTGCTGGTGGTCGAAGCTGCTCGTCGTGCCGGGGAATCCGACTTGGCGCTGGCCGGAGGGAAGACAAGTGTGAACGGGCAGCCAACAGCGTATGTCTGTCAACGTCAGACCTGTTCGCCTCCGGTGACGGAGAGCCACCAATTGGACCTGTTATTGTAGGGAGGGTGCCGTGGGTGTCTCAGGTAAAGGATTGTACGATCACCTCTACCGCCGATTCTTCGAGAATCGCGACTCGCAGCAGGGCTATGAGTTTCAGCACGCGCCCGGTGGCAGTGCGCCACTACCGGTCGTCACGTTTCGGGATCGGCTTCGATGGTGGACGTGGGGTCGGTGGCAACGTCGAAAAACTATCATGGCAGCCCGCGACCGGTTCCAGCAGGACATTCTCGATATCAAGAAGCAGTCACCGAAGTAGGAAGAAGTCGAGAGGATAGGCGTGAGAGAACGTGGCATAAGCCTGAAGCCTATCCGGCTGCGGAATAATCATTTCGGCACAGCAGAACTTCGATGGTCTGCATGTCTGGGTGAACAGAACAGAACCCCGCAGGATAGCCGTGCGAGACAGGCGGGACGAGCGAGACGGGCGAGGGTTCGAGGTCCGAAGTTCGAGGTTTTCGGAACGTCGAACCCGGAACGTCGAACTTTTGATTTCGCATCTCTCTCACTTCACGCGTCCCGGTTCATGGTCTACGCAGTATTCGCCTTGACCGTGATCGCCGGTGAGTGGAGCTTCTGTGTCGAGCGGTCTCAAGCCATTCAGGAAGAGAGCCAGGCGGAAAAAGAAGCCAACTTGAAAGGTCAGGCCCAAGGGGGGCTGTTTAACCGGTGGACTTTCGATCAGCAGAAGTCTGGCGAAGTTCCTGCCGGATTCTCGATGCTGGGGTTTGGCGAGGGCGCGGCTGCGGACTGGACGATCAAGGCGGCCAACGATGCCCCCTCGGCGTCCAACGTGCTAGGCGTGAAATCATCGTGCCAGGCCGTGACCTGCTACCGGTTGATCGTTGCCGACGGGCTTCAGTATGAATATCCAGATGTGTCGGTCAGGATGCGCTTTCCCGTCGATGCTCAGGCAGGGGGAGGCGGGGTGGTATTCGGGGTGCAGGATGGCACACGCTTTTATGCGGCAGTGGTGGATCTTGCCGCAAAGACGATAGAGGTGATTCGGGTGGTCGATGGAAAGGAGCTGAGTCTGGGGCGGCGGTCGATCACACCCAAAGCAGTGCCCTGGCATACGCTGCGAATCCAGCGGAATACCATTATCAGCAAGGATTTTATTGAAACCTACTTTGACGGGCAACTCGTCGTGGCAGTCCAAGATCAGGCCCTGGCGATCGGTCAGGTCGGGCTCCTGGTTCGTGGACAAACAGCGCTAGATTTTGACAGCTTGCATGCCATTCCACTCTTTTCTCAGCGTCCGTTTTCTGCCCCCGCTGCCTATTAGATGGACGCAGGGTCACACGTGATTGTGTTGTCGCTTGCATTTGAACGGACTGAGGAGTAGAGTGGGGCCTGTGTATCATCTCGAAAGGCCTGGTGGTGATACCATAGAGAGTGACAAGGCCTAAGACAGATGTTGTTTTGGTTCTGCCCGGGAATTTGATCGGAAGCCAGCCTTGAGCCGCCATGGTGTTAGCGTCTTCGGCCCATTCCTTCCTTACTTTGTTCTCGAGTCCAAGACAACACATATTCTCAAAGGAGGAGCCCAATGGGTTCGAAGATCTATGTCGGGGGTTTGCCGTATTCCACAACTGAGCAGCAGCTGAGCGATCTGTTCGCTGTTCATGGGGCGGTGACATCATCCCGGATTATCACAGATAAGTTCACCGGCCAGTCCCGCGGGTTTGGATTCGTGGAGATGTCCTCGGATTCGGAAGCGCAGGCGGCGATCACCGCACTGAACGGCACTGAGTTGGGCGGCCGCACGTTGACCGTCAACGAAGCGCGTCCCCAGGAGCCACGTTCTGGCGGTGGCGGTGGCGGCCGTGGCGGGTCTGGTGGCGACCGGTACTGAGCCGTAACAAATGTTTCACACGTCGGGGCTGCCTATCCGGCAGCCCCGCTAATTCCTTCCTAGAATTGCCCATCAACTCGATGCGTTTCTCGGCCCTCTGACCAGGCCGGACCGTGCAGTCCCAGGAAGTGTGCCCCATACAAGGAGTCTTAATGTCTACGTTTGCTGATATGAATCTACACCAGTCCCTTGCCCAGCGCCTGATACAGGCGGGGCTGACGATACCCACGCCGGTGCAACAGGCTGCCATTCCACTGGCGCTGAAAGGCCGGGATATTATGGCGCAAGCCAAAACCGGGAGCGGGAAAACACTGGCGTTTTTGCTGCCGATTATTGAGCAGGCCATGCAACGGGAAGCCTCTGCGCCCGCGCCTGGCCCCTATACCACGTCCGGACCAAGTCATGCTTCCGGGCCAAAGTTTTTGGTGCTGGCACCCACGCGGGAACTGGCACTCCAAATCGAAATGGAGCTACGCAAGTATGCCCCGATGTCCGTGACCTCCTTGTCGGTATATGGCGGAACGCCGATCGAGCGCCAGTACCGTGCACTGCAACGACCGCCGATGGTGGTGGTCGGTACGCCAGGGCGGTTGCTCGACTTGGCCGGTTCCGGTCATTTGCGTCTGGGCGGGGTGACGTTTTTCGTGATGGATGAGGCCGATCAGATGTTGGATCGCGGGTTCCTGCGGGACATTCAACGGATCATTCGTCTCCTCCCAGCTGAGCGCCAGACACTGTTGTTCTCCGCGACATTTTCGGGGGACATTCAGACGCTCGCGCAGAGCATGCAGCGCGATCCCGCTCGCATCTCAGTCGACCCAGGGATCAGCACTCCAACCACGATCGTGCATGCCTACTATGTCGTACCGGGGGATCAGGCGCGTACGCAACTCGTGCATACGTTGCTCCAGACCGTGACGGGTGGAGGACGGTCGATGGTGTTTTGTGATCAAAAGTATAAGGTGCGACGCCTGGCGGCCCATTTAGGTGGAGAACCGGCCTCGGTCGGTGCACTGACCGGCAATCATAGCCAAGCGCAGCGGGAACGGACGCTCGGTGCCTTTCGGGCCGGCCGCCTCCGTTCGCTCGTGGCGACCGATGTGGCAGCCAGAGGCCTTGATATTCAGGATGTGGCGCAGGTCATACACTATGAATTACCGACCAATCCGAATTCGTACGTCCATCGGACAGGGCGGACAGGTCGAGCAGAGAAGGAAGGGGCGACCTTTTTGATTCTGTCACAGTCCGAAGAGCGAGAGTATCTTCGAATGGTGAGACAGTTAAAAATCGAGACGAAGAAACTCGCGCTTCCCGTGTTTGCCGCTCTTCCCGCTCCGGCCCCTATGCCGGTCAGCGACCAGCAGGCCCCTCGCCAGCGGCCTCGCCGAAGTGCGGAATCATCAGGCCGGCGATTCCGCGAGGGCGAGAATCGAGGACCAGTTCACAGACAGGGAGCCTCGGTCGGTGCGTCCAGGCACTCACGATATTAAGAAACCCTGATGCCGCCGGACCCCGATAGGGGCCGGTGGCGTCGCGTGGGTCTGCCAACGTCTGTTTTGCACGCGCGCTGTTGTGCGCAGTGCTGTGTTCGATGGTAAGATAACGACCGAAAGGTCGTTCCATGCCGCCGTTTCAACTCGAAGCCCCATTCAAGCCCTGCGGAGATCAAGGCCCGGCCATTGACAAGTTGGTGGCCGGGATTGCGGCTGGCCGGAAGCATCAAACGCTGCTTGGCGTCACCGGGTCCGGCAAGACCTTTACCATGGCCAATGTGGTCGCGCAGGTGCAGAAGCCCACCTTGGTTCTGGTCCATAACAAGACGCTAGCCGGTCAGCTCTATCAAGAGTTCAAACAGTTCTTCCCCCACAACGCGGTGGAGTATTTCGTCAGCTACTACGATTACTACCAGCCGGAAGCCTATATTCCCCAAAGCAACACGTACATTGCCAAGGACGCCTCCGTCAATGATGCGATCGATCAGATGCGCCATGCGGCAACGGCCGCGCTGCTCCAACGGAGCGACGTGCTGATCGTCTCGTCGGTCTCCTGTATTTACGGCCTGGGGTCGCCGGAGGTCTATCACGAAATGGTGGTCTTCCTCGAGGAGGGAATGGAGATTCGGCGGGAAAAGATTCTGGCTAAGCTGGTTGAGATTCAATATGCCCGCAACGACATGGATTTCCACCGCGGAACCTTCCGTGCCCGCGGCGACGTCATCGAGATCTTTCCGGCTTCGAATGACGCGGTGTCCGTGCGGATCGAGTTGTTCGGTGACGTGGTCGACGCCATTCACGAAATTGATCCGCTCACGGGGAAGTCGCTCAGGAAGCTTCCCAAAGTCGCGGTCTATCCGAACACGCACTATCTCATTGCGCCGGATCGGTATGAGCGGGCGATTACCGGCATCGAAGAAGAACTGGACGTACGCGTCGCCTATTTCAAGAAACAGAATCAGCTTGTGGAAGCCCAGCGGATCGCGCAGCGCACCAAGTTCGACCTTGAAATGATTCGAGCAATGGGGTACTGCCACGGTATCGAGAACTACTCGCGGCATCTCAGTGGCCGCGCGCCAGGGGAGCAGCCTCCGACGCTCATCGATTATTTCCCCAAAGACTTTCTGCTGATCGTCGATGAATCCCACGCAACGATTCCCCAAGTGGGTGGGATGTACGAGGGCGACTATTCGCGGAAGCGCACATTGGTCGAGTATGGATTCCGGTTGCCCTCGGCAATCGATAACCGGCCGCTCACGTTCGCCGAATTTGAGCGTTGTCTCACGCAGGTGGTCTGCGTCTCTGCGACGCCAGGCCCCTACGAGCTGAGACATGCGGCTGGAGAGGTGGTCGAGCAGATTCTTCGCCCGACCGGTCTGATGGATCCGGTCATCGAAGTGCGCCCGGCCAAAGGGCAGGTGGATCATCTCCTCGGCGAAGTGCGGACTGAAGTGGCTCAGGGAGGGCGAGTGCTGATCACCACCCTGACCAAGCGCATGGCGGAGGATTTGAGCGAGTACTACCACGATCTCGGTATTAAGGTGCGGTATCTGCACTCTGACATCAAGACGTTGGAGCGGGCCGAAATCATCCGCGATCTGCGGCGCGGAGTTTTCGACGTGCTGGTGGGGATCAATCTCCTGCGCGAAGGGCTGGATCTCCCCGAGGTCACCCTGGTGGCGATTCTCGATGCGGATAAGGAAGGGTATCTTCGGTCCTATCGGTCATTGATCCAAACAGCTGGGCGGGCAGCGAGGAACGTGCGGGGCCACGTGATTTTCTACGGTGATGCCGTCACCGATTCTATGCAAATGGCGCTCGCCGAGACCGGGCGCCGGCGCACGATTCAGGCCGACTATAATGCCAAACACGGCATCGTGCCTACGAGCATCAAGAAGGACGTTCTGTCGCTTGAATATGCCACGGCAGACACGGATGATGTGCAGCTGGATTTGGCCGCGGAGTCGCTGGCTGTCTATGGAGCAGAGGACGCGATCGAACAGATCATGAAACGGCTGGAAACAGAAATGAAAGCCGCCGCCAAGGAGTTGGAATTTGAACGGGCCGCAGTGCTACGAAACCGGATTCGAGCGTTGAAGCTGAAGGAGCTAGAATTGAAGCCAGAGGTCTAGAAGGCTCTGGAAAGATCATTTCGGCACAACAAAACTTTAATGGTCTGTATATCTGGGACAAGGGGAGAATTTCTCAGCAGGCTGCTCAAAAAGGCCGTCAGCAAGGCCGCAGCGAGTGAAGAGCTGAGGCGTACCCTCTGGGGCGCATGGTGCGACGAATAAAGAGCACCACGTCTGTGCGCGCCGCCGAGTGGTGAGGCGGCCGGGTCCCCGTTGAGGGTCTGAACGATGCGAGAACGACGCTGGCGGACTTTTTCAGCAGCCTGCTAGACGTTCTTGTATAGATAGATGCCTAAGAACATCCCGAGGAGACTGAGGAGGTTAATTTTCAGGACGAAGCCAATGGTGAATTTGAGGAGGACCAGATCGATGGTCAGCGGTTCGGTGATGCCGAGGAGATAATTGGTGGCGAAAACCGCCTGAATAGTACCCTGTGGGGCCATGACGCGGAGAATTTCTCCCAGTACTCCGCCCAATAGGCCACCGATGAGCACGAAAATGAGCAGAACCAGAGGTGATTTTTTCATGGCAACCGCCTTGCAACTCTTTGTGTAGCTCCATGGAGATAACAGCCGACCATAGCGAAAGGCCTACGGCCTGTCAATAAAATGCGGCCTCCCATTCCCTTGACTTCATCCTGCCTCGTCCTTTAGACTTCCCGGTGCTCTTTTGCTAGAGTTTTCTAGGCGATCGGAGATCTGGGGTTAAGGCTTCGATTGCCTTTTTCTTTGTGGCGCTATGCTGGATTCTCTGAGCGAAAAATTCGAAAAGATTTTCAAGAAGCTACGCAGTTCTGGGGTCCTCACCGAACAGAACATCGCGGAAGCGTTGAAAGAAGTGCGCCTCGCGCTGCTCGAAGCCGACGTCAACTTCAAGATCGTCAAGGACTTCATCGAGCGGGTTCGCGAAAAGGCAGTTGGTCAGGAAGTCCTCCAGAGCTTAACCCCTGGTCATCAGGTGGTCAAGGTCGTGTGGGAGGAACTGCGGGAGATGATGGGCCGTGAGCGAGCCGGTCTGGCTCTGGCTTCGAATCCCCCTACCGTCGTCATGATGGTGGGACTCCAAGGTGCTGGCAAGACGACGACCTGCGGCAAGCTCGGGCGGTACTTCAAGGCTCAAGGGAAACGAGTTCTCCTGGTTGGGGCGGATCCTCGTCGTCCGGCAGCCGGCGACCAGTTGGCGAGTCTGGGGCGCGATCTTGAGATCGACGTGCATCGAGCCAATCAGGCACAGGCTGCGCAAGCGGATGTTGTTCGCATCTGCCAGGCAGGTGTGGATCGGGGACGGGAGCAGGGGTACGATCTCGTCGTACTGGATACCGGTGGGCGGCTCCACATCGATGATGAGTTGATGGGGGAGTTGGTGGCGGTGAGAGCCGCCGTGCAACCGCACGAGGTTCTCTTGGTGGCCGATGCCATGACGGGCCAAGACGCGGTCACGATGGCGAGCCAGTTCGATCAACGTATCGGACTGACCGGCGTTATTCTGACCAAGGTTGAAGGCGATGCCCGGGGAGGGGCGGTGCTGTCTATCCGGGCGGTGACTGGCAAGCCGATCAAGTTCCTGGGCGTGGGCGAGAAGCTTGATGCGCTTGAGTTGTTTCATCCGGATCGGATGGCGTCGCGCATCCTCGGAATGGGCGACGTGCTCTCGCTGATCGAAAAGGCCCAAGAAACCTTTACGCTCGAGCAGGCGGAGGATGCGCAGAAGCGACTGGCCAGCAATACCTTCACGCTGGAGGGTTTTCGTGCTCAGCTGGGGCAGGTCAGTCGCCTGGGTTCGTTAGATCAGATTCTGGGGATGCTGCCAGGCGGTCAGAAGCTCAAGGGGGCGATGGAAGGGCAGATGCCGGAGCGAGAGATGAAACGAGTCACGGCGATGATTGACTCGATGACCGTTCGCGAGCGGCGCGATCATACGGTCATCAACGGAAGCCGAAAAAAGCGGATTGCCCGCGGAAGCGGGACGAAGGTGGAAGAGGTGAATCGGTTGATTAAACAGTTTCTTTCGGCGAGAAAAATCGCCAAGGCTATGGCAGGGTCGGGAGGGCGCCGGCAGCTGGCGCAACTTCTGCGCTCCAGGTAAGCGTCGCTCACAATCATCACGGGTATTTTGTACAGAAGGAGGAATCTAGTGGCTGTTCATTTGAGATTGACGAGGACAGGACGACACAAGCGACCGCTCTACCGCGTTGTGGCAGCGGATTCTCGGAAACCGCGCGACGGGCGTTTCCTTGAAATTCTTGGGATTTTTGATCCTTTGAAGGAACCGGCGGTGCCGGAGCTGAAGCAGGAGCGGGTGTTGAGTTGGTTGCGCCAAGGGGCCCAGCCGACGGTTACGGTCCGGACGTTGCTTCGCCGGTGTGGCGTATGGAAACAGTTTGAAGCGGAGAAAGCGGCAGAGAAAGCGGCGAAGAAGAAGGGCGCCTAGTACGTGACAACGGCTCAGGCAGATCTGGTGACGATTGGTAAGATCGAGCGCCCCTTTGGCGTACGGGGCGAGTTCAAGGTGCGATCATTGAGCGATGTGCCTGGCCGGTTGGAAGATCTGACGAAGGTTCAGGTCTTGGAGCCGACGGGACAGATGGTCGACAGGACCGTGACGCATGTTCGGCGCGCCGGCTCGACCTACATCATGGGTCTTGCGGGTGTGACGACGCCGGAGGAAGCTGGGATGCTGCGCGGGGGATTGATCCAAGTGCCGCGTCATCCAGCGGCGACCTTGGCTGCGGACGTCTATTTTGAATGTGATCTCATTGGGATGACGGTCGAGAACGAGCGGGGCGATGAGGTTGGCGTGCTTGAGACGATTTTGGAGATACCGGATAATCACGTCTTCGTCGTTCGCAAGGGGACGGAGGAAGTCCTCATTCCGGCCGCGAAGAGCTTTGTGACCTCGGTGGATCTCGCGCGCCGCCGGATGATGGTTCGCGGGATTGACGACTTGCTTGAGGATCGTCATGCGGTGTGACATCCTGACCCTGTTTCCCGACATGGTGGCGCCGGTGCTCGGCCAGAGTATTCTCAAGCGAGCACAAGAGAAAGGTCTGCTGCACGTTCACGTGCGCAACTTGCGCGATTATACGCTCGATCGACACAAGGTGGCGGACGATGTGCCCTATGGCGGAGGGGCTGGAATGGTGATGAAGGCTGAGCCCATCTTGCGCGCGGTGGAACAGATTCAGGCCGACTATGCACGGGCCGGCGAACAGATTCGGTTACTATTTCCGTCGCCGCACGGTCGTCCATTCACGCAAGCCTATGCAAAAAATCTGGCGGCTGACCCACGTCGTCTCGTCATTCTCTGTGGCCACTACGAGGGGGTGGATGAACGGGTACGGCTCACCTTGCACCCGGAAGAAATTTCCGTCGGGGATTATGTGTTGACCGGAGGCGAGTTGCCGGCGCTGGTGCTCATCGATGCCGCAGCCCGTTTGGTTCCCGGCGTGTTGGGTGATCCGGAGTCGATCATAGAAGAGTCGTTCACGGATGCGTTGCTCGAATATCCGCATTATACGAGACCGGCGGAGGTTCGAGGGATGCCCGTGCCAGAGGTGTTGCTTTCAGGGCACCACGAGGCCATTCGTCTGTGGCGTCGGAAGGAAGCCCTGCGAAGCACCTATCAGAGACGGCCGGATCTTTTACAGGATCGGGTCTTGAGTCTCGAAGATCAACAATTGCTAGACGAACTTACTCGTGAAGGCGTGCCGGGCACGCCTGTTCGATGTGGGGAGGAGGGGTAGTCTCATGAATCGGTTGGAACGGATACAACAGTCTTTCACGAAGAAGTCGGCGCCCAGTTTTGAAATTGGAGACACCGTCCGTGTGCATGTGAAAGTGGTCGAAGGGGAAAAAGAGCGCATTCAGGTGTTCGAAGGTGCGGTGATTGCTCGTAAAGGGTTGCTGAACACGGAGACCTTTACCGTGCGCAAAGTCTCCTACGGCGTCGGCGTGGAACGAATTTTCCCGCTCCATTCGCCGATCGTCACGCGTGTCGAAGTCATGCGCCAGGGCAAGGTGCGTCGGGCCAAGCTGTATTATCTCCGGGGGAAGAAGGGCAAGTTTGCCAAGGTTGAAGATCGGGAGTTCGTCGCGAGTGTAAAGGGGCAGCCCGGGGTCACCCGTAAGGCCGAAGAGCCAGCCGGGGCCACCTCGTCCTCGAAGCCCTAGTAGGCTGCGGAAACACTATGTTGGCACGCGAGAACTTCGATGGTCCGCACGTGTGGCCCAACAGGAACATACTCCCGCAGGATAGCCGAGCGAGATTCGCGGGGCGGGCGAAGCGGACGACGGTTTGAGGTCCGAAGTTCAAGGTTTTCGGAACTGCGAACCCTGAATTTCGAACGTCAGTTCGCGCCTTTCTCGCATGTTTCGCGCTTCACGCGCCACGGCCTGTGGTGCTGGCGGAATTTTTCAGCATCCTGCTAGTCTCATTCCCTGGCTCCATCGACCACGAGTGTTTGGGTGCCCTTTCAACTGACGCATCGCGGGGCCACATCGTGGGACCTACCGACCAATTTGAATTGGAAGCCCGGCGGCGCGGCCATCGCTGTATTGCCGGTCTGGATGAAGCCGGACGGGGCCCTCTGGCGGGCCCTGTCGTCGCGGCAGCGGTGATCTTGCCTACTCGTTGCCGCTTGGTCGGCGTCGACGATTCCAAACGAGTCTCCGAGTCTGAGCGATCTCGATTGTACGAGGTTATTGTCCAGCGGGCACGTGCGGTCGGTGTAGGGGTCGCCACAGAGCAGGAGATCGACCGCCTCAATATTTTAGAAGCGACTCGTCTAGCCATGCGTCGTGCGCTGGCATCGCTGACTCCCCCGGCGGACTGCCTCTTGATCGATGCCGTGACATTGCCGGATCTTGCCGTTCCCTCACGCTCTATCATTAAGGGTGATACGCTATCGCTCTCGATTGCCGCTGCGTCGATCGTGGCCAAAGTCGTGCGTGATCGCATGATGATGGCGTATCATTTGACCTATCCAGAGTATAATTTTTTCTCTCATAAAGGGTATGGGACAGAAGAACACTTGCAACGGCTTGCTCAACATGGTCCCTGCGCGATTCATCGGCGCACGTTCGCTCCGGTCGCACAGTTCTTGGGTGGCCATGGGGGCGCGGAACCCCTCTCGTGGACGGGTCTGGGCGAATCTTTTCGGACGATTCAGTGACTATCCTGGACCCCCGGAGGATTTTTGGGCAAGAAGGCGAATCGGCGGCAGAGCAGTATTTGCGGCATAAGGGGTATCGGATTGTGGCACGCAATCTGCGTTCATCGGTGGGGGAACTGGACTTAGTGGCTGAAGACGGTCAGGTGCTGGTCTTTGTCGAGGTGAAGGCGCGTCGCACCGACGCGTTCGGCGGAGCCATCCAGGCCGTTCATCAACGGAAGCAGGAGAAGTTGATCCAATTGGCGGCCCAGTATTTGGCCCGACACCACATGAAAGATCGACTGTGCCGATTCGATGTTGTCTTGCTGCAAGGCACGGACGCCGTCGGTTCACAGATCGAGCATATTCAAAATGCGTTCGAAGTATCTGGGGACGATCTCCGCTGGTAAGATAAACGATGATTCAATTAATCCACGTATCGAAACAGTACGATCAGCGGCCGGCGCTTTCGGACGTCACTCTGGAGATTGGCAAGGGAGAATTTGTCCTCCTCATGGGGCCAAGTGGAGCGGGCAAGTCGACGCTGTTGCGGATGCTCATCAGGGCCGAACGGCCCGACGAGGGACAGATCTTCGTTCACCAAAAAAACGTGACGACGCTTAAGCCGTCGGACATTCCGTATCTGCGCCGCAAGGTGGGAACGGTGTTTCAAGACTTTCGGCTGTTGCCGAAGAAGTCCGTGTTCGAGAATGTGGCGCTGCCTTTGCTGGTGCAAGGAATTTCCTCTGCCGATATTCGTCGGAAAGTCACGGAGGCGTTACGGGCGGTCGGTGTCGAGCACAAGCGAGATCAGCTTCCTGCGGGCCTTTCGACAGGAGAGCAGCAGCGGGTCTGCATCGCCCGTGCGATTGTGAATGGTCCGGTCGTCTTGTTGGCGGATGAACCAACCGGAAATTTAGACCCTGCCCTGACGGCTGAGATCATCGAACTGTTTAAACTCATTAACGCGCGCGGCACAACCGTCGTGGTGGCGACGCATGATCCTCTGGTCATGGCGCAGGTGAATCGGCGGGTGCTCACATTGTCACAGGGCCGGTTGCTGCCGGAACATAGGGGATTGGCATGAGGACGCTCTCGTATCTCCTCAGAGAATCCTGGGTCAATATGCGGACCAACCGGACGACGACGATGGTTGCCATCTTGACCACGGCATTTACATTGGCCTGTGTCGGTATCTTCTTGCTGCTCTATGTCAATTTACGGGCGGCGGCCGGATGGCTCCAGGACGATATTAAGATCATGGTGTATCTTGATGATCGGCTCGTCTCCGATTCGGTCGCTGAGGTGGAGCAGCAGTTGCGGGGCGATCGTGCAGTCGCATCACTGTTGTTTATCTCGAAAGAGCAGGCGCTGGGAGAGTTCAAGGCGCAATTTCCTTCGGAGTCTCACCTGCTTGAGGGGCTGGGCCAGAATCCCTTGCCGGCCTCCTTTGTGGTGGCACTCAGCCCGTCATTCCGTTCGCCGGATGCGGTCAAGCGATGGGCGGAACGGGTCAGGCAGGTCGCTGGCGTCTCCAAGGTTGATTATAATCAAGATTGGATCGACGCCCTCGCGACTGTGATTCGGTCGATTGAGTTGGTCGCCATCGGCATCGGCGTCATTCTCTCAGCGGCTGCCGTGACCATTATCGCCAATACCATTCGTCTCACACTATTCGCCCGAAGGGACGAGATTGCCATTTTGCGTCTCATCGGGGCTACGACAAGCTTTATTCGCATTCCATATCTGCTGGAGGGCGCCGTGCTTGGTGCCTTGGGGAGCGCACTCTCGCTGGTCATGCTCAAGTTCATGTACGAATTGTTTCGGCAGCAAATGCGTACGACGGGACGATTTGCCGGGCTCGAGAACCTCATGACATTCTTTCCCCCGTCAACCTGTCTTGCCCTGATTGCGGTGGGGCTGGGACTCGGGTTTGCAGGCAGCTTCGTGTCGATACGGCGTTTCGGCGAGGCTAAGGCATGAGGTTCGGGACGAGGCTCAGGGTCGGAGTCATGATCTGGGGGCTGCTGGGTGTTTCCTGGCCAACGGTTGCGTTTGCTGATCCGATTACCGATAAGATTGTGAAAGAACGCAAGGCTCTGGAACAACTCAAAGATCAGATCGAAGAGACGCGTAAACAAGCCGATGAGGCAGGGAAAAAGCGAGAGTCCCTCTTGCAGGGGATTCAGACGCTCGACGAACGTGTGGTGCACTACCGACAAGCGCATCAAGAGATTAGTCGGAAGTTGAGGAAGAAAGACCAAGAGATCGAGGTCATCAATACGCAACTATCCGGTTTGCGTGGCAGTGTGCGAGAACGTCAGGACGCCATTCTGGCTCGGCTGCGAGTTCAGTACATGGAGGGCCGTTTTGGCTATTGGAAAACCTTGCTTGCCTCGGACTCGTATGGTGATTTTCAGCGCCGGCTGCAGTATCTCTCGGCCGTATCGGAACGGGATTATGCCCTCATGGGCACGTTCCGAGCCGATATGACTCGCATGGAGCAGGCGGAGCGGCTGCGGGAAGAAGCGCGGGTCGGGATGCTGTCGTACAAGCAAAGTACCGAGAAGCATCTGGCTGAGATGAAATCGGTCAAGAAAGAAAAGAAGGTCTATCTCACTAAGATCACTCATGAAAAAGAGTCCTACGAGCATGCCCTCCAAGAATTAGAACGGTCCGCGTCGCGCATCGACAGTCTGTTGCGCGAATTGGAGCAGCGCCGTCGCGCGGCCGCTGTCCGACCTCCGACCGGGGGGATCGCCCCTCGCGGGGTAAAGGGCGCACTGCCCTGGCCGGCTGATGGGAGTATTATCTCCTTCTTCGGCCGTCAGAAACATCCGACCTTCAACACCTATGTGCAGCGCAGGGGCATCGAAATCAAGACGGTCGAGGGGAGCGCCATTCACGCGGTGATGCCAGGGTCCGTCGTTTATGCAGACTGGTTGAAAGGGTTCGGACTCGTTATAATCCTTGATCACGCGAACGGGTTCTTTTCGCTGTATGCCCATGCCTCGAAGATATTGGCGATAGTGGGAGCACAGGTGGGAGCCGAGCAAGCGATCGGCGAAACAGGCGACACAGGCATGACGGGTGAAAATACTCTATACTTTGAGTTACGCCAGGGGGCGGAGCCGCTTGATCCTCTCCAATGGTTGGCGAGGCGGTAGGGAACGGGAAGAGGAAAGGACATTATATTATGGAACAGGATCCCCGACGACGATTCTGGATGTTAGGCCCGATGGTGGTGGTGGCGTTGGTCTTGGGCGTGTTGCTCGGCAAGGGGTGGGAGCGGACCGGGCATGCCACGGAAACCTATGAAGAGTTAAAAACGTTCTCCGAGGTGTTGACCCAAGTTCAGAAGAGTTACGTCGACGAAACGAAGGTAAAGGACCTCGTCCAGGGGGCCATTCGTGGGATGCTCTCAACCCTCGATCCGCATTCGGCCTACATGACGCCGGACATGTATAAGGAAATGCAGGTTGAAACGAAGGGTGAGTTCGGGGGCGTGGGTATCCAGATCGGGGTGAAGGAGAACCGTTTGGCGGTGATCGCGCCCATCGAGGGTACGCCGGCCTACCGAGCAGGGGTTAAGTCAGGGGATTTCATTACCAAGGTGAACGACGAGACGACCAAAGATCTCACCTTGATGGATGCGGTTCAGAAGATGCGTGGCCCCAAGGGCTCGAAGGTCAACTTGACGATTCAGCGGGACGGGACTCCCGATCCGCTCCAATTTACGCTGATCCGCGATACCATTAAGATTGAGAGCGTGAAGTCGAAAGTGTTGGATAACATCGGGTACGTTCGGCTGACGCAATTCCAGGAATCGACGGGGCGGGATTTGAGCAAGGTGCTCAAACAGTTCAAAGAACAGAAGCTCCAATCCACGATCCTGGACCTCCGCAACAATCCAGGCGGACTGTTGACCGCGTCCGTTGAGGTCTCCGAGCAGTTTCTCCCCGGCGGCAAGCTCGTGGTCTATACAAAAGGACGTGAAAATAAGAAGGACGAGTGGATCGCCAAGGGGAAAGATCAGATGGACGATTCGCCCATGATTATTCTATCAATGAAGGATCGGCGAGTGCGTCTGAGATCGTGGCCGGTGCATTGCAAGACTATGGGCGGGCGGTGATTGTCGGCACGACCTCGTTCGGCAAGGGATCGGTGCAAACGATTCTCCCGCTGGGGGATGGGTCCGGGCTCCGTCTCACGACGGCGAAGTACTACACGCCGAAAGGGCGCTCGATTCAATCAACCGGTATTACGCCTGATATTGTCGTGAAACCCCAACCAGCGACCACTGTCGCTAAGGCAGGCGAGACGAAGCCTGGTGAAAGGGAAGGGGAGCCGAAGCAGGCCAAGTCTGCGGTCGTGCCGGGGAAAGATCAGCCCGTTCAGAATGGCAAAGGACAGGAAGTGGGCACTCCAAAGAACGGCACCACGCCTCAGCTCCCTCCCGTTGATGTCTCGGGCGATCCCTCGCTTGAGCAGGATATTCAACTTCAAAAGGCGGTTGAGATGCTGAAGACCTGGAAGATCTTTAAGGAGCTTCCTCGCGCGTCCTAACCCGCATGATTCATGAGCTCATGAATCATGCGGGTTAATGGGGGGCTGCTGTTGTGAGGCGGCGATCGCCTCCAGCAGTCGTTCTTCCGATCCTGAGAACCCGGGTACTGTGCGCAGCAGGTGCGATCGCACCAGCTGTTCCAGATCGGTCAATGTGGTGATGCACAGGCGGGTGTAGAGGTACGCCACGAGCGATTCGGACAGTCCCGGGAACTGTGTCCAGGCCTTCACCGCCTCCGGGAGTGGTGTTCTCAAGGCGTCATAGGCCTGGATCGTTCCAGTTTTGAGAAATTCTTCAATCTTGTCCGCCAGGTCCCGGCCGATTCCATCAATATCTTCCAGCGCCTTCCGCGAGGCGACGTCTGCAATGTTTTCCTCCAAGGCTTCGATGGTGTCCGCCGCCTTCCGATAGGCTCTGACCCGATAGGGGTTTGCCCGCTGGGCGGCTAATCGTTCGGCGATCGATCGAAAGATGGCTGCGACTTGCTGGTTCTGGTGTGGGGTCGATATCATAGGCCGTGATGGCGCTATTCTGACGTGATCAGGGATGCGGGGCAAGGGGGTAGGCCGGACTGGGTTTGTTGACAACCAGATTTCTGGTCCCCTAGGATGGGTGATGATGGTGGAGGTGATTCAGATTCAGGTGAACGGCGAACAGCGGAGCTGTCAGGCTGATACCACCGTTGGGGATTTGCTGCGTGAACTTGCCATCAAGACCGAACGCGTGGCGGTGGAGGTGAATTTAGAAATTATGGAGCGCAAGGACTTCGATCACCGAAGTCTGAAACAAGGGGATCGAGTGGAGATCTTGAGCTTTATTGGCGGAGGCGCGGAAGAATTACGTCGTTGACGAGTGATTCATTGTTTCATTGGGCTAGGCTTATGTATTGAACTATTCGTCAATGCATCGATGGATAAATTCTAAGAGGACATCATGGTGGACGATCGACTGATTATCGCGGGACGTGAATTCAAATCCCGCCTCTGGGTTGGGACCGGGAAGTATAAGGACTTTGCCGAAACCAAGAAAGCCATTGAGGCGTCGGGAGCCGACGTGGTGACGGTGGCGGTGCGGCGCGTCAATATTACCGATCGCTCCAAAGAGAACCTTCTCGATTATCTCGACCCGAAGAAGTACACCATTCTTCCCAACACCGCCGGTTGTTACAACGTGGAAGATGCCGTGCGCTATGCCCGCCTGGCCAGGGCCGCCGGCGTGTCCGATTTGATCAAGCTGGAAGTGCTTGGTGACGAGAGGACCCTGTTCCCCGATACGGCCGGACTGATCGAGGCGGCGAAGATTTTGATCAAAGAAGGCTTTATCGTGCTGCCCTATACGAATGACGATCCCATCGTGGCTCAGAGGCTCGTCGACATCGGGTGCCCCGCCGTCATGCCGTTGGCGGCGCCGATCGGGTCGGGACTCGGTATCCGCAATCCGTACAATTTGAAGATCCTCATGGAAATGGTCAAGGTGCCGATCATTGTTGATGCCGGCGTGGGGACCGCGTCCGATGCCGCTCTTGCGATGGAATTAGGGGCGGACGCTGTACTCATGAATACGGCCATTGCTGGGGCCCAAGATCCCATTGCCATGGCCGAGGCGATGAAATATGCGGTATATGCCGGTCGGCTGGCGTACAAAGCCGGGCGAATCCCGCGAAAACTGTATGCCACGGCTAGTAGTCCCATCGAGGGTATGCTCTGAGTGGTGACTGGTCGCCGAACCTCTCCTCATGATGAAGCTTGAGTCGCGGCTGGTATTGGTCACAGACCGTCATCAGACCAACGGGCGTCCATTGGTTCCCCTTCTGCAGCGGGTTCTCACAGCCGGGGCACCTGCAATTCAACTCCGTGAGCGTGATCTCTCAGCCAGGGAACTCGTGACGCTTGCGCGTGAGGCGCAGGCCGTGACGGCCTCGCGCAGGTCCCAACTCCTCATCAATGATCGGATCGATGTCGCATTGGCGCTGGAAGGAGTCGGCGTCCATTTGCGCAGCAATAGTTTGCCTGTTTCAGTCGCACGGCAGTTGCTGGGGGCACAGCGTCTTCTGGGTATATCTGTGCATGCGGTAGAGGAGGCGGTGGTGGGGGAGTCGCAGGGCGCAGACTACATCGTCCTGGGTCCGATCTACGAGACGCCATCCAAACAGATGTTCGGTCCGCCACTCGGTATTCACACCCTTGAGAAGGCTTGTCGACTGGTCCGCATCCCAATTGTCGGGATCGGCGGAGTGACGGCGGTGCGCGCGCGTGAGATGCGACGTGCCGGGGCATTCGGTGTGGCGGTGATTACGGCGATTCTTGGCGCGGCCGATGTGGAGTCGGCGACGCGCGAGTTACTCGATGCCGTGGCGCTCTACCCGTGATGTACGTCACGCACGGCCATCACGCTGCAGGATGCCGTCGTCCGGTTGACCACCCCAGGAACGGGTGATAGAATCCGCGCAGACAAGGACTTCTCGGTTCAGCAAGGGGTTTTGCTTTCTTCGAGTGGCGCCATGGACGGCAAGAAAGAAAGTCCGAGTCGATTCCGGTCTCTCCGAGATTCCGTCACGCACATCACGAAGCGGTTGACTGAAGGAGAAACGGACGTGGCACAACGCAATGACGAACATGTTCGCGAGGTTGAAAAGCTTCGTGTGCAGATCCAGTCGATGGAAGACGAAATCCGTCGGCTGTACCAATCCCGCTATCAGCTCGACCAAGCCACCAAACAGAACGAAAAGCTCGTCAGCACTCTCCAGGAAGCGAAGGTGCAGATCGAAGCGCTGCGTGCCGAAGTTGAGAAACTGACCGCGCCTCCCTCGGCCTACGCCATCTTTTCCAGCCTCAATGATGATGGAACCGGAAATGTCTATGTGTCTGGACGGAAGATGAAAGTCAGTATACACCCATCGATCAATGGGAAGGCGATGCGTAAGGGACAGGAAGTGGTCCTGAACGAAGCGTTGAACGTCATTGAGGTCAAGGGCTTCGATATCCAGGGCGAAGTCGTGCGGCTCAAAGACGTGCTGGAAGGGAATCGTGCCCTGGTGACGCTGCATTTCGACGAAGAAAAGGTTGCAGAGCTCGGTGACCCGCTACTGGCCGAACGATTGAGCGTCGGCGACCATCTGCTCTATGATCCTCGTTCCGGCTATGTCGTCGAAAAGCTGCCGAGGTCTGAGGCGGAAGAATTGGTATTGGAAGAAGTGCCCGATGTCGACTATGAGCATATCGGCGGGTTGCAGCACGAGTTGGAGCAAGTCCGTGATGCGGTGGAGTTGCCGTTTCTTCATCCGGCCCTGTTTTCAGAGTACAAGTTGAGCGCGCCCAAGGGGGTCTTGCTCTATGGACCGCCAGGTTGTGGGAAAACCCTGATCGCCAAGGCCGTCGCGAATTCGATCGCGAAAAAGCTCGGGCATCTCACCGGCAAAGAAGTGCGGAGTTACTTCTTGCATGTGAAGGGCCCGGAGTTGCTCAATAAGTATGTCGGTGAGTCGGAGCGTCAAGTTCGCGAAGTGTTCAAGAAAGCGAAAGAGCGGGCGGCGGACGGTAATCCCGTCATCGTGTTCTTCGACGAAATGGACGCGCTCTTCAGAACGCGAGGCACCGGGATCTCCTCCGATATCGAATCGACGATCGTCCCGCAGTTTCTCTCGGAAATCGACGGCATGGAACGACTCCGCAATGTGATCGTGATCGGAGCCAGTAATCGCCAGGATCTCATCGATCCGGCTGTCCTCCGAGCCGGACGGCTCGATGTGAAGGTCAAGGTGGGTCGTCCCGATGCGGTGGCGGCCAAGGATATTTTTTCGAAGTATCTGAGCATCGACCTGCCGTTTGCCGAAGAAGACTTGAACCGCCATGGGGGAGACGCCAAGGCATTAGTCGAACAGATGACCGATCTCACAGTCGGAGCGATGTACGCGTCCTCGGAAGAGAATAAGTTCATCGAAGTCACCTACGCCAACGGTGAAAAGGAAGTGCTCTACTTCAAAGATTTCGCGAGCGGGGCGCTGATCGAAGGGATCGTGTCGCGCGCCAAGAAGTTTGCCGTCAAGCGGGCGATCGCGAAGGAAGGCCGTGGCCTTCGGGCCGAGGACTTGATCCGTGCCATTCGGGAGGAGTTCAAGGAGCACGAGGACCTGCCCAATACGACCAATCCTGACGACTGGGCGAAGATCTCCGGGAAAAAAGGTGAAAAGATCGTGCATCTTAGGACGATCAGCGGAGGTCCGGGCGACTCGCGTCAGATCGAAACTGTTACGACAGGGCACTATCTCTAACAGGCTGCGGGAAAAATCTGTGGACAGACCAGGACGTCACAGGTTTGCACGTGTGGCACAAGAGGAGAAGTCCACGCAGGATGCTGAAAAATGCTGTCCAGCAAGCAGGGTAGGTCGAGGTTAAGGTTGAGCGAAGATCAGACTCTTTTTCTCTCAGCCTTGACCTGAGCCTTAGCCTTCCAGAAAGCTGGCGGACTTTTCAGCATCCTGCTAAGACGTCGCACCCATGCAGGAATCTACCGCATTGACGACTCCCCGCGTATTGGGAACAGAAACAGAATTCGGCATCGCGTCACGCGATCCTGCCTCCGCAGACCCCGTCTCCAATTCCATCGCCGTCATCGGGCACTATCCAGGTCTGTCGGCTCCTCTAGCTGTCTGGGACTATGAAAATGAGAATCCGTTACTCGACGCGCGCGGATTCGAGGTCGAGGGGGAGCGGGAGCGGCCCAATCCCGAGTACAATCGCCAGCTGAATAAGGTGCTGGCCAATGGGGGCCGTCTCTATGTCGACGGCGCCCATCCAGAATATTCCACGCCTGAGTGCACCAATCCACGAGAAATAGTGGCCTTCGAACGAGCCGGTGAGAAAATCCTTGCTCAGTGTCTCGAACAGATGGCGCGCGCCACCGGACGAGATTATTGTGTGCTGTACAAGAACAACTCGGACGGCAAAGGGAACAGTTACGGCTATCACGAAAACTATCTCATGTCTCGCGCGGTTCCCTTCGAGCGCATTGTGAAGGTCTTGGCGCCGTTCTTTGTGACGAGACCCATTTTCGCAGGGGCAGGAAAGGTCGGCGCAGAGAATCAAACCAGCCCAACGGATTATCAGATCTCGCAGCGTGCGGATTTCTTTGAGTGCCTCGTTGATCTCAATACGATGGTACGGCGTCCCATCGTCAATTCCCGCGATGAGCCGCATGCGGAGTATGGCAAGTATCGGCGGTTGCACGTGATTGTCGGAGATGCCAACATGGCGGAACTTTCGACCTATCTCAAGATCGGCACGTTGGCCATTGTCCTGGACCTTCTCGACGTCGGTGCAGATCTGCCGCAGATCGAGTTGGACGATCCGGTCCGAAGCATCAAGCAGGTGTCACGCGATCTGGGCATGAAGGAGACGCTCAAGCTTACGGATGGCCGCTCGACGACGGCGGTGGCGATTCAACGAGCCTATTTGAAGGCCGCCATGGGATACTATGCCTGTCACGATCTCTCCCAAGTTACGAAAGATATTCTCGTCCGTTGGGAAGACGTGCTGGATAAGTTGGAACAAGATCCTCGGCTCTTGGTGCGCGAGTTGGATTGGGTGGCGAAGCGCCAGATGATGGAATCCTATATGGAGCGAAAGGGTTGTGGGTGGGACGATCATCGCGTACGGCTGATGGATCTTCAGTATCACGATGTCCGCCCCGCCAGGGGTCTCTACTTTACGCTTGAACGCAGCCACCTAATCGAGCGAATCGTGCAGGAGGTCGAGATCGCACGAGCGGAGTTTACCCCGCCTCCGGGGACACGCGCCTATTTCCGTGGACGATGTGTCAGCAAGTTTGCGAAATCTATTTATGGGGCCAGCTGGACTTCAGTGCTGTTCGACGTCGGCAACAACCAGGTCAAACGGGTGCCGTTGATGGACCCGCTCCGAGGCACGGCCTCGCTAACGAGTGACCTCCTCGATCAGGTCGAGACCGTTGACGCATTGCTGGAAAAGCTCAAGGCCTGATGAACAAGGACTCCTCGCGATTCACACTATGAAACTGCCATTTCTCCCCAACCACGACGACCCGAGTTTCTTCGACTTTTTGACCGCCCACCATCCCGCGTTGATGCCGGTCGGCCGTAGCGGATTCCTGCAGGCCCAGGCCACGGCCGAGCCGATGCGAGGGGCCGGTTCAATGAGCGTGCCTCATGCCACCACAGTGTTGGCGATCAAGTATCAACAGGGCGTCGTGATTGCCGGAGATCGTCGAGCGACGGAAGGATTTCAAATCGCCGAGCGCCGGATCGAGAAAGTGTTCAAGATCGACGAGTATTCCGCGATGGCGATCGCGGGCGCGGCTGGTCCCTGCATCGAAATGGCCAAACTGTTCCAAGTCGAGCTTGAGCATTACGAAAAGCTAGAAGGTGTGCAACTGTCCTGTGAGGGGAAGGCCAACAAGCTCGGACAGATGGTCAAGGCTAATCTGCCGATGGTCTTTCAAGGGCTGGTCGTCATGCCTCTCTATGTCGGCTACGACCTGAAGCGCGCAGAAGGCCGCATCTTCAAGTACGATCTCGCTGGTGGACGGTACGAAGAGTCGGATTACCATGCCATAGGGTCAGGGGGGAAAGATGCGCGCAATACGATGCGGGAGCATTTCCTCAAAGGCTTGGCTGAGCCGGACGCTCTGAAGTTGGCTCTGCTGGCCCTGTACAATGCGGCAGACGATGATGTCGGCACCGGGGGGCCGGATCTCGTGCGGGGCATTTACCCCACCGCGAAGATCGTCGACGCGACCGGCATCACCGATGTCTCCGACCAGCAGATTCGTGGTATCTATGACGGGTTGATTGCTACTCGTCGTTCCAAGGAGAATTAAGCATGCCGATGCCCTATTACGTCTCGCCCGAGCAGATGATGCAGGACAAGGCGGAGTATGCCAAAAAAGGCATCGCCAAAGGCCGCTCCATCATTGCCATTGAATATGTGAATGGGATTCTTCTCGTCGCGGAGAATCCCAGCGCCTCGTTGTACAAAATATCCGAGATCTACGACAACATCGCCTTCGCGGGGGCCGGCAAGTACAGCGAGTTTGAAAATCTCCGGAAGGCCGGCATCAGGCACGCGGATCTCAAAGGATTCATGTACAGCCGGGAAGATGTGACGGCTCGCTCTCTCGCGAACGGCTATTCCCAGAGCCTCGGCACCATCTTCAGCCAGGAGCTGAAGCCGCTGGAGGTGGAAATTCTGGTGGTGCAGATCGGGCACAACGGCCAGGCCAACGAGATGTATCGCATTTCCTTCGACGGCAGCATCATCGACGAGCGTACCTTTGCGGTCATCGGAGGCAAGTCCGAGGCCGTGCAGGCCGTGTTAAAGGAGAAAGGGTTCACGCAGCCCCCGGAACTCCAGGCTGCTCTCACGCTCTGTATCACCGCACTCGAACAAATTGGGAACCAGAAGCTCTCGCTGGAGAGCCTGGAAGTGGCGGTTCTGGACCGCACCCGCGACGGCCGAAGGTTCCGTCGTCTTTCGCCCACCGACACCAAACAGCTTCTCGCTACCTAGCAGGATGCTGAAAAAGTCCGCCAGCTTTCTAGAAGGCTAAGGCTCAGGTCAAGGCTGAGAGAAAAAGAGTCTGATCTTCGCTCAACCTTAACCTCAGCCTGCTTCAGAAGCTGCGGCCTTGCTGACGGCCTTTTTGAGCATCCTGCGGGAATGTTCTTCTATTGTGCCACACGTGCTGACCCCAGAGTTCCATCTTACCAGCATAGTTTTTCTATAGGCTGATAGGCCCTCTTCATCGGCGGATCGTGTCCTTCTGTTGAAGAAGACAGGGCCGGCTGGTATTCTGTGTATACGCACATGCTGCAACCCGCCCCCCTGAGACGACGGATCTTCGGTTT
>JAENWB010000014.1:0-2721 GCA_016650275.1 Nitrospiraceae bacterium | reverse complement strand
GGAGGCTCACTGATCTTGTACGCCTGGCGTGCGCCGCGGGTGGGATTGGGCGGAGGCTTCTCCATGGTATCGCGCGAGGGAATGTTGATGGCGAACAATGTGTTGTTGGTTGCGGCCTTGGGGTCGGTGCTTTTGGGCACGCTGTATCCCTTGTTCCTGGATGCGCTGGATCTCGGGAAAATCTCTGTCGGCCCACCCTATTTTGATACCGTGTTTGTTCCCCTGATGACGCCCGCCATCTTTTTGATGGGGATCGGTCCTCTGGCGCAGTGGAAGAAAGCCAGTCTGCCGGAATTAGCCACGCGACTGCGCTGGGCCTTTGGCGTCAGCCTCGTGACCGCCCTCGCGCTGCCGCTTGCCATCGGTCAGTGGACGCCACTGATCAGCCTGGGTCTCATGATGGCGATCTGGATTCTGACGACGTCTGCAGTTGGCCTGCGTGAACGGCTTGCCCATGCCGATGGAAGCAGCCTCTTGGGCCGACTGGCCGCGGTGCCACGAGCCTATTGGGGCATGCTCCTGGCCCATTGTGGGGTCGCCCTGTTCATCATCGGCGTGACGATGGTGAAGGGCTTTGAAGTGGAGCAAGACTTACGGATGAACGTTGGAGAGACGGCAACGATCGGCGGCTACACCTTCCAGTTTGACGGGACCCAGCAGTATAAAGGACCGAACTACATTGCGGCGCGTGGGACGTTTCGTGTGAGTAAGGATGGCCGTGAGGTGACGGTGATGTATCCGGAGAAGCGACGCTACAACGTCCAGAATCAGACCATGACCGAAGCCGCGATCTCTCCCGGGTTGCTGCGTGACCTGTATGTGTCGCTGGGTGAGCCGCTCGATGATGGAGCTTGGAGTGTGCGGCTCTACCACAAACCCTTTATCGATTGGATCTGGGGGGGCTGTTTGGTCATGGCAGTGGGCGGCGTCTTGGCTATCAGCGATCGCCGTTACCGACTCGCATGGCGCCGTAAAGAGGTCGATGTGCCGGCGGCGACACAGATGGCCCGACAGACTGTCTCATGAACCGGTTTCTCATTCCGTTCGGGGTTTTCGTGGTCGTGGTCGGTTTTCTTGCTGTCGGGCTGACGCTCAACCCACGTGAATTGCCGTCTCCCTTGGTAGGGAGGCCGGCGCCTGACTTCTCGCTTCCACAGCTCCATGATCAGGGGAAAGTGCTTTCGTCCAACGATCTGAAGGGCAAGGTCTGGCTGCTCAACTTCTGGGCTTCGTGGTGCGGTGGCTGCAAGGAAGAACATCCTGTCCTCATCCATCTTGCACAATCCGGGGAGGTCCCCATCTACGGCATGGACTATAAGGACACAAGGGAAGAGGCACTGACCTGGTTGAAGCAGTGGGGCAATCCCTATCCGATCGTCGCCGTGGATGCATTGGGCCGCGTCGGCATTAATTATGGTGTCTACGGGGTGCCGGAAACCTATGTGATCGATAAGGCAGGGGTCATCCGCTACAAGCAGATTGGTCCATTGCGCCAGGATATCTTGCAAGAGAAGATTTTGCCCCTAGTCAGGGAGTTGCAGAACCAATGAGATGGCTCTTGGCAATCATCCTTTTCATGCCAGGTCTTGCTGTGGCAGACGAGGCCAAGCCGCTTGCCGATAACCCAGTGGCTGAGGCGCGTCTGAAAGCCCTCGCCGTCGAGCTGCGCTGCCTGGTTTGTCAGAATCAGACGTTGGCCGATTCAAACGCGCCGTTGGCCGAAGACTTGCGACGTGAAGTTCGCGAGATGATCGCCAAAGATATGAGCGATCAAGAGATCATCGACTTTCTGGTGGAACGGTATGGCGACTTCGTTTTGTACCGGCCGCGGTGGAGGGTCAGCACCACCTTGCTCTGGTTGGGACCGTTCCTCTTGCTGATCGCGGGCGCGACGGCGTTGGTGCTCGCACTGCGCAGGAGACAGAAAAAGCTTGTCGACGTGGCATTGTCGGATGAAGAGCGCACGCGTGTTGCGCAACTACTCTCCGAAGGAGCGAATCGCCTTTGACCATCATATTCTGGCTTATCGCATCGACCATGACCGTTCTCGTCCTCGGTCTCCTGTTGTGGCCCCTGCTGTCGCGCACAGCCGTCGCCGCAACGGGAGAGCAGGAGAAGACATTGTCTATCTTCCGGCAGCAGTTCGCGGAATTAGAGCAGGACCGCGTAAACGGTGTGCTCACCGACGAACTGTATCAGCAGGCGCGACGGGAGCTCGAACGCCGTTTGCTGGAAGAAACGGGCGCCACGGAGACGCCGCCCCCTATGACACGGCGACAGGTGAGTAGCAGGCCGGTGGCGTTTGCCCTGGCCATCATCGTCCCGACTGTCAGCGGGTTGCTCTATTGGCAACTTGGCAATCCGCTCGCCATGACGCAGCCGACTGCGGCTTCGTTGTCTGCGCAAGGGGATTCAGAAGATGCTCATGCGTCCTCCGATCAGGCCCTCGAGGCACTGGTCGAGCGACTGAAGCAGAAAATGGAGCAGAATCCGAATGATGGCGTGGGATGGGCATTGCTTGCGCGTTCGTACATGGGAATGGGGCGTTACGCCGACGCCGCGTTTATCTACGAGAAAGCCGCGAGACTGATTCCTGATGATGCCCAGTTACTCGCCGATTATGCCGATGCCTTGGGTGTCCTCCATGGGCGCAAGTTGGAGGGGAAGCCCGAAGTCTTGATTCAACAGGCGCTGAAGATCGATCCCCGCAATGTGAAGGCG
>JAENWB010000013.1:0-21997 GCA_016650275.1 Nitrospiraceae bacterium | reverse complement strand
GCGTTGCAGGTGACGTCTGGCCCGCTGCGCGTGCCATCCGCACCTGAACGCAGGCGTTAAGCAGCGGAATGTGCGCCATCTGGCGGACTGGATGTGTGGAGTTTGACTCACCGGAAATCCCTGTGCTACGGTCAACCTCTGTGTATTCGCCCAGTTAGCAAGGGGTTTCCGTTATGGCGGTTGAAAAAGATCTGAAGGCCATACTTCGCAATTTGAAGTATTCAGACGACGCCAAAGTACTCGCGCAGATTTCAGAAAATACCAAACAGGTTCACGCGCGCATGGCCGGCATTAAGCACAAGCTGGTGGTCATGAGTGGGAAAGGCGGCGTGGGCAAGAGCATGACCACGGTCAACTTGGCGTTGGCCTTTGCGCGGCAGGGCGCGAAGGTCGGACTCTTAGACGTGGATCTGAACGGACCTTGCGTGCCTCGCATGTTGGGCATGCACGGCCAGTCGTTGACTATGAGGCCTGAGGGCGCGATTCCCCCGGTCGGGCCGCTCGGGGTGAAAGTCGCGTCGATGGACTTCTTCTTGGATGATGCATCGCCGGTTCGTTGGAAAGGGCCTATGGATGTCAGCCCGGTCTGGTTAGGGTTGATGGAAATGAATGTCATTCGAGAGTTCTTGGCCGATGTCGTTTGGGGTGAGCTCGATTATCTGCTGGTCGATCTCCCTCCGGGGGCCGCGGCGGACAAGCCGCCGGTCATTGCCGGGTTTATTCCTGACCTGGCAGGAGCGATTGTCGTCACGACGCCATCAGAGGTGGCATCGGATGTGGTGCAGAAGTCAGTCACCTATGCCCGCGACATAGGTATCAAGGTCATGGGCATGGTCGAGAATATGAGCGAGTATCGCTGTCCTTCTTGTGGTGAAGTGAACGAGTTGTTCGAAGGCAACACCGAGGCGATGTGTGAGATGTTGGACCTACCGTTGCTCGGACGGATTCCCTTTGACCGGAAACTCGCGCGCACCTTCGACAAGGGAGAGCCACTGCTCGACGAAACGTATCCGACGATTCAACGCTACCAAGAAATTGCCGGGCGCATCAGGACGCTCATCGATTACAAGAAGGTGCTAGCCGACAAGCTGTAGTGTCACGTACCAAAGAGGAGATGCCATGAAATTTGTGTGCCTCAACTGTGAAACCTACATGAACTTTGAGAAGGTGGAGAAGCCTGGGGAGGGCACGCTCGGCGTGTTCTTCGGCTGCCCATCTTGCAATGCCAAGTTCTCGATGGTGACGAATCCAGGCGAAACCCAGATGGTTAGCTCTCTCGGGGTGAAGCTGGGCGGGCGTACCGTTGCCGCTGAGCCTTTTGAGATGACGCGGGGTACGCTGAAAGACGAAGCAGCCGCAAGCTCTGGTCAGATGGCGGCATATTTGAACGAGAAAATTCAAGGTGGTCAGCCGGCGGCTGCGGTCACGGTTGCAACAACCGTCACGCCCGGAGAGAAGTCCAGTGGCGGTTGCCCATTCTCTGCAATGGTGGCGGAAATGGGCCTGGCCTCGGACGGTAAGCCCAGCAATGCTGGAGCGGCGACTACAGAGTTTGCCTGGTCGGCTGATGCGAAGGAAAAACTCGACCGCCTCCCCTCATTTGTGAAGCCGATGGTACAGAGCAGTGTGGAGGCCTTTGCTCGCAAGCAGGGGTACAAGACGATCACGTTGCAAGTGATGGACGATTCCAAGAGCGAATCGAGCAACGGGATGACCTGGACGCCTGAGGCTGAGAAGCGGCTTGAGAATATTCCAGACTTCATCCGTCCCATGGCCCGCAAAGAGGTTGAGCGGGTGGCGAAGGAGCGCGGGATGGCGACCATTACGGCTCAAGTGATGGATGACGCGAAAGATAAGTTCATGAAGTTCATGTAAGGATTGGGCTCGTTCGAGTGCGCCAGCAAAGGCCCATCCAGTTCTCTGGATGGGCCTTTCAGTTAGAGAGGCCACGAAACTCGGCCAGCGGTTCTATCGCTGGCCACCCTCAGGCATAATTGACACCTTTCCAAACCCTGTGCTACGAGTAGAAGCTCTTATTGATTGAGATCACATTCTTGCGCGGTCGGTCCCCCATGAGTCCGGCTGCATGGAGTGAGCATGGGTGGACATAGCCATTGGGCGACGGTTAAACGGCACAAAGGGGCCATGGATGTCAAACGCGGGAAGATTTTCACTAGAATTATCCGCGAGGTAACGATTGCGGCGCGTACAGGTGCCGACCCAGATGGTAATCCGCGGCTCCGGCTGGCCATCTTGAAGGCCAAAGAGGCCAATATGCCTGGCGATACTCTGAAGAAAGCTATTCAGCGCGGCACGGGAGAATTGCCCGGCGTAGCCTATGAAGAATTCCATTTAGAAGCGTATGGGCCTGGAGGGACCGGCGTATTGATGGAAATCACGAGCGACAACCGCAATCGCACCGTTGCCGAGCTACGAAATCTTCTCACGAAGAATCATGGCAACATGGCGGAAGCCGGCGCCGTCTCCTGGCAGTTTCACAAGAAGGGACTGCTCACGATCGAGAAGAGCATAGTCGATGAAGATACGCTGCTGTCCCTCGCGCTTGATGCGGGAGCGGAGGACGTGAAAGTGGGCGAGAAAATTTTTGAGGTCATCACGGATCCGCACCACTTTGAAGCAGTGAAGAAAGCCCTCGGTGATGCGAAGATCGACACCGTGCTTGCGGAGGTCACCTCTATTCCGCAGAACACGATCAGGCTAGAGGAAAAGGCAGCCGAACAAATGCTCAAGTTGATGGAAGTCTTGGACGAGCATGACGATGTGCAGAAGCTTCACGCGAATTTTGATATTTCCGACGAGGTGATGGAGAAAGTAGCCGCCGCTGGATGAGGTGTATGGCAGCAGCGCTGCCTGACGTTACATTGTCCGCTGACGGCATGGGACCGCATGATCGCCTCACTGACAGGCCGATTGGCCTTGAAGGCGCCGACCTATCTGGTCCTCGATGTGCACGGGGTCGGATACGAAGTTTTTATTCCTCTCAGCACCTACTATGGGTTGCCCAATCTCAGCGAAAATATCTCGCTGAGCGTTCACACCCACGTCCGCGAAGATGCGATTCAGCTCTTCGGCTTTCTGACGTCGCAGGAAAAAGATGCGTTCGTGCTGCTGACCAGCGTATCCGGCGTCGGGCCTAAACTGGCTCTCAGTGTATTGTCGGCTCTTCCAGTGACCAGCCTGGTCTCAGCGATTCAGTCGGGAGATGTCGAGAAACTGACGACGGTTCCAGGGATCGGTCACAAGTCGGCCAGTCGTCTCGTATTGGAGCTCAAGGAGAAAGTCGAAAAACTCCATCCTGGCCTCGCGTCCGCAAGTGATTTGCCCAGGCAGGGGCAAGATGCGACCTTCGACGACGCACTGTCAGCGCTCGTGAATTTGGGCTATCGTCCACAAGATGCTAAAGAAGCGCTGAAACAGGTGAAGAAATCGAATGCTGAGTCCATTGTGCTCAAAGACATGATTCGTGAATCCCTGAAGGAGCTTGCAAGGGGGTAAGGATGGTGACGAGATTGATTCGACGAATAGTCCAGATTCAATTGTCCATTGGACTTGTTGTGCTCCTATTGGGACTGGGGGCCATGTCCGTGCAAGCCGAAGAGTCGAGCGAGCCCAAAAGCATTCGCAAGACCTGCGGCCAATGTCCTGAAGGCTATGCAACCACGGGCGTGACCGAGGCCAAAGAGATCTGCAAGGACGGCGATCCCATACTTGTTGAGTGTGTCCCGCCGGGAGCTAATCTGCTGTCTGTCTGCGGATCCTGTCCCGAGGGCTATCGTGAAATCGGCAACTCGTCTGTGCCGGCTCGCTGTGGAAATCAGGATGGGGGGCGGCTCACACAATGTCAGCTGGAGAAGATGGAGTTAAACCTTCCAGATCCGACCCAAGGAGGTAAGACCTGCCCGCCGGACTGCGGTAGTACGGCAACGCCTGGGCAGGGTGCCTTGCCGCCTCCACCCAAGTACCTCCCCACGCCGGAGAAGAAGTAAGACCACAGCGCGAGAGGTTTTTCCACGATGGCCGAGCGAGTTGTCAGCACGCAGATCACGGACGAAGAACGAAGTATTGAGACGGTGCTGCGTCCACAGACCTTGGAGGAGTACGTTGGCCAGGAGCGGATGAAAGCATCCCTGCGGATCTGTATCGAAGCGGCGAAGCAGCGGAACGAAGCGCTCGATCACACGATTTTCTATGGCCCACCCGGGTTGGGGAAGACCACCATTGCCCACATCATCGCTCGTGAGATGGGGGCTGCACTCCGCTCGACCTCCGGTCTCGTTTTGGCCCATGCAGGCGATTTGGCCGCCATCCTGACGAACCTCCAAGAGCACGACGTCCTGTTCATCGACGAGATCCACCGACTCCCTGCCTCTGTCGAAGAGGCGCTCTATCCAGCGATGGAGGACTATCAACTCGATCTCGTGATCGGCCAGGGGCCTGCAGCCAGAACGGTGAAATTGGATCTCCCTCGATTTACGCTAGTCGGGGCCACGACCAGAGCCGGCGCCCTGACCTCCCCACTCCGGGACCGATTTGGCCTCGTCCACCGTCTGGAGTTCTATTCCCCGGCGGAGTTGCAGACCATCGTGACACGCTCGGCGGGGGTGCTCGGGATCCCGATCGATTCCGAGGGAGCGCAGGAAATTGCCGGTCGTGCTCGAGGAACCCCCCGTATCGTCAATCGGCTTATCAAACGGGTGCGTGACTATGCCCAGGTCAAGGCGGCGGGACGAATTACCCAGGTTGTAGCCCAAGACGCGCTCGCATGGCTGGGTGTCGATACGGCGGGGTTTGATGAGATGGATCGTCAGATTCTTCTGACCATCATCGACAAGTTTGCTGGAGGTCCGGTCGGGGTGGAGTCCCTGGCGGCCGCGGTCCAGGAAGACAAGAGCACGCTCGAAGATGTCCATGAGCCCTATTTGATTCAGGCCGGCTTTCTCGAACGAACCGGCCGTGGCCGCCAAGCCACGAAACTGGCCTTCGACCATTTTAAAAGGCCGACCTCCCTCCTCTTCTCGTGATGCGTCGGGCCCCTGTCAAGTTCTCCTGATATCAGATGTGAACGAACGGGGATTGTCACGCAAGCTCCTGAAACGTCGAGGGTCTCCTTGCATTGCCAGGAATGGTTCCTGTATCATTTCCCACTTAGCTTGTGCCATTCCAGCCGACGGACGGGTCACCGCCTCTCTGGGCTGGGAAGAGGGGGTATGCGATGTCCGGAGACTTTTCCCAGTACCGGAAAGAGATCGATCGCATTGATGACGAAATTTTGCGCCTGCTGAATGAGCGATCTAAAAGCGTCGTCGAGATCGGCAAAATCAAGAAACGGCAGGATGCGGATGCCAATCTCCATACCCCGGCGCGGGAGGCGGCGATAATCGAGCGCCTCATACAACAAAACTCCGGGCCCTTTCCATCCGAGGCGATTCGGCCAGTCTATCGAGAAATCATGTCCGCCTCCCTCTCTCTCGAGGGCCCTCAAAAGGTGGCCTATCTCGGTCCCAGAGCCACGTTTACGCATATGGCCTGCATGCAGAAATTCGGGTCGTCCGCCCAATATATTCCGGTGAATAGCATCAAGGAGGTCTTCAATGAAGTCGAGCGAGGACGAGCCAATTTCGGCGTGGTCCCGATCGAGAATACGACAGAAGGTGTGGTCACCCACACGCTCGATATGTTCATTGATTCCGATCTCCTGATCTATGGCGAAATTCTCCAGGAGGTGTCACATCATTTGATGTCGAAGTCTGGCGTGATGGAAGAGGTGAAAAAAATTCACTCGCATCCCCATGCCATTGCGCAATGCCGAAATTGGTTGGAAACCAACTTGCCCAATGTGCCCGTATCGGAGGTGGCGAGCACGGCACGTGCCGCAGAGCTGTGCGTGGAGAATCCCGTTGTCGCCGCCATTGCATCGGAGTTGGCAGCCCAGCTGTATGGCTTGAAGGTTCTCAAGGCCCGCATCGAAGATAATATGAACAACATGACCCGTTTTCTCATCCTGTCTCAGAAGCCACCCGAGCGTACGGGAAAAGATAAGACCTCATTGATGCTTTCGGTGAAAGACAAAGTCGGTGCCCTGTACGATCTCCTCCGGCCTTTTGCCTCCCATGGCCTGAGTCTGACCAAGATTGAATCGCGTCCTTCCAGAAGAAAAGCCTGGGAGTACATTTTCTTCGTCGATATCGAAGGACATATTGAGGAAGAGCGGGTCAAGAAAGCCATCGAAGAAATCACTGGCCGCTGCCTTTTCATGAAAGTCCTCGGATCCTATCCGGCCCATAGTTGATGCCATGTCACTGAAGGTCCATCCAGATATTGCCTCCCTGAGTCCCTATGTTCCCGGGAAGCCCATTGAGGAGCTCCAACGGGAACTGGGTCTCGCACGCGTCATTAAGCTGGCGTCCAACGAGAATTCGTTAGGCCCCTCTCCGAAGGCGCTTGCCGCGTTGAGCGAGGGGACCGCGACCCTGCATCGCTATCCCGATGGCGGCGCGTTTCGCTTGCGCGAAGCCCTGGCGGATTGCTTGAAGGTAACCGTGGATCAGGTCATTCTCGGGAATGGGTCGGATGAAATCCTGGGCTTGCTTGCCCGTACGTTTTTGGCCCCCGGTGATGAAGCGGTCATGGCCGATCAGACCTTCGTGATTTACAAGATGGAAGTCACGGCAGCTCACGGAAAGCCTATCATCGTCCCGTTGAAGCAGTGGCGGCACAATCTTCAGGCGATGGGGGACGCCATCACCGACCGGACCAGGCTCCTGTTCCTCTGTAACCCCAATAATCCAACCGGGACGATGGTGTCGGCCGATGAGGTCGAACATCTGCTCTCGCGTGTGCCGACACATGTCGTCGTGGTATTTGATGAAGCCTATTTCGAATACGTCCGGAGTCCGCAGTTTCCAGATTCTATAGCCTACGTAAGGCAGGGGCGGAATGTGATCGTGCTGCGGACGTTTTCAAAAATCTATGGCCTCGCAGGAATGCGAATCGGGTACGGTGTGGCGACAGCCGAGATCACCAATTTCTTGAACCGTATCCGCCCTCCCTTCAACACCAACAGCCTGGCGCAGCGTGCCGCGCTCGCCGCCCTCGGTGACGACGAACATGTGGCGCGAAGCCGAGCGGTGATTGAAGCTGGGATGGAGCAGATGGTCAAGGGATTGACCGCGCTCGGATTTGCGCCGATTCCGAGCGAAGCGAATTTTGTATATGTCGATGTCGGACGAGACGGCCGCGCGGTGTTTGAGGCCATGCTGAGGGAGGGCGTCATCATTCGTCACATCGAAGGACGTATGGTTCGAGTGACCATCGGCCTGGAAGAAGAAAACAGGGAATTCTTGGCTGCGCTCAAGCGGGTGCTCCATCCGCATTGAGTACATGGTGAGGGCAACATGATCATTGTATTAAAACCAGAGGCAAGCGAACGGGAAGTCGACCACATTATCGATCGGCTGCGCGAGCTGGGGCTGAAGTCGCAACTATCGACCGGGCAGGAACGGACGATTATTGGGGTCATCGGCGACGATCGGATCCTGCATAACCAACCGCTCACGGCCTTGCCAGGCGTTGAAAGTGTGTTGCCGATTCTCGCGCCTTGGAAACTTGTCAGCCGGGAGTTCAAGCGTGACGGCACGGTTATCGATGTGAGCGGCGTGAAGATCGGCGGCAACAAGCTGGTCATCATGGCGGGACCTTGCGCGGTGGAACGGCTCGAAATAACGGTCGGCATTGCCCACGAGGTCAAGGCGGCCGGAGCGAGTGTCTTGCGCGGCGGCGCCTACAAACCACGCACGTCGCCCTATTCCTTTCAGGGGCTAGGGCGTGAAGGATTGGATTATCTGGTTGAGGCGAAGAAACAAACTGGGTTGCCGGTGGTCAGCGAGATCCTAGATACCCGCGACATCGAATTGTTTCTCGAAAAAGCCGACATTATCCAGATTGGCGCGCGCAACATGCAAAACTTTGAACTCCTCAAGGAAGTCGGGGCGTACGACAAGCCGGTGCTGTTGAAGCGGGGGCTTTCAGCTACGATCAAGGAATTCCTTCTGTCTGCGGAATACATCATGTCCCGGGGGAATCAGAACGTCATGTTGTGCGAGCGGGGGATCAGGACTTTCGAGACGCAATATCGCAATACGCTCGATCTCGCCGCGGTTCCGACCTTAAAAGAACTTTCGCATTTGCCCGTCATCGTCGATCCCAGCCATGCCACCGGCAAGTGGAATCTGGTGGCGCCGATGTCAAAAGCAGCAGTGGCCGCGGGGGCGGATGGCATTCTGATCGAAGTCCATTCGAACCCGGAATGTGCGCTCTGCGACGGTGAAGAATCCATTAAGCCGAGCAAGTTCAAGGAACTGATGCAGGACATGCGAAAAATTGCAGTGGCGGTTGGTCGCGAACTGTAGTCAGAGGAACTGTGTTTGAAGGACTCAGGATTGAGGCTCCGCCTCGGTCCAGCTTGAAGAATGGCGTTGCATTTCACCCAGGTCACGATTATAGGGGTCGGGCTGATCGGCGGATCGCTCGGCATGATTCTTCGCCGAAAGGGACTGGCGACAAGGGTCATCGGGGTTGGGAGGCGTGTCGAAAACTTGAAAACTGCGGTCGAGCTGGGCGCGATCGACCGCTACGTCGTCGACCCCAAAGAGGGAGTAGGGGAGGCCGACCTGGTTGTATTGGCCACGCCGGTCGACACGTATGGCCAGCATCTGGCGGAGTGGGCGTCCTGTTTGAAAGCAGGCGCGATTGTGACCGATGTCGGAAGCGTGAAGGGTTTCCTGGTGGAACAAGCTGAACGAGCCATGCCGGTTGGTGTCCATTTTGTCGGGGCCCATCCCATCGCTGGCAAGGAAAAGACGGGCGTGGCGGCCGGATCGGATCAGCTCTTTATGGGTGCGCGCTGTATCGTTACTCCAACGAAGGCGACGGATCCACAGGCGCTTGAGCAGGTCCGAACGATGTGGCAGGAAACTGGCTCGGTGGTTCTCACGATGGATGCCCATCTGCATGACAAGATTCTTGGGGCGGTGAGCCATTTGCCTCATGTGGCGGCCTTTGCCTTGATCAATGCCATGGCTGAGATTCGCGATCAACAAATTCCCTCCCTCGATCTGGCAGGCCACTCGGGTGGCGGGTTGCGGGATACGACGAGGATTGCCGCTAGTTCCCCTGAAATGTGGCGCGATATTTTTCTCTGGAACCGCGACAACGTGGTCACGTTCATTGAGGCCTATGAGCGCTCGCTGAGCAAATTGAAGCAGCTCATTCAAGTGGGCGATGCCGCAGGCATCGAAAAAGAACTCGAACGAGCAAGGCAGGAACGAGAGAAACTCTCTGCGCGGATCACGGTGTCCGCGTAGCACCCCCATGGCGTCTTTGACTATCACACCAGGCCGGCCTCTACGGGGAACGATTTCCGTCCCGGGCGATAAGTCGATCACCCATCGCGCCATCATTCTGACTGCCTTGGCGAACGGGGTGAGTACGGTTGTACGCTATTGTCGAGGTGAAGATTGTCTCAATACGTTGCGCGCGTTTCAGGCTCTCGGCATACGCATCGATGAATCGGTTGAGGAACTACGTGTGTATGGCAAGGGACTCTGGGGCCTGACCGAGCCGAGCGGGCCGATTGATTGCGGGAATTCCGGGACGGGCATTCGTCTCCTGACCGGTCTGCTGGCAGCACAGGACTTTTTTACGGTACTGACCGGCGACGAATCGATTCGTCGCCGTCCCATGGGGCGGATTGTCAAGCCGTTGCGGGAAATGGGGGCGACCATCGCCGGACGCAAAGGCGGTGAACTTGCCCCCTTAGCCGTAATGGGTAGTCGTCTCCGCGCGATTACCTATGCTTCACCGGTGGCGAGCGCGCAAATCAAGTCGGCCTTGTTGCTCGCAGCCTTGTTTGCCGAAGGGACGACCCGCATCACAGAGCCGCGTCTCTCGCGGGACCATACGGAACGGTTGCTCCAGTATCTGGGTATTGCGCTTCGACGGGAAGGGACGACCTTGCTGATCGACGGACGACCATCGGTTGGGTGGAATGCGGCGCCACGCTTAGTCGTACCGGGTGACTTCTCTGCCGCCGCGTTCTTTATCGTGGGCGCGACGGTTGTTCCTGGCTCGGATGTGACGATTCGACAGGTGGGGATCAACCCTACCAGGACGGGTTTGTTGGAAGTGTTGACGAGTATGGGCGCGGATATTCAATTACTCAATCAACGGGAAGAGGCAGGGGAGCCAGTTGCGGACATCCGGGTGAAGTCGGCACGGCTGCGTGGGGTGGCGATCGGGCCTGATTTGATCCCGCAGACGATCGATGAATTCCCCATCCTGTGTGTCGCGGCTGCAGTCGCAGAGGGTGAGACGATCATCTCCGGGGCCGAAGAATTGCGGGTCAAAGAGAGCGATCGGATTGCGACGGTGTCGGCAGAGTTGCGTGCGATGGGGGCGCAGATCACAGAAAAGCTCGACGGGATGGTTGTGCGAGGACTTGGCACAGCAGAAGATAACGGTCGATTGCAGGCTGCATGTGGCCGCAGCCATGGAGATCACCGGGTGGCGATGTCATTGGCCATCGCAGGCTTGACCGCTTCTGCACCAACCCTGATAGACGAGACGGCTTGCATCGAGACATCATTTCCAGCGTTTCATCACACACTATTGGAATTATTGACTGAACGCCGGTGACGGCTATAATACGGGGCCACGACGTGGAATGTGTTGAGGAGGAAAAGCAAGTGAGCCGGCTGATCGTTGCGATCGATGGTCCAGCTGGTGTCGGCAAGAGTACGGTGGCCCGGCTCTTGGCTTCTCGATTGGACTATCTGTATCTCGACACGGGAGCCCTCTACCGTGCGATGGCCTGGGCTGTGATTGAATCTGGCCGAGACCCGGATGATGCTGAGGCGGTCGCTGCTCTGCTGCCCACCCTCTCGCTCCAGATGCAGTTCCAACATGGAGCCGCGACGCTGTTGGTCAATGGCAAGGACGTGACCGGCGACCTCCGAACGCCTGCAGTGTCGGCCGCGGCATCGGTGGTCTCGGCAATTCCCGCGGTTCGGGCTTGGTTGCTGCCCATTCAGCGGCAAATCGGACAAGCTGGAGCGGTGGTCGCTGAGGGGCGGGATATGGGGACGAACGTGTTCCCTTCGGCAGACGTGAAATTTTTTCTCGAGGCGGATCCGACGATCAGGGCTCAACGCCGGCACCGTGAACTCGTCGCCGCGGGACATTCCAGGAAACTTGAAGAGACGAGTGCCGACCTGGCGGGGCGTGATACCCGAGACCGTTCTCGTTCGATCGCCCCGCTGGCTCCTGCTGAGGATGCCCGGTTCATCGACACGTCGAACTTGTCCGCTGCTGATGTAGTGGACCAAATGATGGCTGTGATTGCGGCCAGGTTGTGAGTTCGGCCCTCTATGGGATCCTGTGGATCCTCGCCCGGACCATCGGCTGGCTCTGTTTTCACTATCGAGTTGTTGGAGCAGTTCCCCGGACCGGTGGGTTCATCGTTGCGGCGAACCATGCCAGTTACCTGGATATTCCCCTCCTGGGTTGTGGGATGCGTCGGCGGGCCTGGTATTTGGGGCGTAGCGATCTCTTTCCGGTTCCAGGCCTCAAGGCGATTTGCCAATGGTTGGGATGGATTCCCCTGCGGACCGGTCGGTTGGACCGTGACGCGTTTGGCAAGGCGGTCACTCTGATCAAGGAAGGAAAGGTCGTGGTGATCTTTCCGGAGGGCAGTCGCAGTTTGGACGGCCGGTTACAGTCCCCCAAACCAGGGATTGGTGTGATTGTGGCGCAAACTGGATGTCCTGTGGTTCCGGCCTATCTCAAGGGCACGTATGACGTATTGCCGTCGGGAACCATCTGGCCGCGTTTCCGTCCCGTGACCGTTCTCTACGGAGAGGCGCTCACGTTTTCCCGGAGCGGAGAGAATGGAGAGGCCAAGCAGTTTTATCAGGAGGTGAGTCGCACCGTGATGGATCGCATCGCCTCCTTAGGTGGCGTGGAGTCTCCGACCCAGCAGTCCAGTGCCGGCATTCGCAAGGCTGAGTGAATGTCGGTGTATAACCATCAGCACCCGACTCCAGTCGGAAGAGTAGGATTTACACCATGAGTACGGTTTTGCCATCAAGTGACCAGCAATTAGACCGAGCGGCTTTAGCGGCCTTGTACGAGGAGACATTCAAAAACCTCGAAGAGGGCACCATTACGGAGGGCCACGTTGTTGCCGTGACCAAAGACAAGGTGGTCGTCGACATCGGCTACAAGTCCGAAGGCATGATCCCCAACGATCAGTTCTCCACCGAGGAGCTCCAGACGATCAAAGTGGGCGATCTGCTTAAAGTCTATATCGAGGAGTGTGAAGACGCCGACGGCAATCTGGTTCTTTCCAAAGAAAAAGCCGACAAGATGAAGATTTGGGAGGAGCTGGAAAAGCTCTTCAATGACGGCAAAAGCATCGACGGCAAGATCGTGGCGCGGATCAAAGGCGGCATGATGGTGGATATCGGCGTGAAGGCATTTCTGCCGGGCTCGCAGATCGACCTTCATCCAGTGCGGGATCTTGATGGGTTGGTCGGGCGCACGTTCCCGCTCAAGATCATCAAGATCAATCATCGGCGCGGCAACGTCGTTGTGTCCAGGCGCGTGCTCTTGGAAGAGACTAGGGATTCGAAACGCAAGACGACTCTCTCCACGTTGAAGGAGGGACAATTGATTCAAGGCATGGTGAAGAACATCACGGATTACGGGGCGTTCATCGACCTCGGGGGCATCGACGGGCTACTCCACATCACGGACATGTCCTGGGGTCGTGTCGGCCATCCGTCTGAAATGTTCAACATCGGCGACAAGGTGGAAGTGATCGTCCTCAAGTACGATCGAGAGACCGGGCGTATTTCGCTCGGCTTGAAACAGAAGAGCGCCGATCCTTGGACCGGTGTGGCCAGTAAGTATGCAATCGGTACCCGCGTCCGAGGTCGTGTCGTGAGCCTGACCGACTACGGGGCATTCATTGAGCTCGAGCCCGGCGTCGAGGGACTGGTGCATGTCTCTGTGATGTCATGGACGCACGAGGTGCGCCATCCGTCACGCGTCGTGTCCATAGGGGATCAGGTGGAAGCGGCGGTACTGAACGTGGATCCGGCCACTAGGAAGATTTCGCTCGGCATGAAGCAGACTGCGCCGAACCCCTGGGATATGGTGGAAGGGAAGTACGCGATCGGCACGCGTATCGAAGGGAAAGTGAAGAGTCTCACTGACTTTGGCGCGTTCGTCGGACTCGAAGAGGGCATCGATGGATTGATCCACATTTCCGACATGTCTTGGACGAAACATATCAAGCATCCCTCTGAACTCTTCAAGAAGGGGCAGAAGGTAGAGGCCGTGGTCTTGCGGATCGACAAGGAAAAGGAGCGGCTGTCGCTCGGGTATAAGCAGCTCAAGAGCGATCCATGGGACGACGAAATTCCGAACCGGTATGCTGTTGGGGATGTGGCGGTCGGGAAGGTTAGCAAGGTCGCCGATTTCGGCATCTTCGTCGAATTGGAGGGGGGAGTCGAAGGGTTGATTCACATTAGTGAGGCTGGTCTCGACCCGCAGGCCAAGCTCGAAGAGAAATTCAAGCTGCAGGATGAAGTGACAGCCAAGATCATCAAGGTCGATCGTGAAGAACGAAAGATCGCGCTCAGTTTGCGTGACCATCAGATGGATTCCGATCGGCGGAAGGTCGATGAATATCATGCCACGCAAGGCGTGTTGGACCAAAGCTTGGGCCGTGCGGCGAAGCAGAACCGGAACCGAGGCCAAGCCGAGGACGATAAGTAGGCCCGATACACCAGGTCTCAGCGTATGCCAGGGGGCGCGGTCGCGTCCCCTGGCGCTGTGAGCGAGCAGAACCATGAGCGATGAAACAGCAGAAAAGCCGGCCAAGCGAGGGATATTTCGCAAAGTGCTCTGGGCGCTCGGAATCGGGCTGGGCCTGCTTTTTCTGGTGAACCTCTTCTTTCCCGACCTCGACATTTCGATGGAGGACCGAATTGGATTGATTCGTATCGAAGGGGTCATTATGGACGCGCAATCCACGATCGGTGAATTGAAGCGTTTTGCTGATAACCCCTCCGTGAAAGCGATTGTATTGCGAATCGACAGCCCCGGCGGCGGGGTTGTGCCGTCGCAAGAAATCCATGATGCGGTCCAGCGGGTTCGTAACAAGAGCAATAAGGCGGTGGTTGCCTCAATGGGTTCAGTGGCGGCGTCAGGGGGGTACTATATTGCGGTTGCGACCGATCGCATCATGGCCAATTCAGGGACGTTGACGGGGAGTATTGGGGTCATCATGGAGATGGCTAACGTCGAAGGGCTGCTCAAGAAGATCGGGGTCGAAGGTGTCGTGATCAAAAGTGGACGCTTCAAGGATGTGGGATCGCCGCTTCGGAAGATGAGTGATGAGGAACACGCGTTGCTCCAATCCGTCATGGACGATGTCCATAAGCAGTTCATTGAGGCGGTGGCGGAAGGGCGCGGGCTCGACTTGGCGGCTGTGCAGGCCTTGGCGGACGGTCGAATCTTCACGGGCCGTCAGGCCAAAGCTTCAAAGCTTGTGGACGAGCTCGGTGATCTCGAGGCTGCAATCCAACTTGCGGCGGATATGGCCGGCATTGAGGGTGAGCCGAAAGTCACTGAGCCGCGCCGGAGATTTTCGATCAGAGAATTGATCGAATCGCGATTATCGGTGCTCTTTCCCAAGTTGGACTTTTACTCCGGGGTCAGTCTCAAGTATCTCATGGCGTTCTAACGCGGTCGGATCGACGCGCAGGTCGATTCATCACCACGAAAGGGGAGTCCAATATGACGAAGGCCCAAATCATCGAGCGCGTGTCCGAACAGGTCACAACCTTGACGAAGCGGCAGGCGGAAGTCGTCGTTAATACGATTTTCGACTGTGTGCGTGATTCGTTGAAGAATGGCGATAAGACGGAGATTCGAGGGTTCGGCAGTTTTCGGTTGCGGGCTCGTCGGATGAAAGAAGGGCGGAATCCCAAGACCGGCGCGACCGTGGCGGTCCCTGCCAAGAAAGTCCCGTTTTTCAAAGCCGGTAAGGAATTGAAGGAACTCCTGAACCAGTCATAACAGGACCCGCATCATGAACGCACCAGACTTCCACGATACGGCCGGGGTAGATGTCCGTTGGACGGACGAGGCCTCCAAGCGTCTAGAGCGGGCACCGCTATTCTTGCGTGGAATGGTTCGCCGTCTGGCGGAAAAAAAAGCCCGAGAACTTGGCCACGCGGAGATTACGGTGGAGATTCTCGATCAGTTCAAGACCCAAATGATGGGCCGTATGGGCGGCGAAGCAGGCATGTCGGACGCTGCGGAGCAAATGGAGCAGGGTCGTCTCCCCTGGACTGCCGCCGCCAAGGAACGGCTGAATACGGTTCCTGAATTCATGCGCAACATGACCAGGCAAATTGCCGAAGAGATCGCCAGGGAGCGGGGTCATCTCGAGGTGAACGTCGAACTATTCGAAAAGGTGGAAGCACTGGGCGATCTCCGTGAGGCATCGGCTCCTCCGTTGGAGTGGAGCGAGGGGGCGTTGGCCCAACTTCATGAGAAATTGAAACAGTCCCCGCCGATCGCCGTTGAATTCGTCACCGACATGTTGAGGCGGGACACCGAAGATTTGGCGAGAGAGAAAGGCGTGACGCGGATTGACGAGTCGATGCTGCTTCAATTGTGGGACGCACCCCAGGAGCGAGTCACTTGGACCGATGAGGCATGGAAACGACTGCAGACGTCTCCGGATTTCGTGCGGAGCGGAATCCGTATGGCCGCTGAGCGCCGAGCGCGGAAGCTTGGCCTCAAAGAGATCGACTCGGAGCATCTGACGACCTTCCGGAATCAAGCCATGATGAAAGCCGTCAAACGGATTCGTTCATTCGGGTATAACGAGCTGACCTTTAAGGCGTTCGATACGGCGCTGGAGAAGACCAAGCGACTGCAGGGGAATGAGCAGGCGGAAAAACGCCTTCAGGAAATCCGCGGGCATTTTGCGGATCCGGACATGAAGAAGCCGGAAGGTGGGACACTCGGTGCCGACTTGATGGGCCGCTTTCGCCAGTACCTCAAGGGAGAAGGGACGCTCTAGAGGGCAGGATGCTGAAAAAGTCCGCCAGCTTCGTTCTCGCATCGTTCAGACCCTCAACGTACCCAAAGGGTACGCCTCGGGTCTTCACTCGCTGCGGCCTTGCTGGACGGCCTTTTTGAGCATCCTGCAAGGGCAGTCTCTTCTTCCTGCCTGATAGTTCTCTCCACGGGTGCGCTTCAAAATGCAACGGGTTTTTCACGCGGCTCTCGGCCCCGTCTTGGACGAGTAGGCTGGACGAATTGTTATGTGATAGAGGCAGGGGCAGTTTAAAGATGGCCCCTACTCTCTCAGAGGGAAGCCGTCTGTTGCGGCCAAAATTTATGACGGATTTGTGGGAGCGGCTCGCTATCTAAATTGGGGATATCATAGAGACAGCGATCGATCGTCGCCACCTCATCTTCGGTCAAGTCCAAGGTGACTCTCTTCTTCCAAAACTGATCGAGGGTAAAATAATCTCCTGACTGCGGCTTCTCAGCCAAGAGCACCTTCATCTTATCGAAGCCTGCCGTGTCCACTCCGGGGACGCGCCCCTTATTGCGGTCGTGGCACCAATGCAGTATCTCGGCGATTCCGTACATCGACAATTCAATCTTCATTATCTTGCTCATGAATTCCTCCTTATCAAGATCGCCATTATACCCCAAACACTGCGCCGTTTTCAAAGCTATTGCCGAGCGGGCCAGGATTAGGGAAACTGCGTTCTGGTAGGGATCGTTGCGCTGTTGGTTTGATTGCCAGGAGAAAGCGGTCGTCTGTATACTGAATATAGTCGTTATGATTGGAAGGCTTGGTTGAGAGGCGCTTGCTCACGCGGGCGATTCAACACGTCGCGGTTTCTCGCTCGAGGAAGGGTGTGTGATCAGAAACGCTGACGGCCACAACAAGTGTAGAGCGTGGAACCTTGTGGTCGTCATGGCGATAAGTTTCTTCCTGCTGTTGGCAAGCGGCTGTACCAAGCAAGACCCCTATGCCCCACCCGATCTCTTCTACTACTTTGCCAGTTACAAAGTAGGTAAGAACCCGACAACCGTCACCCCCATGGACGTCAATCAGGACGGTTTTACCGATCTGGTGACAACCAACATCGGCAGCAATACCCTGTCGATTCTCTTAGGCAACGGTGACGGCACCTTTCGCGATCAAGTCCAACTGAACGTCTGTAAAGAGCCCCGCTCGCTCGCTCTCGGGATGTTCAACCACGATCTTTACCCCGATGTGGTCTTGGCCTGTTCCGGGGGCGACGAAGTGGCCGTACTCTTCGGCCGTGGCGATGGAAAATTTGAGGAAGGACCGCGCTATCCCGTGCATCGGACTCCCATTGCCATCGCAAGCGACGATCTGAACGGCGATCAGGCGCCCGACCTCGTGGTCGCATTGCGGAACGACAAGATTAAAGTCTTCTTGGGAACCGGAACCGGTGAGTTTACCCATAAGGCGCAGTACGAATATGGCGATACGCCCACCTCGGTGGCATTGGCCGACTTGGATGGCGATGGGAAGATCGATTTGGCCGTGACAAACGGGGGGCCGATGTCGAACGCGGTTTCCATCTGGATGGGAAATGGCGACGGCACGTTCCGCCCACCCACCGACTATCGGACGGGGAAGCGCCCGCTTGGGGTGAGTTTCACCGACTTCAATCATGACCAGATCCGTGACCTACTTGTGATCAACGGTGTGCAGGATAGCTTCACCACATTTCTCGGAATAGGTAATGGGACTTTCCAGCCGGGGCGCGATTCCGGGGCCGACGCAGGACCGAATTTCGGGCTCGCTCGCGACTTCAACGGAGACCTTCGCATCGACGTGGCCATCGTCAATATTCAATCGAGTGATCTCTCCATTCTCTTCGGCCGTGGCGATGGGACCTTTGAATATCCGCCGAGAAACTATCGGACAAAGCCAGGCCCCTTCGCTCTTGCGACGTTTCGTGTCACGACGAAGGAGGTTGAAGAGCCTGGACTCGTGACGGCGGATAACGGTAACGGAAGCGTCTCCATCTTTCTCCATCGAGGATTGAAAGCGGTGTCCACGCCCGTTGCACTCCCTCCGTGAAGCGCGTACGAGGTCTGTCGAGAGATGGACTGAATCAACAGGCAGTCTTATTGACAGCCTGTCGACCCTCGGCTACAGTGGCCAATGGGCGCTGCTTCCAGGCCTCTAGCGCTCTGTTTCGAGGACACCAGTGAGATCCTTTAGATGGTGGTTTGCTATCGGCGCGCTGCTCACCCTTTCTGTGCTGATGGTACAGGGAGGTGTGCGAGAGCTGCTCGACGGAGCCTCTCCCGGCAGTGGAACCAGCGCGTACCTCTCGTTTGGTACCACGATTGTCGGCGGAGGATTGTTGGCAGGTTGCTTGGCTCTGGTGATGAATCGACTCCGGTAGACACGGAGTCTGAAGGCAGGCGCGTCGATGCACTGTTTGAGATGTAAGGGATTCATGATGGTCGAGCGTCACTATACGCTGGTAAATCGGCGACTCTATGCCCGCTGTTTGAATTGCGGATTCTGGATCGATCTTGCCGACCTGCTCCGCTTTTTCCATAAGGTGATCGATAGCGGGTTTCGTGGAGGAAAGGTGCGGGAATCATTTACACTTTGAGTAGGAACGACGATTTTATGATGAAAAGAGACTGCGGGAGATTCCGTCGGACGCCATTTTTCGCCTGCGCTGCTGGGGTGTTCATCGGTCTCCTGTTGATCAGTGCCGAGACCGTCACTCCATCCATCGCTTTTGCGAAGAACAAGGCGGCTCAACCGGCGCATGTCCGAACGGCGATTGCCACGCACCAGTTCCCTCCATGGCGAGTCGCTCCAGCCCATGGCATTCTTCTCAAGGAGCTCAATAGTGGGCGTGTGTTGTATGAACACGATGCCGAGAAGCGAATGTCCCCTGCCAGCCTCACGAAAATCATGTCGGCCCTGGTCATTTTGGAAAAGGGTCAGTTGGATGATCTCGTCACGATTAGTCCAAATGCCGCACGGGCTCACAAGACGCACTTGCGCGTGAAGGCAGGGCAGATCTTTAGGCTGGAAGATCTGCTGAAGGCCATGTTGATCATGTCCGCGAACGATGCCTGCCTTGCAGCGGTGGAGCATGTGGGTGGCGACGAAGCACAGTTCGTGACTCTCATGAATGCCAAGGTTGCGGCTCTTGGACTGGCTGATACGCATTTCAGTAATGGCTGCGGGTTTGATAACCCGGACCATTACTCGACGGCCGAAGACCTCGCGGCGTTGAGTGTCATCGCCCTCGATCAGCCGATCTTCCGGCAGTTAGTGCGTGAAGAACGCGCGATCATTATCCCAGTCAACGGTCACCGTGCGTACGTCTTACACAACACGAACAGATTACTGGGACGTATTCCCGGCGTCGAAGGCATCAAGACAGGATTTACCTCCAAAGCCGGTCGGTGCCTTATCGCAAAAGTTTCTCAGAACGGGAACGATCTTCTCCTCGTGATTCTCAACTCCAAGCGTCGCTGGAATACCGCGAAGAACCTCATTGCCTACGGGCTACAGGCAGTCGAATCTCCGCACTGAATTCCCCTATTTGATCACGTCGGCATGCACGCAGGCTGCGGCGTAAGGGTCACTGCAGCCTGAGGGGTACCCGCAATCTACCGTGCGAGTCCTCCCCGGAAGCTCCGGCGAGGGTTAACAGCCTTGATGCCTGCGTGTGGGAATTGAGGGGGAGAAACAGAGCGGGAACGAATTTACGCTGGTGACCTGAAAGAAGGATGGTACGTTTGCTAGATCTGCCGGGGCGCATTTGGGGTCGAACATCCGGCCCGTATCGCTACCGCAGCGGGGAAAACTCGACGTTTACATCTTTCCCCAGATAGTTGATGAGGAACCCCTGTTTATCGTAAGCCAGTATGGCGCCCAATACGTTTTCGTCCCCGTATTCTTCCTGCCCCAATAGTTTTCGAATGTCATCAGGGCTTTCGCTGTTCAGCACGTTGCGAAAGATGCCGCGAGTCTTATAGGAGAATCGATTATTGATAAAGATCAGGTCGACTTTGCCGTCCTGTATGCGCACGCCAGCCATAGGACCGGTCGGTTTACGCTGGTCGAGCAAGAAGATAAACAAGGCTTCCTGTTCCACTTTCACTCCAGGAATTTTTTCACTCACTAGAGAGTCCAAGGCTTTTGCTTCAGAGTCTCCCAATTTGATTCCAAACAGTGAAATCTCGGTACTCTTCAAGGCCTTAGGGTCCATCACGTCGTTCTTGCTCAATTCGTAGGGTTCGCCATACCCAAGGGACACCCATGCGCAGATTCCGGCCATCACCATGCAGGCTAGCGTAACGACTCGCAGTATATCCTTCATCGATTTTTCCTTAACCCATGGGTTCCGAGAGATGTATGGTGCTTGAAATCTATTAGCAAAATTGGTGGGACCAATGCAGTACGCGAGCATTTTATCGAACGGCCTGAGAACTTGCAAGGAACGGCTGAATGCGCGATCGGGGTTAATTCCCTCGCTCTTATCCAGTCGTCACCGTACCGCGGTGACTGTGCTTTGAACGGGTGAAGAGGCTGGTCATGGTCGTTCGACAGAGGGTACCGCGTTCTCTTGCGGCAAAATGTTGGTATCGATTGCCACAGTAGGCCAACTCCGCCGAATGGCGCGGAGCAGGATCGTACAAGTCAAGAATCCGCAACCACGATCCAGCAAGTCTTAATCGGACGTACCGTTCAGGTAGAATCGTGCGTCCCACCCCTTCCGCAACCGGCTGGAGTATGCCTTCGGGGGAGGTCGTCGCGCGCACAAGTTGGGCCTTGATCTGCGCCTTTGTGCATTTCGCCTCCACCACCTTCCGACGGCAATAATCGACCGGGATGACTACGAGCGGAAGCTTACCGAGATCCTGCATTCGCAAGCGAGGGTGGGGAAGCGCTTATTTGTATCAGCGACTGGCTCGTTCGCTAAGGAGGGAGGGGCCATATGACAAAGCAATCTGTGTTGTGGGGATGGGTGGTAGGAATTAGTGTCATGGTGGTCTTGGTTGGCTGTGCGGGAACGGGGCGGATGTCGGCAGGGAAGTTTCTGTACGACCGGCTTGGCTGAAAGTCCTCGATTTCATCGGTTGTTGATCAGTTTGTAGCCAAAGTGGCCGCCGATACCAGGATTAATGGCCGGTTTGCGATCACCGATATTCGGAAGCTCAAGGGCCATCTCGTCGATCAATTCTGTATGGCGACAGGAGGGCCCTGCACCTACAGCGGGCGCGACATGAAGACCACCCATGCCGGGATGAAGATTTCCAATGAGGACTTTGGGGCATTAGTGGAGGACCTGGTGAAAGCGCTGGATATGTTCAAAGTGCCGGCGCAGGAAAAGGGAGAGCTCCTGAGTCTTCTTGGGCCAATGAAGAAGGATATTGTCGAAGCTCCGTAGAGACCATGAAGCGATGGGGCGGACCGCCTGCCCCCACTCATTTCCATACGGAGTGGCTAGCTAGCAGGCTGCGGAAAAACAATCGTGGCACGGTGGAAATTCAAATGGTCCGTACGTCTAGGACAACAGGAGAACATCGCGCAGGATGCTCAAAAAGGCCGTCCAGCAATACCGCAGCGAGCGAAGAGGCGAAGGCGTACGCTTCGGTACGTTGAGCTTCTGAGCGAAGCGAGAACGCCGCTGGCGGACTTTTTCAGCATCCTGCTAGATGGTGTGATGGGTGGTGATGAGGAGGGCTCCCAGGTGCCGGAGCCTTTGAAAGTAGGGCCGACAGCCTTCGTCAAGATCGTCGGTCAGAGTATCCAGGTCAGCGACACAATCTTCGACGATCCCGAGCCGCTGGGCATCAAGCCCCT
>JAENWB010000012.1:0-60441 GCA_016650275.1 Nitrospiraceae bacterium | reverse complement strand
TAGAATCGAATGATTTCACGAAAGAACGGGGAAACCGTGGACCGATCAAACCCTTGTAACAACAGCCGTGATCCGACTCTTGATCAGCGGGCTCACGTAGGTAGACCGTATGGGAAATTCCTCATGCTTTGCTCCCGGTTGTTGAAAAACTGACGTAGCTGATCGACCACATCGTAAACTAACCACCGGCTGGTAGTGATCACCGCATGACTATGAACAGCTTGAGACCGTGAGAGCACGATGCGCTGTGCTAATTATGTGCTAAAACACAGCCGAAAAGACCAAAACAGATCGAACGGACTAGACGAGATCGAATTCTCGCAACGCCTTGTCTACCAAGAGAAAAACGGGAAACCAGAGTCAAAACAGGGAGTTCGAGAATACACCTTAATCAGGGCGACTATCCCCTACTTGACACCCACGCCAAAAACCCCTTAAAATCCGCCTCCGAGGGTGCCCTATGAGGTGGCGCACCTATTTCGTATTTGGTGGAGTCATGATCACCTGTCTATCGGCCGTATCAGTATTTTTGGGAACTGACTGTAAGGAGTTCCAGGTCGTCATTTTAACTGCCATTCTTGGAATAATCGGAAGCGGTGTTTATGCGATAACTCGATTAATTAATAAAAGAGTTTCTGACGAAAACGCATTTTCATGTTGTTTTACCGATCATGGACCTCCAGAAGAACACGAAATATCCCCACTGGATTTCTATTCAATCCCTAAAGGTGAGAAACCTCATTACCTTAAAATTGTTTGTAAGCATGTGTACCCTATCGGAGCATGCAGCATTAGATTTATCACTAAAGAAGAAGTGTCTAAACGGAAAGGGGAAACGCCGGAAAACATCAAGTCAGATATTTGCATAACTGAAATTGAAAAGGTTCTACCAATAGATATCTTTTTGCCCACTCACACAATAGCAAAAATTGATAATCAAATAGGTGGATGGGCTATTTCATTTTCCCCGCCTATCACCCCAGGAAAAGGCAAGTCTATATTCCTGAAGATGCGTGTATTGGCAAATAAGGTAGGATGGTCTGGGAAAATTAGCTTCGAGGGATTCGATAACACCAATGCGCCACTTTATGCCCGCGCAGATGCACGAATAGTTGATTCCCTTTCTGTCGCCACTCCCTACTATGTGTCAGTTAAGCCGTCATGGACCACGGGAAGTGCATTGAAACAGAGCTAGCTACCAGGCACCTTAAACATGCCAAACGTCCCATAGCAAATGATTACTTGTGCATCTTTGATTTTGCTTTCTTCTTTTGCGGTTTCGGCTTCGCCTTTATGAGCACATCAATAACCTGCTCAAAACTCAACGGATGGAGCGATACAGGTTTGGCCTTTGGCATATCATTTCTCCCTAAAGCTGAATGGAGGGCCAGATGACAATTAGCAAAGATTATTCCATTGATTTGGCGGACATTAAATCAGTTCGTTTGGTCTGTCATAATTGCAAGGCCTCATTAAGCTTGCCTCCCACTGACATACAGAAGGACCCGCCGGAACATTGCCCCAATTGCGGGGGAGATTGGTTCGGGCATAATACGACTGAACAGAAAAACCTAAAATTATTTTTGAGCACATTTCGATTTCTTAAAGAGCGTTCCGGTACGCCAGTGTGTCAGGTGCACTTAGAAGTCTCGCAACCGAATTGAACGATATGGCAAATACAATTGCACATTCTTCGCTTCGTACTTCATCTGAGCACGCTTCAGCGGCGGCGTGCTCAGCATTCTGCTATGACATCGGCAAATATATTGGGATTCTCTCGGTTGTTATGCCGGTACGAAAATTCCGCCAGGTACAGCGGCAAGTATTCTTTGCTGACCTGATGGAAAGTGCCGATCACGCCACGCTTGAGCAAACTCCAGAACGCTTCGATGTTGTTGGTGTGAATGTTCCCACGCACATATTCACGCTCGCTGTGCTTCACGACTTCGTGCGGGAAGAAACGCTTCAGCGGATCATAGCCGTAGGCTTCGTCAGTGGCTACCAAAGACACGCGCTCGCTGACCGCCTGTCGCACGAATCCAGTCATTGTTGTACGGTCGGTTCGTTCGATCATCTGGCAAACCACATTGCCCTTGCGAGCAATCGCGCCAATGACGGCCATCTTCTGGGAACCGCCGCTTACATGCCGCTTTTTATCCCAATGACGGTTTTTATCTTTCCCTCCGATGAAGGTTTCATCGACTTCGACTTCTCCCATCAGCTTGGCGAAGCCTCCATCCTTCATCGCAGCACGAATGCGATGGCACATATACCAGGCAGTTTTGTAGGCCCCGCTGCCAATCAATCTCTGGACCTGCAAAGCACTGATCCCCTTCTTGCTCTGGAGCATCAGGTAGATCACTTGAAACCATGTCTTAAGCGGATAGTTCGTGTTTTCAAAAATCGTTTGGGAGATGACCGAAAAGCGATAGCCATTCCGACCGCCGCAACCTTTATTCTTGCAGACCCAGTGAAACGGACGCGCTTTCAAGGCGTAGACTTTTGCGCTTTTGCATCGAGGACATTGCACGCCATTTGGCCAGCGCCGTTCCTGCAAGTATTGCTTGCAGGCTTCTTCGGTAGAGAATCGATCCATTGTTTCGGAAAGTGTCAGATTGGGTTTCATGGTCTGGCCTCCTTGATGTTGAGGCCATTCTACATGAATCCAGGATGGGTGTCAAGTAGGTTATAATCGCCTTAATCAGCCTCATAACCCAAAGGTCGCAAGTTCAAATCTTGCCCCCGCAACCATCCATTTCTCCTTCCTCTCAAGCACTTACCACGGACGCCCTCCGGCCTCCGCCCGCCCGGGACGCCCGTGCGGGGAGCACAGCGGAGCACACTCCCGAGAGGGGAGGGCGCCGCACGCTGGGTTCCGCGAGGACCTGTGGGGGGGCAACCCGGTTCCAGTTATTCGTCAGCCTCGCTCGTGTGGAACGAGCCGGTACCGACATGTTGTGAGAAACTAGTGTTTCCCTCACTGATGTTGGGAGGATTACTGCATGATCACCTTCCCGCCCTTCCCCCAGTAGTAGCAGATCGAGAAATTTTGGAAAATCGCGTTTTGAGTATTCTGCCCGGCGACGGTGAATAGTACCCCTGCCGCGCCTACCCAATGATCGCCCAGGCGATACTGAATCGTAGTATGCACACCCCATCGGAACCTCTCAGTAATTTCACCTAAACCGTGGTTTGACTTCAGCACCAGGAGTGCTACCATTAATCAGTAACCAGAAACCCTCGAAGTGGGCCAGCGGCCGCTTGCGGAATTCCCAGGGGCCGTGACGCAACACTGCACGGGGAAGCGAGGGGAGGGGGGAAGGATTGGCACAAGGTCGGGCCCAACACCGCTGGTTCGGCCGAAAGGAGCCCTATGTGGATGTTAATCATTGTGCTACTCAATATCGTACCGGGATTCGATAAAACTACAGTGCTGAATACGTTTGCCACGCCTGAGGAATGCCAGACTGAACGTAATCGCATAGGCTTTGAGATGGCAGCCGCATATCCCTATGACCGTGATTTTGTGATTGCGTGTCAATTAAATCCAAAACACAGCTCGTAAGAGTGTCTGCAGGGAGGAAGGAAGAATCCGTATCGTCGAAGCGAAGGATCTTTCTACCTGCTTCATCATGACGCCGAGCCAGAGACACACGCTCGTACGTATGGGGATAGGGACATCGCAGAGAAGCACCGTATAGAAGGGATGCGAACGATGGCAGAAGGGTCTATGCGCGGCTGCCTTTGAGGTCCATGCTGAGCGCGGCTCGGTAGCGCTTGGTCAGTGTGGCTTCCACATGGCAACCCCATGCACAATCCTCAGCACACCGCCGTCAGCTCAAACAATGGTTCCTGACACCTTTTTCTTCTCAGTCTATTTGATTGGAGACTGCTTAAAGGTTTGAGACAGAGGATCGTATGTCCACTCCTCCTGATACACGAAGGGTTGACTTCCAGCTTCTTTGGCGTAACTGAGCTGAACAACGACGGTCAGCGTCTTCTTTCCAGGTCCAATATCAGACAGTGGGAATGTCGCCTGCGGGTTACTGACATTACGCCATTGACCCGGACCTAAGACCATCTCAGTCTGACCATTGAGGGGATTCATACCGTCAATAATGTTCCGCAAAACCACGTGGATGAAGCGAGCCCCCCCTTGTCCAGTGTTGGCAATTTTTACTTTAGCTATTTGTCTGTCTCCAATGTGTTCGAGGTACACATCTTCGACGCTGACATCGGGCTTACTTGACGCACTCACCTTAAAGACGCAGGTGGGGCTCTGTTGAATCGTGGGAACGACATCTTCTCGCAAATATGCTTCCAGAACCGCTTTGTCTTGTGGCTTCAGATGTCTACCATTCGCGTCCGCAGTACGGACAGCCGCATCTGTTCCTAAACGTGTCAGTTCAGTCGTCGATGTAATTTCATTCTGGGCAACATGTCGTGTCATGGCGTCTAACGCCGTTTGAATAGCATCATACCCGACCATGAGTGACAGTTCTGCACTCGGCTTCACTTGCATCGTCGCATGTAGGGCGGCGCATGGTGAATGACTCGCCTGCTGCGGTTGACTACAGGCTTGTATGGTTGCCAGAAAGAATAAGGAGGAGATAACACATAACATTCGTCCCCGCTTCATGTGATAGGCCTCCTTTCAGGAATGAGGAAGTGTGATGACATTAGTCAATGCAGTTATGAAGGTCAACGACTGCGATAGTCTATCGGTGGTTTCCTAGATCGCCGGTTGGTCCGCCACAGCACCTCGAAGCCATCTTCCCTGTATTTCTCCTGCACGCGTCCAACGTGTCCACTGATCTCTGGTAGGAGCAGGGCTCGGAGTCGCCAAGTTCATCCACATGGACATGTGCGCCACCCCCTAGTGGCGCGCATCACTCACATGAACCGCGCCTGAAAAAGCGATCAATGGAGAGAGGGATTGTGTGAGAGGAAGTGACATCTGGAATCGGGAGAAACCCCGGGATCGAACCGGGAGTAGAACAACTCGAATCGGTAGGCTCGCACGGCACAAGACGGCAACAACGACTCCCCTCACTTCATCTCGTCCTGAACGTCGACAACGCCTTGAGAGGGTTTTATGGACAGACGCGACCGCCATGGTCACTCTGGCCATCCCACACACGTCCGGAAGCCTTGCCTCCTTCCCACGGTCGGCCGTGCCGTTCAGCGAGTCTCGATCGATTCATCCGAGACCTACGCCAACCTGTCTATTGGTAAGTGGGGACGTCCATCTGCCAAACTACGTTTAGCCATTGCGAGATGAGCCATGGTGAGCCTTGACCAGCGCGGAGATGACCAGTGTGATGCGCTCGGCCACCTTCGGCTGGAGCTTGTCGAAAGTCACCCCAAACTTAGTCCGCTTGACCCATTTCACGGTGGCACGATCGATCAGCAAGAGCGACGCCGGGGCTCCCGGAACAAAAATTTCCAGGGCGAGCACCATCCCAATGGAGACCGGTTTATTTCCGATAATGTAGCTCCCGCTCAGCGAAAGATCTTTGATGATTCCTTCACCGGTAGTCTTGTCCCCACGATACCGCACCGGCGCGAAGGTCTTAAGCCGTTGACCATCCCGCAAAACAAACTCAGCCATGCTGTCTCCCTGTCTCTATCAAACACGCGTGCGTATTGACTGAAACAACTGTACTCCCCTACTAAAAGTTTGGACAGGTAATTGCCTCGCCACGCGTGACACTGTTCCAGGGACGATCTAGTTTCCTCATCCCTTTCACCGATCAATACACTTATTTTCCATTCTCAGTCCTTGCGCCTAGGCTGAAACCCTCCTGGAATTACCTTCCTGCGAGGCTCCCATGCTCTTCGTGATTCGCCCCTGCCGGCGCTTGCCTATGCAATGTGTCGAAATCGCGGATGGGATCAACAACGTATTGCGCTGTATCTGCATCGAGATGAAGGTGCCCATCGAGAAACGAAGGGGTTTTGTGACGGGCGTGCAAGAGCTTCAGGCAAAACTAACCATGAAGCGATAGCGGGGTCCTTATCCGTCAGAATGATTACGCGTCGATTCCTGCATTTTCAATTGGACTTCCGTATACTTTGGTACCTAAAATAAAAAAGATTGGGTTGTGCTGACACTTTAGGAAAGGAGTGAAGCCTATGGCACTATTCAGGAAATCAATAGCCGTGGCGCTGACAGGAGTTTTGGTTATAGCAGTAGCCGTCGCACTGCCTCTTCAACCGGTATTTGGCGAAGGTGGTGCGAGGCGGGACGTAGTGCTTCATGAACTTGAACGCAAAGCCACGAGCAGGGACATGCTCTATCTTGTCGAATTCGAGGCAACGCAAGCCGGAGCTCCGACAAACCGCGAGCAGACGATCGAGCGGCTCGACACACTCGTCATCCCAACCCTCGAGAGTCTGGGGAAGGATGGCAAGGTCCGTGCGGGAGGCATCGTCGTCGATACTCTCACCGGGGCCTTCGTGGTTGGAGCCAAGTCGAAAGATGAGGTGACTGAACTCGTTCGCGCGCTTCCCGCCTGGGGCATCATGCAGTGGAAGATCACGCCGCTCGAAACCTTCGCTCACCGGGCCGACCTCGAGAAGAAAGTGGTGCAGGGACTCCGTACGCAGAAGTAGTTCGGTGCGTCAATCCAGATTGCGTCAGATCGGCGGGCATCACACGTGGTCGCAGCGGATGGCGCTTGCGCGCAGCTGTGAAAAAGAGAGAACTTAGGGTCGGGCTGAGTATTGGCTTAGTGATTTCTCACCGATTCCGGTTCAGGAACGTCAGCAATTGAAATCTCAACGGTGCATGCGAGGCCAGGCGGCTGGTTCTCTTTCTGGGCCCCCGTCTGCCGACAACGCCCTCTTCCACCCGTCTTTGCCGCAAGCCACTAAGACCTGAAACAAAGCGGGTCTATAACAAGCGTGGAGTCATCTTCCCCCCTTCGGAGTTACTTCTTTGTAGTCTGCCCCTCTTCCATGGCCTCTTCTATGCTTCTCTCTAGAGAAACCGTCCATCGAACCAGGGAGCCACGGAGAGGTACTCAAGGAGATACGCCCATGGCAACCATACTCGTCATTGATGATCAGGAACCAATACGCTCTCAACTCCGTGACGCTCTGGAAGGGGACGGCCACGAAGTCCTCGAAGCGTCGAATGGCCGACTTGGTCTTAAGCTGTATCGCGAGCAATCAGCGGACTTACTCATCACAGATATCGTCATGCCTGAGATGAGCGGTCTTGAAATGATGTTGGAGCTGACCAGGAGCTTTCCCAACGTCAAAGTCATCGCCATGTCCGGCGGTCTAGAGAGGGAGGGTGGGCTCAACGCGGCCAAGCTGCTGGGTGCTCGCCAGACATTTCAAAAGCCGTTAGACATAGGAGAATTGCTTGATGCCGTGCGAGACGATTTGGCGCATTAGTCGCGACGGATAATCTCTCCTCGACCCACACGCGCCGATGATCCGCCTCAGCCGAATTCGGCTTCGACGAGCCATACGAGCGCGGCTCCATTATCTTGAATCCGATCACCACTCCCATTCCGACAATCAGCTGAACCCCCTCAACGAATATCATCCCGCCACAGCCGTCCAGCTGTTGAACCGTTCCCCGCATCCCTTACACAAGCAGGCGTGTCCCAAACCCTTTAGGTTAGATTATCTCTGCACCTCCTCTGACCTGCTAATTTGACGCTGACTGAGCGCCCCACAATTCTACAGGGTTTTCAGACAAGGCTTCTCCCTCGCCTTGAGAGGCTCAGCCGGCTCAGGCCTCTTTTTTCGTCAGGAGAAGGGGACTGATTGGTATTGCACGTTAGGAGTGGGATTCTGGTTGTAGCGGCGCATGCGCATGATCATTGCGCCCATATCCATACTGATTATATTCGCTCCTCGACAGAACAGGCTTACCACGCACCGCACAATGGTTCAGGCCTCTCTGCATCCTGAAAGAAGTTAGTGCGCATGCCTGACTCCAACATTTCTTCCTTCTATTCAACCGGAACGAGAGCCGTGGATCAGCGAGGGAACGTTGGTCGCTCTCCAAATCGATCTCCTAAAAGAAATTTTCGTGGCGGATTTGTTCAACACTCATGCCTTTCTGGATTAACAACCTCTTGGCGTCCTCAATCATGGGACGTCCTCCACACAGATAGGCGTCAGTGTGTGACGCCTCGTCGAGAGACACCTGTTCACGAATCAAGTCTGTAACGCGACCTCGAAATCCGGGCCACCCGACCGGGTCAGGTTGTGAGAGGATGATGGTCGGTTCGAACCAGGGGTATCTCTCGCTCATATCACTCAGCATTTTTGTATAAAAGAGGTCGGAGACATTGCGCAATCCGAAGAACAATCGGATACGGCGCCTGCCCGGTTTCCCAAGGAGGGACAACAGCATCGACTTGATGGGCGCGATACCGGTTCCCGTCGCGATCATCAACAGGTCTCGCTGTGATCCGTCGTGCAATCGAAAGTCACCGTACGGGCCTTCGACCTGCATAATGTCCCCGGGGCGGAGCCGATGAATGAAATTCGAGCAGAAGCCACCGGACACCGCACGGACACAAATCTCGAAATGTGTCTTGTCGGAAGGAGACGATGAAATCGAGTAGGACCGCCGAATGACTTGGTCGATTCCCGGGACATGAAAGATCATATATTGGCCCGGAGAAAATGTGATTTCCCCCGACTCAACCGCGAATCTCTGTTCACAGACAGTCAAGGTATACGGGCGATACGCTTCGACTCGTACCTTGTACAAACCAAGTGCGGCGGTCGCCTGTGGCGTTTTGGCGCTGGCCCCCAGGGTGAGCGTGCCGTGAACGTCCGCCAGGCACAAGAGTCGATACTGCGTAGGGTCCAGACCATTGCTTTCGAGTGTACGAATCTCTCTGGCTCTCTGGGGCCCTAAGCTCTCTTCGCCTTGTACCACCTGAGTCGCACAGGTCCCACACGCGCCGGCTTTACACGCGAACGGGACAGAGGCTCCAGCGGCCTCGCACACGTCATACAGCCATTGTCCCTCTTCCGCATCGTAGGTCATCCCGTCCTGCTGAAAGGTGACGCGGTGCATCGTGCTCATCGGGTTATAGGGGCCAGGCCGGAGAAGCCCTTCACGTGGCTCACCAAGCTCTGCGCGTCGTGAATTTCAATCCGGTGCCCAATTTTTCGAATGCCAAGTGGAGAACGAAAAGGGGACATGAGGGTCGAGCCGGCGGTTGAGCCAGGCACCTCTTGTCTGTGCAGCACTCGCTCACCCACTGAGGTCAGCTCCCACAGATCCTCATACGTCTTTTTGCCATCTTAACACGAGATTCCTTCCGGTCCAGCGGTCTCCTGCCGCCATGGGAGTGGGGGCATCGTGGCATGTGATGATTTAAATCTGGCTGCCACTTTTGAATGGTCGCTGATTGATTCCTTTGGCGCCTCGTTGAAGACGTTGGATAGGTCTAGACTGAAATTATTGCTGCAGACTGTAGCTTTGTGCCCACTGACGCTGAAACTGCTCGTACGACGCGGACAACTTCTGTTGCATCGCCGTCTCAAGAGACTGTCAGGCCTCCGCAACCAACCGTTTCCTGCTAACTGATCCATTCCCAGGAGTCTCAGGCTTCTTCAAGTCCTCGCTCGTTTCATGCCTGCGAGACCTTGTCAGAAAGTACGGTAAACATTTGACGAAAGACCCTGTGGTGATATAGTCGGCCAGGAGTTGGCGCAGGGCAAGGAGACGCTATGCACTTTGTGCGTATTGGCAAGAAAGCCTTAAACCTTGATAATGTGAGCTACTGCGAAGCACAGATTTGGCAAGATGAGATGTCACTAAAGGTTCATCTCGTCGGATCCGCTAACAATACCCCGCTGGTACTTGCCGAAGAGGATGCCAAGGAACTGTGGAAGTACTTGGAATACGTCGCTGAAAAACCCGTCTAACGCCTTCTCCTCAACTCTCTGATTGTACGTGTCGCCTCGCTTGTTGATCCTTACAGATGCTGGAGATCCCAGGTTCTTCGAATGGATCTCTAATCTGAACGATGCTTCCCCCCTGGACCACATGAGATCACAGGCGATTGATTAGTACGGTCGGCCTGTGTGCCTAGACGGGGCGGCAATCACAACCGGCATGATCCAACCCTCCTTCTTGTAGCTGCGATAGTATACAAGCACTTTTTTTACATAATCCTGCGTTTCCTTATAGGGTGGGATCTGTCCATATCGATCCACCTTGCGTTCCCCCGCGTTATAGGCAGCCAAGGCTAACCGGATGTTACCGTGGAACCGGTCCAGGAGGTAACGCAGGTGCTTGGCCCCACCGGTGATGTTGTCATTCGCATCGTAGAGGTTACGCACGCCATGCCGGATGGCGGTTTCCGGAATCAGCTGCATGAGTCCTACCGCTCCCGCCTTGGAGACTGCGGTTGGATTAAAGGAAGACTCGGCCTTCATCACCGCAAGGAGCAAGGCCGGTTGAACGTGGTGTTGCTGAGCCGCACGGCTGACCGCTTGCTCAAGTTCTAGATCCGCCACACCAATGTGATAGCGGGCCTTGCGGCGAACTGTTGTGACAGGCTCATCTGTCGGTACATTCGTAAGGTTCACCAGACCCGTGGGACCGACGTATCCATAGACCAGCGCATCGGCGAGAACAGAGGGCGCCGAAGTCGCCATCAGTAGCACGGCTGCGCAGACAAGACATCTGATGGAGCCCATAGGTCTGAGTGTCCGGCGTCCTATGTCATCACTATATGGTCCATTGTGAAGCTCGACCCTGTTCATCTTTGTTTCCTCCCCATGCCGAATCCTGTGTAACCCTGCGGCGCGTCTTTCCTGTTGCTCGGGAATTGACCCTGTCACGAGACGCTGTAAGCGCAGGTTCTATGCCGTCTGGCAGGGAGGATAAAATACTTGGTTGTCTCATGATTCCAATGACTTGTAGCTACTTAAGACTCCCAACTTTCGTAGGGATATGCGGATGGAGACTTTCCTTTTCTTGGCTCTCCTTGCCGCGCTTTGCGGTTCGTTGGGGGTGCTGCGGGCACACCCCAACTCTCTAGTGCCAGATCCCACGAACGAGGGGGCCTCTCGCGTGCTGAAAGAAGACGTGGTACTCTCTGCTCTCCTCATCGACTTGACCGAGAAGGAGTCGACGCCATGGCGAAACTTCGGTACTGTGAACGAGTCCACACGCACTTCCCCGTTGTGTTTGCTGGTGAGGCCTATGTGGGGGAGGGAACCGTGCTCAACGTGTCTGTCCCTGGCTGCGCCGTCCACAGCCGAAAACGAGTACAGCCCGGCTCCTATCTTGAGATGAGAATGCTCGTTCCTGATACTACGTCTCCGCTCCGAGTCGGATTAGCCAAAGTACGCTGGTGCGAGGGACGACAGTTCGGTGTCGAATTTATCCAAATGCCTGGGGAAGACCAAGTCCGCTTAGGTCGGCTCGTCAGGAAACAGGTCCCTCTCCCGCTGCCACATCGATCCAGCGCGTGGCAAGGGGCACAGTCCTGATCATCACACGAGTTCGTAAGGATAACGGCGCATGACAAGAAGTCTTCTGCTCATCATGATACTGCTCCTGGCAGGCTGCGCTGAGCCCTATACTGTGTTCCATAACCAGACGGGCCAACCGATCATACTGGGTCGCCGCGCCTATTCCTACGAAGGCTGCCTCTCCACGATGCGAGAGGAGGCGGTTCGACTTGGGGTAACGTTTCGCACGATTCAGGTGAGAGGTTCTTTGGAAGGTCGATCCCTCCTCTGGCCCTTCGAGCCGGGGTATGCCTGCGAAGGGACCATTGGCCCGGAACACCTCCCACGCGGAATCTATCCGAACGTTCCACCCCTGTCACCTCAAGGATAGTCAAGCCCACTTCCTGTTCTTCTTGACTTCGGCTGTAGGCCGAAGAATCAGGGAGAGGTTTCTCGTTATCAATCCCCAAGAGAGCTATTGACAATACCACTGCTGGCACAGTAATACTCGACCAACACTACCTGATGTAGCCTATGGGGTGCCCGCTTTTGGACCTGCTCTCCGCTTTTCACCAAAGATCAGACATAGAAAGGAGGTGGCTCGCTTGGAGCTCGCCAAGATATTTACTCTTCAGGAGCCGGTAACAGATCACTTCATCGGCAATTCTGCGGACGTGTTTCATTTATCTGCCACACACGTTTCGAAATAATTTTCTTCACAAGGAGTTGTAATGGAAGACCTGGTCATCGAAGAAGAAGGCGCCTCATCCGCACTAAAAATTACGCTTGGTGATTTTCTCGTCTTCATCAATTGGATGAATCAAACCGAAAAATCTCTCGAGCGCGCTGAAGCCTTGCCGACTCTCCCTGACTTGGATTCCGGCAAGGTCAAAGGCTGGATCCAGCTCGTACAGCGGCTTGAGGAACGCTTCCGCCGGAGTGAAGAGAAGAAACTGGCGCTCGAAGCGAACGTGATCGCACAGGAAGCACAGTTAGGACAACTCTTGTCGCACTTGCATGCGAATATCGCCTCACTCTACGACAACCTCGGGCAATCGCAAAAAGCCGAAGAGGTTCGTCGCCGAGCTGAAGCGCTCCATGTAGGTTAAAACCAAGTGCCTTCACCCCAGATCGTCCGCCGTGGTTCCTCTTGACCGCCCTACGTAGTCTTATTGGCTTGCATCTGCTACAAGGGGCGGTCATGGTCTTCACCTGGGAGAGTGGTATCATGCGGCCTGTGCTGTCACGCTTGTCCGTGGCCTGGAACCCCTTTCGAGTTTCACGCCTCTCCCTTACCGTATTTTCGCATTTTCTTTATCCTCCCTCGTCTCTTGGCTATAATCACTCTCTCAATAGTCGCTGGCCTCGTCACAGCAACTGGTCCAGATCTGAGCATTAGGAACCGGACTCAGGGGTTCACGCGATAGCGAGGGTGTCAGATGATCAAAGTGCTCCTCGTCGAAGACAATGACGTCGACGCTCAGCTCACGCAGGATCTTCTTTCTGAATGGAGCATCGAGGAGTTCCAGATTACTCGTGCGAAAACGTTGGGAGAAGGGCTCACGCTTCTCGGCCGTGAGCGATTCGATGCCGTGCTCTTGGACCTGTCTCTCCCGGATGCGTTCGGTCTCCCGACGGTCAGACAGGTCCATGCCACCAGTCCGACGACCCCTGTCGTCGTCCTGAGCGGCGTGAGCGACCAAAGCCTGGCTCTTCAAGCTGTCCAACAGGGGGCACAGGATTATCTCGTCAAAGGTCAGGGTCATCCCGAGCTGTTAGCTCGTGCCGTCCGCTATGCCATTGAGCGGAAACGCTCTGAAGAACGCCTGACCTACCTCGCACAGTACGATCACTTGACCGGGCTGGTAAATCGTACCCTCTTTCGTGATCGGCTGGTTCAAGCCATGGCTCGAAGCAAGCGCATGCATCAGCCGATTGGTCTCATGCTCCTCGATCTTGATCGTTTCAAAGCGGTGAATGATACCTTCGGCCACGACATGGGTGACGAACTACTCAAGGCCGTATCTGAGCGACTCAAGACCTGTGTGCGGGAAGTCGATACCGTAGCCCGGATGGGCGGGGACGAGTTCACGATTATTCTAGAAGGGGTCGCTTCCGAACAGAATATCCTTGTAGTAGCGAAGCGCATCACGGAATCCATTGCCACGGCGTTCGAGTTAAAGGGGCACCACATCTCCATCGGCGTCAGCATCGGAATTACGATTTACCCTCACGACGACCATCCCGTCGACGAATTACTGAAGCATGCGGACACGGCGATGTATCGAGCGAAACAGCAAGGCGGCAGTGCGTTTCACCTTCACGAAGCCTCTGTAACTCACTCGGCCAATCTCCTTCCGTAACGAATCCGCACTATCGAAGTAAGCGGAATCAAGACTGGGGACGCCTTCAAACTCCTCCCCGACCTTGCCTTCTATATTCTACGCACTTAATCCAAGATTGCAGTGTCCGCGACATCCAGGCTCATCACCGGCCGATGTCACCTAACGGCTGGTCCGTCACGATCAAGGTCCCGCGCGGATTGGGGGCAAGAATGTTTGAGGTGTCGAGCGTCTCCCGACCAGGAGTAGTGTTGCAGTCGGGAGTCATCACCATTCCCCAGTGCTGATTCTCGATGCATGTATTGTCGACGAGGAGCGCTTTCGCGTGATGAAAGAGGAGAATCCCGCTCAGCATATTCTCACGACACCGGTTCCTGACGAGTTCCGGATGGCTCCCAGGATCGCGCACCGCAATACCAAAATGGTGGTTATTCCAACAGACATTGTCGGCGATCCTCGGCTGTGCCCCGGCAAACACAAAAATCCCCGATTCGCGGTTGCCGCAAACTTCGTTTTCGATAAATGTCGGGCGTGACTGAGAGCCATAGATCACCACACCGGACAGAATACCCTCCGTGGCACGGCATTGTGTCACAGCACAAGAGGAATCGAGCAGGTTCATCGCGGAATTCTGGTCGCTTCCGACGTATCGAAACGTGATGCCGGAGATGCGACCGCTTGGGACCTGCTGGAGATAGAGAGGTCCCCCACGACGGGAAAAAATCTGCACCTCGTCTCGACCTGCCCCCACCAAATGAATCGGTCGCCCGGTGATAAAGACTTTGTCCTCATAGATCCCAGGACGAACAAAAACCTGGTCATACTCTCCTGCATCGAGTAGTGCCGCACTGGGTCGCGGATATGAGCCGCCGTCATTCGCGTCGACGATCAAAGTCTTTCCGCCGAGTGGATTCGGTGGAGGATCAGTCATCATGCCCAACTCCCTCCACCGCGCCTTTCTTGTTCATTTGGTCTGCCTGGTCTGTCTCGTCTGTTTGGTTGAACAAGACCAACGAAATAAACGAAACAAACCAGATAGACCAGAGAAACTAGATGAACCAGACAGACCGAGCGGCATTATTTCGACCACGAACAAGCAAGTCAAGTTCTCAAAAAAGCGTTTACCGAAGCCACTTTGCTGAGTAGTGGGCTCCCTTTTGTCAAGCGAAGATCCACGCACAAATCGTACAAATCTGTCGCTCAGGCAGGGGTAGTCATTCGGCAATTCCTGGCATCGAATGGCGCCAAGCTCCTGGATTGTCGTCGGTTTTCGCCACGCCGGATAGCTGCATAGTGGCACGACGATTGCGACATCACGGGAGGATGGATACCGAGCCTTTGCCGAGCAGTAAGGAGGCATTATGATGAAGACGCTAATGATCGTGCTCCCGGGAATGATCGCGGTGCTGTTTTCTCTCAATCTCGCCGTCGCCGCCCCCTCCAACATGCAGGACTCGTCTCGACACCTCTATGATCGAGTGATGGAGGAGTTCAAGCACAGGGATTACGAGGCCGCGCTGGCTGGTTTTCGATTCTTTCTCGAACTCCACGGGCAGTCCTCGCTGGCAGCCAACGCACAATACTGGGTGGGTGAATGTCAGTACCGATTAGGGCGCCACAAGGAAGCCTTGAAATCCTTCTACCACGTCGTGTCTTACTACCCCCTCAGTCCGAAGTATGCTGCCTCTACCTTAAAGATCGGACAAACCTACACCAGGCTGAAGGATCACGAAAAAGCTCGTTTGATGTACGAGCGAGTGATCGATGAATATCCTGAAAGTGCTGAAGCAGAGTTGGCACGGAAAGCCCTTGACGCGGCACCAATGCGGGATGAGGAATCGCCCCCTCAACTGACCGGCAACAGCTCTTCCGATTAGTGTCACCTCAAGCCAGGGAAATGACGTGTCGGCAATATACGCGGTGGCAGTCACTCGTCATCGCCAACGCCAAGCAGCTGAGCCAGTTGAGGCACCGTATAGGACGTCTGGGGCTTCAAGGTGGTCAGCGTGATGCCGGCAGCTTGTAGGACAGACTGGATATCCCGCTTCCGAGCGACCTCGTGTGGCTGAGGGGGGAAACCTTCTTCAAGCAACACAACCTGTTCCGCAGCCTTCGTTCCTGGGTGGACCAACACAAAGTCGAGTTGCTTCAGCGCAATCTGTCTTAACACCTGCGACCGAGCCTTTCCTTCGGCCTCGACACTGACAACAGACCAGAGCGGAACTCTCGCAAAGACAAGATAATGGTCTTCCACGGCCAAACGTATGAGATTGTAGAGCAAGAGATCGGTGTCAGTTAGCAGAGGCTGGGGACGTAGCGTGACGCCAGGAGGAAGGACAAAAGTCTCTTTCCTGACTGAACCACTGGTTGACCAGACCCTCAGCCTCCAGATCATGAAAGCCAGGAACGCGATGGCAAGAACGATGAATACAGTCTCCATAGCGGCAACTATCGCGCAGGAAGGGATTCACGCCAGCGAGGCCCGTTCGGGACAATCGTGCCAAGAAGTACTGGATGGTTCGCGCCCGTCACAGACGGAATATTTCCCCACTGTCCAGTCACGGTTTGATAGGCCAAAATGGCGAAGGCCACCGCCTCAAACACCTTACTGTCCCACCCCAGGGTCTCAAATGTGGTGACCGGAACCGGGGCGAAGACCGTTGCGAGATGACTCATGATCGCACGGTTACGGACGCCACCGCCGCCCACCACCACTTCATCGATCTCACCACTGATCCACCGTCGCGAAGTTCCCACTGCCTTGGCCGTCCACATACTGCAGGTCGCCAACAGATCCTCGATCGAGAGGCTGCGTTGCTGCTGAATCGCGAGCAGTTCCTCGATGAGAACAGGACCGAATGCTTCACGCCCGGTCGATTTGGGCGGCCGCTTGGACAGAAAGGGGTGCGCGAGCAGCTTGCCCAACAGTCGTGAATCTACCTGCCCTTTCATGGCCAATTTTCCATCACGATCCATCAGCAGTCGCCCGTCGGTCACACGCACCATAAGACTATCCAGCACCATATTGGCCGGCCCCGTATCGAATGCCTGCACCCCGCTGAGGTGTCCCCCTTTCGGCACATACGTCACGTTGCTGATGCCCCCGAGATTCACCACCAACCGCGCGCGACGTGCATGTTTCAAGAGCAGCGCATGTGCCACGGGCGTCAACGGAGCCCCTTGACCTCCTGCGGCGATGTCACGCGACCGGAAATTGGCCACGGTTGTAATCCCTGTTCGTTCGGCAATCACCGCCGGCTCGGCGATTTGCAGGGTGGAACGAATGGCGCCGACTCCCGGCGCATGGATACCATGCGGAAGATGGTGCACGGTTTGCCCATGAGAGCCGATCAACGCCACATCGCTCGGCTGGAGTTTCGCCTGCCGAATCACGCGCAGTGCCGCGTTCGCGAACCATTCACCAAGCAACGCATTGAGGTGACACACATCCGCCACCGTCCCGGAAACCGACGCGGAGAGAATGCGCTGTTGTAACGAGCGTGGATAGGCCAGCGTGTGCGCCGCGAGCGTCCGCGCCTTCAGGGAACGACCTCGCCCGGTAATGTCCACGAGGGCAGCATCGACACCATCGCCGGATGTTCCAGACATGAGCCCCACGACATGCATTCCTTGACCTCTCCAGTGATCGTCTAGCAAGAGCTGTCGATCGCTACGCTAATGGAACTATCCGGCGGGGTCAAGCAGGGAAGAAATCGCCACGGAACTCTCGGAATCAACCCAAGTCGTTGCGTTGACAACCAAAGGACCCAATGTTAGCGTTCTCGCCCATGCTGAATCTCCAATTGATGCGCCTACTCTGGGCGATCCTCATCAGTCACAGTGTGCTCGCCGCACCTCTGGTTCTTGCCGCCGCTCCTCCAGAGCCCCTCAATATTGTGGTTACGATTCCCGTCCTGAAGGACCTGACCGAACAAGTCGGCGGATCCCACGTACGGGTGACCTCCCTACTGAGCGGCTATGAAAACGAACATACCTATTCCCCCAAGCCGAGTGATCTCGTCGCCGTCCGGAAAGCCCGGCTGCTGTTTGAAATCGGTATCGGCCTTGAAGTCTGGGTCTCTTCGTTGGTGAAGAATGCCGGCAGCGCATCACTCCGGGTCGTCACCACCTCCAAAGGCATCGCACTTCTCCGCGACAAACCAGACCATGACGGAGCGGCTCATGCCGGCGAAGAAGATGAACGAGGGAATCCTCACGTATGGATGGACCCTGAGAATGCGATGACCATGATGCGGCACATCACGGAAGCGCTCATTCAGGTAGACCCAACCCATGCGACGGAGTACCGAACCAATCAAGCCTCCTACCTTCGGAAGCTGGACCAACTTCGAGGAGACCTGAGTGAACGAATCACACGCGTGGCCGACCGGCGGTTTATCGCTCATCATCCGGCCTGGCCGTACTTCGCAAGGCGCTTCGGCTTTCAGATTGTCGGAACGATCCAACCCCAATCCGGCAGCGAGCCATCGGCGCTCCACCTTCACGGCCTCATAGTGAAGATCAAAAAGGACCGGATCAAAGTCGTGGTCTCGGAAATTCAGCTGAGCCAAAAGACTCCCGAACTGTTGGCCAAAGAGACCGGCGCGCGCGTGGTGGTGCTCACTACTCTTCCAGGAGGCCTCCCGCACACAGAAACCTATCTCGACATGCTCCGTTATAATGTGCTGCAATTGGTCAACGCGCTGGGCGCGGCCTAGCGGGTGATAGGCTGCGGTTTCAGCGGCTTGGGCTGAGAGGAGTCCTCACCGACATGGCAGGTCAGTCGCTTCCTATCATTCACTTCGATCATGCCACCTTTGGGTTCCCTGGGGTGATTGCACTTGAGGATATCTCGCTTGAGATTCAATCCGGCGAATTCGTGGGGGTCATCGGCCCCAACGGGTCCGGAAAGACGACTCTCTGCCGCGCGGTTCTCGGTTTAATGGCTCCGCTGAAAGGTCATCTCAGAATTTTCGATTGTGCCTGTGATGAGCTACGCTGTCACCACCGGGCCAGGATCGGCTACCTGCCTCAGAAGGGAGTGGTTGATCGCAACTTTCCCGTCACAGTACTGGAAACCGTCATGATGGGACGGTACGGCGCCTTAGGTCTGTTCACGCGGCCATCAGGGAAAGATCTTAAGATCGCGCTGGACGCCCTGGCTCACGTGGGGATGGAGGGGCATCGAGAAAGCGCGCTGGGGCACCTCTCTGGAGGACAACAACAGCGCGTCTTCATCGCCAGAGCGTTGGCCCAGCAGCCAGATGTGTTGTTGCTCGACGAGCCGACGACTGGACTGGATATCACGACGCAGCACAGTGTTGTCGAGTTGGTGCAGCATCTGCACGAAGAATTAGGCTTAACAGTCCTCTTGATCACCCATGACATCAATATGATCCGTTCGCGGGTAGACCGGCTCGTGCTCCTCAAGACCCGCCTCTACGCCGCAGGGCCGCCTGCCGATGTGCTGAAGCCGGACATCCTCAGCCAGGTCTATGGGAAAGACCTTGTTATTACAGAGAACGATCTCGTTATCGTCGAAGACTACCACCACCATCATTGACCATTCACTACGATGCTTGACCTGCTCGCATACGACTTTATACAGCGTTCTCTCCTAGCGGCTGCGCTCGTTGGCGCCTTGTGCTCGACAATCGGTGTCTTCGTCGTGCTACGAGGGTTGGCGTTTATGGGAGCCGGCACGGCCCATGCGGCGTTTGCCGGAGTCGCGCTCGGCTATCTTATGGGCTGGCCACCGCTGCTCATGGCCATGCTCTTTGGCCTCGCCACAGTCTGGATCACGGGATGGGTGGAAGAAAAAGGCCGGATGAAGCTGGATGTCTCCATCGGCATTCTCTACACCGCCACCATGGCCCTTGCGATTCTCTTCATCGGTCTGATGAAGACCTATAATGCCGAGGTCTATGGCTACCTCTTTGGAAATGTGCTCGCAGTGACCAGCGAGGAACTTGGCATCATTGCCGGATTGAGCATCGTCGTCATCGGTGCGATTGTACTCTTCTCGAAAGAGCTCTACTTCATCGCCTTCGACCAAGAAATGGCGGAAGCCTCCGGAGTGCCGGCCCGGCGCATATTTTTCCTCTTGCTGACCCTGGTCGCCCTCACGGTGGTGATCTCTCTCAAGACCGTCGGCGCGATCCTTGTCTTCGCGATGATCCTGATTCCTGCCTCCACCGCCTACCAACTGACGCATAGTCTCTCGACGCTGACCTGGTATTCGGTCCTCATTGGAATCACCTGCTCAGTCGGGGGAGTACTCATCTCCTCTTACTGGGATATCCCTTCCGGCCCTGCCATTGTGCTGCTCGCCACCGTGCTGTTCTTTGTTGCGGTCATTTTTTCTCCCAAGAGACAGAGGCGGTCTCTCGCCCCCGGTTGAACTCAACTCCGTGCCACGTTGTGCCGTCTAAGTCCTTAACTATTTTTATGTTGTCTCTCCCCCTGTGGGGTTACAGATACTAAACTGTGTCGGCAATGAGTCATTATTCCATAAGCAAAACGACACCATGACTGCCCCTAAATCGCCCAGCAAGAATGATAGGTCTAAGCTTTTATATTTATTGAGCGATTCCTCTTGCCAGACTACAATCGATTCAAAGGAAATCGGGGTACCGAACTTGCGTTGTAATGTGGATAGAACGCGTGTCTGTAGCCTATTTACATCATTACATCATGGAGGATTTTTTTATATGGGTGTCGTTATAGCTCGTTGGGGTTTACTGGGATTCATGGTGATAAACGCGCTCGTTCTAGGCAGCCAGGCAAGCGCGGAAGAATGGAAGATGGAACAGGGCGGAATAGAGCCAGGCAAAGTCGTGCTCGGTATGCGGGCAGGGTTTGCGCCATTGACACAATCGTTAACTGCTAATAGTTCAACCAGTGTGGGCTCCTTGGTCAATTTCCAAGCGATGTATAGTCTCAACAAGTGGCTCTTAGCCGGGATGATGTTGGAGTGGGAACGTCATGGCGTAGATCAAGAACGACCCTACCGTGATTGGGGCCATCAAGACACCGTATCAGTGCTGCCGACAGTCGAAGTACGTCCGGTGCGATTTGGCCCGATCAGCCCCTATGCCAACATGAGCTTCGGGGTGAATGTGAACAGTTTCGGTGAAAACAGCTCATTTCGTATCTCCCCCAGCAACACCTTCGCCTGGCGACTCGGCTGGGGCGCCGACTACATGCTTAACAAACAGTTTGCTCTCAACGCGGAAATGGCCTACAAACGCAATGACGGACATGCGACGGTGAACGGGAACCGCAACAACGACTGGAACGCCTCGTCTTTCGGCTTCCTCTTCGGCGCTAAACTCTTCTTTTAGTTTCTGAATATACTAGGCAGATGTATCTGGCATGGAACCCCCATCCTCCTGGGGTTCCATGCCAGATACGAGAGAAGGGCAAAAGCAAAGGGTCTCAGACTCGAAGAAAATACGCTATTCCTGCCGGCCCTGTTTCGATCGGCTCCACACCATCCCGGTCTGTTCCTTCGAACTAAAGCCGAGCTTTTCATAAAACCCCGGCATGCGGGTGCAGAGCCAGAAGAGTTGGACTTTCTTGAGGCGAGGGTGGTTCAAAATGCGATGGACAATGTCGGTGCCGACGCCCTGACCCTGATAGGCCTTATCGACGATCACATCCCAGATGGTCGCTCGGTAGACATAGTCCGTTAATACCCGTCCAAATCCGATCAGCAGGTCAGCGTCCCAGGCTGTTACAGCCACGTCGGTGTGGCGCAACATCTCACGTGCGTCCTCAAGGGTCCTTCCTTTGGCCCACGGAGCTTGATGGTAGAGGCGGACGAGCTTGGCGGGGTCGAGGTCCTTCTTTTCGGCGAAGGAGATCGCGGGCTTGAGGGTTGGAGGCATCTTGTACTAGATTAGCTCCCAGTTACAGCAACCAAAGTCACGCGGAGTGTACGAGGAACATCATGACAACGCAAGTACGAACCTGCCCGAAGTGCGCGCAGCTGATGTGGCTGAAAGAAGACCAATACGAACTGCTGGATGAGGAAACCATCCGCGGAAAGTGTCCGCAATGCGGGTCGACAGTTCGCTTCAAGCTCGTATCACAAGGGGACAACGCGGCCGGCCCAAAGATGGGACATTAGCCGCTTCGCGGAGTTCTGAGTCCTGAGTTTAGAGTTTTGAGTTGAGGCCGAACTCAGCACTTTCAACTTAGAACTCTAGTCACATTCCCCGTCCTGCGCCGTCCAATTCCGGCTTGTTGCCGGGTAGAATCTTATTCAGCGTGGACCGATACTCGCCTGTGCGCTTCTCATCGATCCGTCCGATTTCGATTTCTTTATCTCGCTGCATCCGGTCCAGATGATCGAGGACCGAAAGGAGCGGCTGGACGGAGCCGAGCAATCTACCGACCTCGTAGGCTTCCAGCGATTCCACAAATAATTCGTTCAGGACTTTATAGGGAGTCCCGGCGCTCTGACTCCTGAACCGAGAGACGATCTCCTCATACTCCTCCACCGCCTCAAGCTTGGGCTTCACACCGGTCGGCACCGCCGACAGATGCACAATCGGCGGCAATTTGGCCGCATACATCTTCAGCTGAGCAACCAATCCACCCATCGCGTCCAGCACATCGGCAGTCTGCATGAACTTATCCTTCGAGGTGGCATGGCTTACGCCACGCGGAGGGGTCTGTCAAGATTTTCGAGTGCCGTGAGGAGGCGTGAGGCCCTCGAGGGCTTGAACGACCTGTTCCATATCGGATGGGAAGCCCTTTGTATACTCCTGAAACTCTCCGGTGGAGGGGTGATGGAATCCGAGGGTCCTCGCATGCAACATCACGCGGGGGATCTCGACGCCCTCTACCGTGCAGACCTTCTTCCCGCCATAGGTTTGATCTCCCAGAATTGGATGGCCCAGGGATGTCAGATGGACGCGAAGCTGGTGCGTCCGGCCTGTGCGTGGGTACAAAAGCACATGGGCAGCTAGTTTACCGAAACGATGGTCGACCTTGTATTCCGTCACGGATTCCTTCGGTCGTGCCGTGTGGGCAGAGAATTTTTTCCGTTCCTTCCTGTCTCGTCCAATCGCCAGCTCGATCAGCCCATGTCCTTTTTTCGGCACGCCAGAAATAAGAGCCTCATACACCCGCGTGATCGTGTGATGTTTGAATTGAGCCGAAAGACCACGATGGGCCTCGTCTGTTTTGGCGATCACCATCACGCCAGAGGTATCCTTGTCCAGCCGATGAACCAACCCTGGCCGTTCTTTTCCACCAATCGTCGATACCGTGCCGCCGGATGTCTGAAAATGATGGAGGAGGGCATTCACCAGCGTACCGGCCCAATGACCCGGCGCAGGATGGACCACCAAGCCGGCTGACTTATTTAGGAGCAACAACACGTCGTCCTCGTAAAGAATCTCGAGTGGAATCGACTCACCTTTGAGCTCGAGCGGCTCCGCTTTCGGAATGTCAAAGGCGATGGTGTCGCCGGGTTTGATCTTTTGACTAGGCTTGACGACCTGACCGTTGATCCGCACACGTCCTTGCCCAATCAACCGTTGCAAGGCTGACCGAGATAATTTGGGCTCCCGATTGACCAGAAAGATATCCAGCCGTTTTGGTAACTCGCCGGCCGTCACGACAAACTCAGTCACCATAAGACGAATCGCCCTCTCTCGCACGTTCAGGCCACGCTACTGCAGCGCAAGGCTCAATTGCAATCGGAAGGCCTGCCGATCCGATTGCCTCTCCAATTGGTTTGGACTAAGCTGACAACTGCGAGGCTGGTCTGACGTAGAACAAGGAGGCACAATCATGAGATGGAGACTCATCCGGACGGTGGTGGCGGTGATGGTATTTTCCTCGTTCACGATGACGGCGCGCGCAGCAGACCTGCCAGGAATTCCCCCGGAAACGGTCACGGATTACATCCATGCCGTCATTGAAGCCGACCGCATCTTTTACACCATTCATATCGTCGAGCGCCTGCAAAAAGAGGGCGGAGCCACAGCAGCGGAGAACTGGCGAACGGAGAAAAAGACCTTGCCGCTACCAGCGCAGTTTCTCGCAGAAGCGAGCGACCTGTCCTCGAAGACCGGAACGAAGGTCCGCTACCGGCTAATCAGTCTGTGGCCGATCAATCCGCACAATGGCCCGTACGATGAGGCGGAGAAAAGAGGGCTAGAAGCTGTGCGTGAGCATCCAGAACGGTCTGCCACAAGCACGATCAAGATCGGCGATCAGACCTATTTTAAGGCCATCTACGCGGACCGTGCTGTCAGCCAATCCTGCGTTGGTTGTCACAATGCCCATCCGCATAGCCCTAAGAAGGATTTTAAAATGGACGACGTCATGGGCGGTCTGGTGATCGAAGTTCCGCTGGGGAAATAGCAGGGACCTCTCGTGGTGCTGTGAACGTGCGGAGAGCCTCCACAGTTCTCAAGCGACCGAAGTTTTTGGCCTCTTCTCGCAGATTGATGCAGTGACCCAAGGTGTCCTTGCGTTTAGGGTTAATCTCCCGCTACGCGTGTCCAACGAGGGCCTGCTGAGGCTGTTCGTAGCGCGAGCACGTGGTAGATCGGCCAGACTGCTCAACATTTCTGTCAGCCGCCGACCGAGCTTCTTGTCTTTCCGGAATTATCTGAGAAGGTTATCAGTGGCCGGTCTTGCGAGCGCGATCGGCGATCTTCTTGCGGAGGCGGGCTTTTTCAAGGCTGATTTCGGCTTCTTTGACTTCAGACGGCAGACCGCCGGCCTTCAAGCGCTGTTCGGCCTTCTCCACCGACTCTTGTGCGCGGTCGACATCGATATCTTCAGCCTTCTCGGCAATTTCAGCCATAACCGTGACTTTTGTCGGTGTGACTTCTGCGTATCCCCAGAGAATAGCCATGTGGTTGGTCTGATCCCCGACGCGATAGCGAAGCTCACCGATGCGTAACGTAGAAAGGAAATGACAGTGTCCCGGCAACACACCGAACTCACCCTCGGAGCCTGGTGCAATGACCTCATCCACCTGCTGGCTCAAGAGCAACTTCTCCGGCGTCACAACCTCTAGCAATAACGTTCCTGCCATATCTCTCCTACGTGTGTATCAAAATGTATGAGCAGCCGGGATGCTCTCACGTACGCGCTTCGACCGAGCACCGTTTCATCGTACGCGGTCTGTGAGCACAAGAGTGCCCACCTGCTTATACTTTCACTCCCATCTTTTCGGCTTTCGCAATCACTTCCTCGATTGGGCCGACCATGTAGAATGCCTGTTCCGGGAGATGGTCGTACTTGCCATCGAGAATTTCCTTGAAGCTCCGCACCGTATCCTTAAGCTTCACGTACTTACCGGGCGAGCCGGTAAAGGCTTCGGCCACATGGAACGGCTGCGAGAGGAATCGTTGGATCTTGCGTGCGCGGGCCACGGCCATCTTGTCGTCTTCCGACAATTCGTCCATACCGAGAATGGCGATAATGTCTTGGAGGTCTTTATACCGCTGCAAAACAGACTGGACCCCTCGTGCGACCTTATAGTGATCTTCGCCGATGACTTGAGGATCGAGAATACGCGAGGTGGAGTCGAGCGGGTCGACAGCTGGATAGATACCCAGCTCAGCCAATTGCCGCGACAACACGGTGGTCGCGTCCAGATGGGCAAAGGCCGTGGCCGGCGCCGGGTCGGTCAGATCGTCTGCCGGCACGTAGATGGCTTGCACCGAGGTGATCGATCCACGCTTGGTGGAGGTGATGCGTTCTTGTAGTTGCCCCATCTCGGTCGAGAGGGTGGGCTGATAGCCGACGGCGGACGGCATACGGCCGAGCAATGCGGACACTTCTGAACCGGCCTGGGTAAACCGGAAGATATTGTCCACGAACAGCAGCACGTCCTGATTCTCTTCATCGCGGAAATATTCGGCGACGGACAGTCCGGTCAACGCGACGCGCAAACGCGCGCCAGGTGGCTCGTTCATCTGGCCATAGACCAGCGCGACTTTCGACTTGGTGAAGTCCTTGGGATCGATAACCTTCGACTCCTGCATTTCATGCCAGAGGTCGTTGCCTTCACGAGTCCGCTCACCGACGCCGGCGAACACCGAGAAACCACCGTGATGCAAGGCGATGTTGTTGATGAGTTCCATGATGATGACGGTCTTACCGACTCCGGCGCCTCCGAAGAGACCAACCTTGCCGCCCTTGCTGTACGGCTCGAGAAGATCGACGACCTTGATGCCGGTTTCGAGGACTTCGGTCTTCGTGTCCTGATCTTCCAGGCGCGGCGCAGGCCGGTGAATGGGATAGGTCTTTGTCGTTTTGATGGGGCCCATTTCGTCGACTGGTTCACCCAGCACGTTGATCAGTCGCCCCAATGTCTCGCGACCGACCGGGACGGAAATCGGCGCTCCGGTATCATGCACATCCATCCCTCGCGTGAGACCGTCGGTCGTAGACATCGCGATGCTGCGGACGCGGTTTTCACCGAGGTGCAGTGCGACTTCGAGGGTGATGCGGACAGCCGGCGTGCCGGCAGTCTTGTTCTCTTCCTGAATCACTTTGAGGGCGTTATAAAGGCTCGGCAGTTGTCCGGGAGGAAACTCCACATCTACCACCGGTCCGATGACCTGAATGACTTTTCCTATGCTCACGGCTCACTCCTTCTTCAACGTGGCGAACTATTTCAGCGCTTCGGCGCCACCGACGATGTCCATCAGTTCTTTAGTAATAGCAGTCTGGCGGGTCTTGTTGTAATGCAAGGTCACTTTCTTGATTAGTTGTCCTGCGTTCCGCGTTGCGCCGTCCATCGCCGCCATCCTGGCGCCATGTTCCGCTGCGGCGGATTCCAGCAGAATACGAAACGTCTGCGTCTGGAAATGTTTCGGAACGAATACGTTCAAGAGGTCGGCTTCGTCCGGTTCATAGAAGTAGCTGCCGCCTGTCGTGCCTTCCGCCTGCGCCGTCCCAAACTCGGCTGCGGCATCGACGGGGAACAGCTTCTCCACGATCACACGCTGTTGAATGGCCGACTTGAATTCGTTGTAGACAATGTAGAGTTCGTCGAACGTGCCCTTGGTGAAATGATCGGTCAGGTCGCCACCGATATCGATGGCATGTTCGAACGTGAGCTTATCGAAGATGCCGGTCCACTCTTGTCTGATCGGCCAGGTGCGGCGGCGGAAATAGTCGCGGCCTTTGCGCCCTACAATGCTCAAATTAACCTGTAATCCCTGGGTTTCGCATTGCCGCACAAACTCCGTACTCTTCCGCATGATATTGCCATTGAAGCCGCCACATAGCCCGCGATCGCTCGTGACGACGAGGACTTCGACTTTCTTCCCCTCACGCTTCTGCAGCAGGGGATGCGAAGACCGATTCACGCGTCGGCTCAGGTTGCTGAGCACGCCCCGCATCTTGAGGGCGTAGGGGCGCGCCGCCAGAATGCGGTCCTGCGAACGTTTCAGCTTCGCCGCGGCCACCATCTTCATGGCCTTGGTAATCTTTTGTGTATTTTTAAACGCCGCAATTTTACGGCGGAGCGATTGAAGACTCGGCATTGTGTCTTAGCGTTCAGCTATCAGCCTTCAGTTCTCAGCGTAATGCTGAAGAGCGACGCCTGATGGCTACTTGGCGCCATATCCCATCTTTTGTTTAAAGGTCGCGAGAATCTCTTTCAGTCTGCCGGCGACTTTGTCGTCGATCTTTCCGATGCTCGCGATTTCTTTCTTCAGCTCCGGATGGTGCTGTTGCACATAGTGCAGTAGGTCAGTTTCAAACGGTTGCACTTTATCGACGGGGATATCGTCCAGGTATCCGTTGACGCCGGCATAAATCGACAGCACTTGATCGGCGACCGGCATCGGCTTGTATTGCCCCTGCTTGAGCAATTCCACCATCCGAACGCCACGCGCGAGCTGCATCTGCGTCGCTTTGTCGAGCTCGCTTCCGAACTGCGAGAACGCGGCCATTTCGCGGTACTGCGCGAGGTCGAGCCGAAGAGTACCAGCCACCTGCTTCATGGTCTTGATCTGAGCCGAACCTCCAACGCGGGAGACCGACAAACCCACGTTAATCGCGGGACGAATACCGGAGTAGAACAGATCGCTGCCGAGATAGATCTGCCCGTCGGTGATCGAAATGACGTTGGTCGGAATGTAGGCCGACACGTCACCGGCTTGCGTTTCAATGATGGGCAGTGCGGTGAGGCTTCCCCCGCCGAGCTTATCGCTGAGCTTGGCCGCACGCTCCAACAACCGGGAGTGCAAATAGAACACGTCGCCGGGATAGGCTTCGCGGCCTGGCGGACGACGGAGCAACAGAGACAACTGACGATAGGCCACGGCGTGCTTGGAGAGGTCGTCATAGACGATCAACGCATGTTTGCCGTTATCCCGGAAATACTCCCCGATGGCTGCACCGGAGAAGGGCGCAAGATACTGCATGGGCGCCGCATCGCTCGCTGTGGCGGCCACCACGATGCTGTAATCCATCGCGTGGTTCTCTTCGAGCGTCTTGACGACGCGTGCCACGGTGGAACGTTTCTGGCCGATGGCGACATAGATACAAAAGACATCGAGGCCCTTTTGATTGATAATCGTATCGACGGCAATGGCGGTCTTGCCGGTCTGCCGGTCGCCGATGATCAACTCACGCTGCCCGCGGCCGATGGGAATCATGGCGTCGATAGCCTTGATACCAGTTTGCAAGGGTTCGCGCACCGACTGACGTGTATTCACCCCGGGCGCCACGACTTCAATGCGGGATGAATGCGCCGACTTGATCGGCCCCTTGCCATCGATAGGCTGGCCAATCGCGTTCACCACACGACCGATCAAGGCTTCGCCGACCGGAATCTCTGCAATACGCCCCGTGCGCTTGACCGGATCGCCTTCCTTGACCCCGACGTCATCGCCCATCAGTACGGCGCCGACGTTGTCTTCTTCAAGATTCAGCGCGATCCCGTAGAGGCCGCCTGGGAATTCGAGCATTTCGCCGGCCATGGCGCCGTCAAGACCATAGACCTTGGCTATCCCGTCTCCAACTTGGATGACTGAGCCGCTTTCCTTAACGTCGACCTGTTTGTCGAACCCTTTGATCTTTTCTTTGATAATCGAACTGATTTCTTCTGCCTTGATCTGCATGGCTACTCCTTAGTCAACAGACTCTGCATCGCTTGTAACCGCCCACGGACGGTGCTATCGACCACCGTACTGCCGAGATGGATCTGCACGCCGGCGAGATGGCGGGCATCCGTGTGAAAGGTAATGTCGACTTGGCGCTTGAGCATGTCGCGCAAGCGAGTGCTGATTCGATTTTGTTCAGCTTGAGGTATGGCCGCAGCTGAGGACACGGTGATTTGCTGGGTGCCCTTCGACGCATCGGCAAGTTTCCCGAAGGCCTCAGCGATTTCAGGAAGAAAGCCGACACGATTCTTTTTCACCAACTGTCCGAGAAAGGTTTTTCCGACGGGAGGACAGCCCAGGCGCGTACCGAGCTCTGCGAGGACGGCAATTTTGTCTGCCGCGCCAAAGGCCGGCGACGCCACGACATGCCGCAACGCGACGGAATCCTTGATCGCTTGACCCAACCCGGTTAAGGCCGCGCGGGTTGATTCAATCGTGGAAGCGTCGAGTAGCTCAAAGAGCGCCTGTGCGTAACGTCGCGCCACTGCTGTCTTAATCACTATACCGATCCGTTCCCTCTTCTTTTTGACAATGGAAATTACCTTCGTGCATTTGCACGAAAAGCGGCGCGCCAAGTTAGCATTGGCAGATGAGGACTGTCAATACGATGGCGCTGACCAAGAGGAAGCTAGAATGATTGAATGATGCCGCCGCCGAGTACGTGATCGTTTCGATAGAAGACCGCGGACTGTCCTGGGCTCAACGCGCGTTGTGGCTCGTGGAAATAAATACGAAGAGCACCCTCGGAAAGAGACTGGACGATCGCAGGCGTGGACGGGGTGGCATACCGGACCTTAATGTGTACCTCTGTTGATCCAGTGAGAAGCGAGGAATCGAAAAGATTCAGATCTGCAACGTCACACTGACCGCGACGCAGGGATTCTTCTGTTCCAAGGACGACAGTGTTGGTGGCGGGCTGCACTTGCTGCACATAGAGCCTGCGGCCGGCCGCAATACCGAGACCTCGTCGTTGGCCTGGCGTATAGAAGGCGATCCCTTCATGGTCGCCTAAATAGCGGCCTTCTTCGTCCAGAAAAGCCCCTGGTTTCTTTGCGCCTGGCGCTTCCTTCTCGATGAAGGTTCGATAATCGCCGTGGCTCACAAAGCAGATTTCCTGGCTTTCCTTCAATTCGTCCGCGGGAAGGCCCAAGATCTCTGCCTCCTTCCATACGTCCGTCTTCTGCATGCCTCCCACGGGAAAAAGAAGGCGCGGGAGCCATGACTGCCGAAGACGATACAGGAAATAGCTTTGATCTTTTTTGGGATCGGCTGCTCGCTGGAGAGTCGACAGCCCCTCAGATTCGGCATTGCGTACATAGTGGCCCGTGGCCACGAAATTGATCCCGCGTGCGTCCGCCAGTTCGATGAGACCCCGCAGTTTGACGCGCTCATTGCACCGGACACAGGGATTGGGCGTTGTGCCCTCGAGATAGCTGGCAACAAAGTCGTCGATGACGCCGGCACGAAAGATTTCTCTGGTGTCGACCACCTCATGCGGGATCTTCAATGTCTGTGCGACATGCCGGGCAATGCCGACCTTGCAGCACCCACGTTCCTCCCAGCGCTTAGAGACCGCAACCGTTTCGTCTTCGTGTTCCCAGACCTGCAGGGTGACTCCACGAACGTCGTAGCCCTGGCGAACCAGAAGCGCTGCGGCGACAGAGCTGTCCACTCCGCCGCTCATGCCAAGGAGAACTGTAGGGCGAGCCATAAGGTCGCTATTGTACTGAGGAGACAGGAAAAGGGCTAGAGGGCTGTTCTCTGTGGTTAATGCGCGGATGCAATAAGGCCGGGAGGCGCGTCGACCGATAGGGCGCGTTCGTTGCTCCAATAATGAGCACCCATGTCACACATGCCATGGAAATGAGAGCCTTCTTCAATCGCAATGACTGGAGTCCGGATATCGCCAACGAGAACACCGGGCTTGAGGATGTGAATCTTTTCAATGGCAGTGATGGTGCCATTGATTTTTCCGCTATTCATGAGCACCCCAGCTGACACAATGCCCTCGATCACGGCATGCTCTCCGACGATTAACGTTCCGGTTGTATAAATCTCTCCTTCGACGCGCCCATCAACCCGAACGGTGCCATCAAAACTCACAATGCCCTTGAAGTCCGCGCCTTTCCCCAGGAGCGTAAAATTCTCGCTGTCCTGCTCGGCTTGCTGGCCCCGTTCTTTGGTTGCCCACATGATCGCCTCCTAAGACTCTTCCCGCGCATGCATGGCCCGTCACCACGCAAAGAATGAGAAGGATAAATACCTAAATATTAATATTCTCACCTAACCATTGACTCGCTTAATGCCAGGGGACATGATCATTCCGACAGGATGCAGGGAGACGTCCCGCGGGAGCTCACGCACGCCGTGAGCCATTTCAAGTGCGCCGTTGAATAGCACACCATCTTCCATTGAAACAACTGGCGCCTTGACGCTCCCATTTATCACGGCTGGGGCCCGAAGCTTAACGCACTCTTTCGCAACAACATCCCCGGTGATCTTTCCTTTACACACAATCGTTCCGGCGGTGATTTTTGCCTGGATGATGGCCTCTTCACCAATCAGAAGCACGCCGTCAGTGTGAATTTCTCCGTCGAGATACCCGTCAATTTTCACCGTGCCACTATAGGAGATGGTGCCCTTGAACTCTACACCCTTTCCCACAAAGGCACAAATGTCCCCGGCCCCTTCGGCAATTGTTGAATTGGCAGCAACCATAATAACCTCTTCGCCTTCCTGCTCGCGTGAGCTCATCTCTTCTTTTTTTTCCTGCCCCCACATGAACACGCCTCCTCGAATTTGTGACTCCACTATTCCAGCGCAGTTGGAATGCTGTTATGGGAAATAGTCGAAAAGAATAGACATGATCACGAATACGTAGAAGCAACAAGTATGCCTCTACCTCCCGTGATTTCTGCAAAGCAGGAATGCGGTACGGACTAATTCAGAAGCGTCTCGAGAATCCCGTCGAGCTCAGGAGCAGAGAAGTAGTGAATGACGATTTTCCCGCCGCGTCTTCCATTTTGGATCATGACTTTGGTGCCTAATCGTTTTTGCAATCGCTCTTCAACATCAGACCAGGGTGTTCGCCGTAATTCCTTTGTCCCTCGCTTCTTTGCAGCCGGTGATGGTCCCATGAGTTTTTCAGTCTCTCTCACCGATAAGGCTTTTGAAACCACAAGCTGGGCGACTCTAATCTGTTCGATCTGGCCGGGAAGGCCAAGAATCACTTTGGCATGTCCCATGGAGAGTTGATTCGATTCAATCAGCTGCTGGATCTCTACGGGGAGATGTATAAGGCGCACGACATTGGCGATCGATGATCGCTCACAACTGACTCGTTGCGCAATTATGTCCTGAGTCAGTCCAAATTCGTTCATCATCCGATGGTAGGCCCTGGCCATTTCCATGGGATTGAGATCTTCTCGCTGAAGATTTTCGACCAACGCCAGGACGACAGATTCTTCATCTCCACAATTGCGAATGACGGCCTGAATCGTTTCCAGCCCCGCTTCTTTCGCCGCGCGCCAACGCCGTTCACCGGAAATGAGTTCGTATATTCCGTCGCCCTTGCGGCGCACCAAAATTGGTTGCAGCAATCCACTTTGCTTCAATGAAGCCGTGAGCTCTGCCAGTTCCTGAGGAGAAAACATTTGTCTCGGCTGATATCGATTCGGCACAATCGCATCGACCCGCAGATGTTGGACCTCCGGCAATTCCAACCTCACCGCTGGCTTAGTGGGAGGCAGCAATGCATCGAGCCCTCTACCGAGCGCTTTTTTCTCCATGACTCACAAACTCCTTGGCTAAAGACAAATAGGCTTGAGATCCTGCCGATGCGACATTATATAACATTGCCGGACGTCCGTAACTTGGAGCCTCGGCGAGTGTCACATTGCGAGGGATTACGGTGCTATAGACGACGTCTTTGAAATGCTCGCGAACTTGCTCAACGACTTGACGCGCCAACGTATTCCTCGCATCAAACATTGTCAAGACGATCCCCTCCAACTGGAGCTCCGGGTTAAAGGACTGACGAACTCGATCGATGTTTCCAACCAGGCGACTCAACCCTTCCATGGCATAGTACTCACATTGAACCGGGACTAAAATGGTGCGCGCTGCGACGAGTGCGTTCACTGTCAGAATTCCCAATGTAGGAGGACAGTCGAGAAAGATGACGTCGAATAGCTGCTCAACATCTCGCAAGAAATGTTGAAGCAGTTTTTCACGCTCTTCAACATTCACCAGTTCAATTTCGGCCCCTGATAAGTCAGCATTTGCCGGCAAAAGTGACAAACCATTCACTTCTGTGGCATGCACAGCATCCTGAAATTTCACATAATTAACCAAGCAGTTGTATACGGTGGTCTTCAAAGACCGTGGGTCAACCCCCAACCCGCTTGTGGCGTTCCCTTGCGGGTCCATATCCACAAGTAAGACACGTTTGCCCAAGAGTGCGACACCAGCGGCAAGATTCACAGCCGTTGTAGTCTTTCCTACTCCACCCTTCTGATTTGCGATCGCTACAATCTTTGCCATACTCAAGGTTAAGCCAATCCCTCCCTCATGTAGTCAACGATAATGTTCCACGTGGAACTTACATATATGATGTTGATTATATTATTAATTTATTCTTTCAATCACTGAGACGACTCTCCTGCCAGACCCTTGCGGGAGAACAAAAGCTGTTTCGCTCACAAGATGAAATTCTTCACCTATTTCCTGATTCTTGATGGTCTCTGTTCGATATAAGAGGACTTTTCCTTTTGAAGCTAGCAACGCAGGAATGTGTTTTCTCATTTCTTCATATTTCAACGCCCTTACCACAACCGTATTAATAACATGGCGCAGCGGCCACTTGGCATACTGTTCGATGGTGCCATTAAACGTAGACACATCATGAAGTTTAAGCAGCCCGACCACTGAGTTGAGAAATGAACATTTTTTCAGGACTGGCTCGATGAGAACCAACCGTATGTCAGATCTGACAATTTTAAGAGGGATGCCAGGGAAACCTCCTCCAGATCCCACATCGAGGACCAGGCCATTTTGTGGAAAACTTGTCGCAACAAGCGCGGTGAGTGAGTCAACGAAGTGCTTGATGATGATTTCCTTAGGATCGATGATCGCCGTGAGATTGATCGCCTTATTCCACTCAATGAGATGAGCTAGATAGCGCATGAACTGGTCCGCATGGATTTTTTCGATAGTTAGCCCAAGTTCTCTTATGGAACTCATCGCGAATTCGCGCAATTCTAGCTCATGTTCCACGTGGAACAATTACGTGAATAAGCAGATGAGGTCAAGACATTCCGGAAGGGATAGTAGAATTATCTGCGTTCGCTCGCCTAGGATGAGACCTGCCGAAGGCTGTCTCGACTGGATTCGCCCTTGTATTTTTCAAGCGCCACGAGAAGAAGCGAAATTGCCGCTGGCGTGACTCCCGAAATTCTCGATGCCTGGCCAATAGATGCAGGGCGGACATTTTTTAGCTTTTCTCGGACCTCTCGCGAAAAGCCGGGAGTCCCATCGTAATTGAAGGCCATCGGAATGGGCTTCGTTTCGAGCTTCTTGAATCGCCCTATCTGTTGAAGTTGGCGCTTGATATAACCTGAATATTTGACTTGCAACTCGATTTCATCAGCAGTTTCAATATCTTGAACTACGCTTACATCAAGTGCCTCTAACAGAGGCTTATAGCTCGCCCCCTGGCGCCGTAAGAGTTGAGCCGCGGTGCAGGGTCCGGAGATCTCTTCGATTTGAACCTTAGCTAAACGTTCACGAACAGCCTCTGTGAGTTTTGGCCGAAGCTCTTCGAGCCGTACGAGCTCTGCTTCAATTGTTTTCTGTTTTAACTGGAACCTTGCATAAACTTCGTCACAGACCAATCCAACCTGCCGTCCAGTGTCAGTTAATCGAAGATCGGCATTTCCATGGCGCAACAACAGGCGATATTCCGCCCGTGATGTAAACATGCGATAGGGTTCATGTGCATCTTTTGTAATGAGATCGTCAATTAACACACCAATATAGGCCTGCGATCGGTCGAGCACCAATGGCAATTCGCCTCGAAGTCTGAGGACTGCATTGATTCCAGCCATCAGACCCTGAGCCGCTGCTTCCTCATATCCGGATGTCCCATTGATCTGTCCCGCATGGTATAAACCGGCCAGAAGCTTGGTCTCGAGAGTCTGGTGTAATTGCCGTGGGGGAAAGTAGTCATACTCGATCGCATACCCAGGCTTGAGCATGGTGGCTTGCTCTAACCCTGGAATCGTCTTCAGAATCGCGGCCTGCACATCAACCGGTAGGCTGGTGGAGATCCCGTTGGGATAAAATTCACGGCTATCCAACCCTTCCGGCTCAATAAAAATCTGGTGTCGTTCTTTGTCTGCAAAGCGTACGACTTTATCCTCGATCGACGGACAGTACCGCGGCCCCACCGACTCAATAATGCCGCTGTAGAGGGGAGACCGGTCCAGATTACGCTGGATCAACTCGTGCGTCGTTCGATTGGTATGGGTCAAATGACAGGGGAGCTGCCGGTTCTCAATCCGGTGGGTCCGATACGAAAATGGCGGCGGCGGATCATCGCCCGGCTGCGGCACCATCACGGAAAAGTCGATGGTTGCCCCATCCAAGCGAGGAGGGGTGCCGGTTTTGAGCCGGCCCACTTCGAACCCCAGGTCACGCATGCAATCGGACAGGTGCTCGGCGGACGCCTCTCCGGCTCGCCCCGCAGGAAAATGATTCAAGCCGATATGGATAAGTCCCTTAAGAAATGTACCTGATGTCAGAATAACGGCCTTCGCTTGAATGTGATCACCGTCATCCGTCACCACGCCCGTCACCGCACCGGCATGCATCAGCAAGCGATCGACCGTCCCCTCGCCGATCGCCAGACCCGCCTGCCGGCTCAACGTTCGTTGCATGGCGTCTCGATACAGTTTCTTGTCGCATTGGACACGGAGGGCTCGCACCGCCGGACCTTTACTCGTATTGATGAAGCGGAACTGGATACCGGCTTGATCGGTGTTTCGCGCCATCTCCCCACCCAGCGCATCGATTTCCTTTACCATGTGTCCTTTGGCGATTCCCCCGATCGCCGGGTTGCACGACATCTGGGCGATGCGGTCGCGATCCATCGTGAGCAGCAAGGTTCGGGCACCCATACGCGCCGCGGCCAAGGCGGCCTCGCAGCCGGCATGACCTCCACCCACCACAATGACGTCAACTTCCTGTCCCACGTTCAACCTTTGCCTACTTGCCGATACAGAATTCTGAAAAGATCCGACTAAGAATCTCGTCCGTCGTAATAGCGCCCGTAATTTCTCCGAGCGCGTCGGCTGCTGCGCGCACATCGATCGAGACAAGCTCCCCGGCCATCCCACATTGCACGGACTCAAGAGCCTGGGCCAAGGATTCACCAGCCCGGCGCAACGCGTCACGATGTCGGACGTTCGTCACCGTAACACTCTCCGCCGCCTCAAATCCCCCGGACACCAGCTGAGCACGAAGAGCCGCCTTCACCATCTCAACGCCCAAGCCAGTTTTTGCAGAAATACGGTAAGAAGAATGCCCCGCAAGCGCGGCGTCCGTCTCCACAGTATCGGCAAGATCCGCCTTGTTCAGCAGCACCACGTGCTTGCGATGGCTGGACACACTCAAGAGCTCCCGATCATCGCTCGTGAGGGGCACACTCCCATCCACCACAACTAACAAGAGGTCCGCCTCGTCCTGTGCGGCACGCGTTCGTTTGATCCCTTCCTGCTCGGCTAAATCGTCCGTTTCCCGCACGCCTGCCGTGTCAACCAAACGAATCATCACCCCGTCGAGATCGATGGATTCTTCGATCACATCCCTCGTCGTCCCAGGAATAGCCGTCACAATCGCCCGCTCTTCCCTCAGGAGACGGTTCAACAAGCTGGACTTGCCGACATTCGGGCGGCCAAGAATGACGACGCGCGCGCCTTCACGCAAGATCCGCCCCTCCTGCGCCGTCGCTTCCAGTTTCTGAACCACCACACACGCCTCCCGCACGATACGCAACAGTTCATCGCGTTGAAGAAAAGAAATATCTTCGTCCACAAAATCGATCCCCGCCTCTACATGGGCCAACACCGTCAGGAGAGAGGCCCGCGCCTGTTCCACCTCACGAGCGAGATCACCCCGAAGATGTCGCTGAGCGATATTCAGCCCAGCGGATGATGTGGCCCTGATTGTATCGAGTACCGCTTCCGCCTGGGAAAGATCTAACCGACCATTAAGAAAGGCCCGCTTCGTAAACTCACCCGGCTCCGCCATCCGTGCACCGGACTCTATACAAACCTTGCAGACCATCCCCAGCACCAATGCCCCGCCATGAGACTGAATTTCCACCACATCCTCCGCCGTAAACGACCGCGGAGCCTTCATATAAACCACGAGCGCTTCATCGAGGAGATCCGATACAGGCTGGAATTTATGAACGATTCGCGCATCTTTCCGCTTATCCGATCCAGGCATCACCAGATCGGCAAGATGCAGCGTGTGCGAGGAAACCGACGAGAGGGGAGTGCCAGACCGCAACCGAACAACTTGAGAAGCGATGCCAAGCGCCTGAGGACCACTCAGACGAACGATCCCTATGCCGCCCTCGCCTGCAGGCGTGGCAATGGCACAAATCGTATCTTCGAGTGCTCCAAGCATGACGAGTCTTTCACAAACAAGATGCTGCAGACGTGCGGGTCCGTGAAGATCTGGCCTGCGTAGAATCGTCTCGCGCTTCTCGTACCACAGTCTGCGGCTGCAAACGGGCTGTGGCCGCCCTCTGATAGGTGGCCGTTCCCTTTATCAGCGGGCCTGTATTGTAGCGGGCCGCATACCGAGGGGCACCTATGCGTTCGAGCCGCCGCGCTGCTCCGCCCCTGCCGAGACGAGTGGCATGTTACGAAACATAAAACGATCCGTGATCAATTGTTGGGAGATGGTCAGAACATTGTTCGTTAGCCAATACAGCACAAGACCCGCGGGAAAATTTACGAACAGGAATGTCATGGCCACCGGGAGCACCAACATGATCTTCGCCTGTGCCGGATCCATCGTGGTGGGCGTGATCTTCTGTTGGATAAACATCGTCGCTCCCATGATCACCGGCAACACATAGTAGGGATCCTGCACCGACAAATCGGTAATCCAGAGCATGAAAGGGGATTGGCGCAAATCGATCGTCATGTAGAGGACATTGAACAGGGCTATAAAGACCGGCATCTGCAAGATCATCGGAAGGAAGCTGCCCAGTGGATTCACTTTCTGATCCTTATACAGCTTCATTAACTCCTTGTTCAGACGGTCGCGGTCGCCCTTATATTTCTCCTGGACCTCTTTGATCTTGGGTTGGATCACCCGCATCATTTTCATCGACTTGTAGCTCTTGTATTGCAATGGCACAAATAACAGCTTGATCGACATTGTCAGCAGGATAATGGTGACCCCATAATTATGGACATATTCATGGATGAATCGCAGCACGTAAAAGATTGGCTTGGCGACCGACTTCACCACAGTCCAACTACCAAAGATGAACCATCCGAAATCGATCATATCTTCCAAGCCCACGCCCAACGAGCGGAGCGTGTCGTATTCCTTCGGGCCTGCATACAGCTGAAGCGCAACCGAGGAGGACGCTACTCCTGACGCGGCCATCCTCACCCCAGCCGACACAACCTTTTTCTCCTCCGTCTTGACGAGAGCGGCCTCACCCTTCTTCGGCATCAACACGGAAAGAAAGTATTTATCCTGCAATGCGACCCACTGAACCGCCCCATTCCGCTCAAGCTCCTTATCCGGCGTCTCTTTTTCTGTTTTGTCGTCAACCCGCAAGGCAGATCCGATCAGACCGATGAACCCATCGCCCCATTCCACGATACCGAAGTTAGTCCCCAACCCGACATCATAGGACTCAGTCACGCCCTCCAGGGCGACTGATACATCCACCACATAACTATCGTGATGAAATGTCAGCCGTTTCTCCACGCCAGTGCGGGTGACTGAATCGTAAAATTGCATCGTGACATGCCCGACAGGATGAGCGGCATCGAGACTCGTGAAATCTTTCTCAATACTATAGAGGCCTTCTCGAATGGTCTTGTCGATGTCGGGGTTCGCGACCGTAAGGGAGAGTGGGCCTTTGAACTTTCCCACTTGATAGACCAGTTGCACCGGCTTCACTTCGGGGGGTGCCGTATGGTATCGCTTCAGCTCCCAGCTTCGAATCACCCCACCGCGATTCGACAGTTCAACTCGAACCAGATCCGTTTCAACTGTCACTCTCTCTTCCGATGTTGCCGGCAAAATACCCGACGAGGGAGCGGTGGACTTTTGACCTGACTGGGTAAGGACGCTCAGACCGGTCGTGCTGCTGTTCTGGCTTGTTTCGAGGGCGGGAGATGGCTCTTGCTCCGTGGAGGAGCTCGTGACAGCGCCATCCTGAGCAGGAGGCGGATCAGGAAGCCACCCCATCTGTTTGAGGAACAGGTCAAATCCCAGAATGATCGCTAACGATAGAACGAGAAAGATGACAACGCGTTTGTCCATAAATATACCGCTACCCCGATGTGAGCAGTTATGCCCCTACTACTTCACAGGTTCCAATCCTACAAGATGAAACGGGAAACATTTCAGCAGGAAGCTGGTCACAAGCTTGCGACCACGCAACACCCCATACCGCCTGATCGCGGCACTCGTATATTCAGAGCAGATGGTCGCAAAGCGGCAGGCCGGTTTCAGGAACGACGAGAGCCGATCGCGATACCCGGCAAAAAGAGTCAGACACCACTGGCGCATGCTAGCCCTCATGGGTACGAAGCAACCGTTGGCGCTGGAGCGCCGACAACCACACCCCTTTCAAGATGGCAAAGGGATGCGTAATAGAATCCCGCTTGGGGAAGACCACCAGGGCGTGCCCTGGGAGTAATTGACCGCGCAGTTGCCGCGTGAGCTCCCGAAACAAGCGCTTCACCCGATTTCGGCTGACGGCTCCCCCGAATCGCTTGCCCACCACAATACCTACCCGGCTATCACTCACGCCAGTCTGGCAAATCACCATATTAAACAAAGTGGTCGAGATACGACGACCATGCTCCTTGGCATACTCGATGTCTCGGCTGCGTTTCAGGAACAGATCCCTGTCACCTCCACCCTGCGACATCGCCATCATCCTGGGAGAGGGCCAGCTTGCACAGGACTTCCCCTTCGAGACCAGGCCTCCGGGCTCGGGCATGACCACACACCGTCATCCTGTGTTGGGAACTACCTTGTCTGGGGGACATAACGGAGGGCGAAGATTCCTTCGTGAAGCCCTAGCCAGCGTCGCTCGGCCTATACGGTCAAGCGGGCCCGCCCCTTTGCACGACGACGAGCCAAGACCTTCCGGCCATTCTTCGTGCTCATCCGCTTACGGAATCCATGCTCACGTTTTCTCTTGAGATTCGATGGTTGCTGAGATGTAAACGACATGCGATCACTCCTTTCCTAAGAAGACTCACGGATGAACGGGACATTATAGGGACGGGGTGGCGCCCTGTCAAACTACGTGCTATCCAGCCAGCCAGGAACGATCACCTTGCACAAGGGCATCATGAGGTAGATCCGCTCTAACCAGGATGCTGAAATAATCCACCAGCTTCGCGCGCGCGACAGGCGAAACGCGCAAGCCCTGATTCCTTGTGTCTCGCCTGCCCCCCAGTCTCCATGTCTCATACGGCTATACTGTGGGAATGTTTTCCTAGCATGGGCAGGCCCACGTCGTGGGGAAACATCCTCTGGACTGGAAACAAGTCTTCCTCCGCTCTAGGGCTGACTGTCTCTCTCGATCATGCGCAATCTCTCGCCTGGACGGTCACAGGAGGCATGCTCTTTCTCATCCTTTGAACCGCAACGCTTTAGGTGAGCCCTCATGTTTGTGTTTCTCTCATGCGATATTTACAATAGAAAAAAGGCTTAGCATGAAACTCGAGACTCATCGATCATTTCCCTCGGAACTTCAATCCCTGGTCGCTGCGGCGAATGCACGACTTTCCGCATCCCATGCGGTCGAGCGACTGTGGGCTCGCGACCATCAACTCTGGAAGCAAGATTCCACCGACATCACCAACCGCCTCGGCTGGCTCACCATCATCGACTACATGAAAGATCGGACCGAGGAGTTGCGAACCTTAGGCACTTTGGCCAAAAAGCGCGGCATCCGCGATGTGGTTCTGCTCGGGATGGGTGGCAGCAGCTTGGGGCCGGAAGTGCTGCGCGCATCATTTGGGCCATCCAGCAGTTTCCCACGCCTGTGGGTCCTCGATTCTACCGTTCCAGGCTGGATTCGACAGGTCACACGGGCGATCGACCCGGCTCGAAGCCTGTTCATCCTCGCCAGCAAATCCGGTGGAACGATCGAAGTCATGTCTCTCTTTGCCCACTTTTGGGAGCTGGTTCATCAGACCAAGGGCCACCAAAGCGGCGAACAGTTTCTCGCCATTACTGATCCAGGCACCGGGTTGGAAAAACTAGCGGCAGAGCATCAGTTTTGGCGCATCTTTACGAACCCCCCCGACATCGGTGGACGGTACTCGGTCCTCTCCTATTTCGGATTAGTCCCTGCGGCCCTGATGGGCATCGATGTCACACGATTGCTCACGCGGGCCACAGCCATGGCCCAGGCCTGTCGAATCCAGCCCCCTCTTGGACAAAACCCCGGCGCCGACCTTGCCGCAACGATGGCCTCACTAGCGCAAGCAGGACGCAACAAGGTCACACTGATCGCCTCACCACAAATCGCCACATTTGGTCTGTGGGCGGAACAACTCCTCGCAGAAAGCACCGGCAAGGAAGGAAAAGGCCTGATCCCTGTAGCGAGCGAACCGCTTGTTTCACCGACCGCCTATGGCACGGACCGGCTCTTTGTCTATCTGCGGTTGATGGGAGATCGGAATAGACAGCTCGACCGACACATCGCCGGGCTCGCGCGACAGGGTCATCCGGTCCTCACGTTCACGCTCCAAGACCGTTACGATCTCGCAGCAGAGTTTTTCCGGTGGGAAGTCGCCACCGCTCTGGCAGGCCATCTGCTGGGAATTCACCCGTTCGATCAACCGAACGTCCAGGAAAGTAAAGACAACACCGCCCGCGTACTGGAAACCATCCAGTCCACCGGCCGGTTGCCGAAACAGACCCGTGCGACCGTGGCCCAAGCCGCAGCACAACTCAAGCGCCACAATCGTCCAGGCGCCTACGTCGCCATCTTGGCCTATGCGACACCATCCTCCAAGATGGAACAGGCTATTCGCTCGTTGCGAAGAGCGCTCGTCTCCCATCACCATGTGACCACGACAGCCGGCTATGGTCCGCGCTACCTCCATTCGACAGGCCAACTCCACAAAGGGGGTCCGAAGAGCGGACTTTTCTTACAACTCGTCGATCCGATGATTCCTGATCTCAACATTCCCGGAAAACCCTTCACCTTTCGCACGCTCGCGCAGGCCCAAGCCGCCGGCGACATACAGGCGCTCCACGCACATGATCAGCAAGCCATTCTCTTGTCCTTGGGCAAGAACCCTGTCGCGACGATTCAGGCACTGACGAAGTCCCTGGCCCCGCGCACGCCGGCTCGGCGTCCAACCATACGGCGCACCAGAGGCAGGCGCCCCCGTAAGGAATAAGATGGCCCGCCCCCCCGAAATCCGCATCTCTCACGACAGTCGAACATGGGCTGCGGCAGCAGCGGAACTCGTGCACACCGTGGGCCAAGAGGCTATGCGCGAGAACGGGCGATTCCTCATCGTCCTCTCCGGCGGCACAACACCGGAAACCCTCTACCGGACACTAAGCTCTCCTCCCTTCGCCGATCGCTTCGATTGGTCACGAACCGCCTTTTTCTTTAGCGACGAACGCCTCGTTCCTCCGGATGACCCTCAAAGCAACTACGCCTTGGCCAAGAAAACCCTGTTCACCCCTCTGAAAGTTACGCCCTCGCAGGTCTATCGTATGGCAGGGGAATCCCGTGACCCACAAGCGGCGGCCCATGAGTATGAACAGCAGTTACGTTGTGCAACTAAGACATCACCATCCACCCACCCAACCCTTGACCTTATGCTCTTAGGGCTAGGCGAAGATGGGCACACGGCCTCTCTATTTCCTGGGTCTCCAGCCCTGCGGGGCAACCAGAGCCTGATTGCCGTGACCCAGTCTCCGAAAGGTCCATCGACTAGACTGACCATGACCCTAGGTGTGATCAACCGGGCGAGTGTGGTACTGTTTCTCGTTGCGGGAGCCGGCAAAGCAGGAATCGTGAAAGCCATTCTCGATCCAAAGACCGAGGCAGAACGACAACTCCCCGCCGCGTTAGTCGAACCAGAGGAAGGTCGCCTCATCTGGCTCCTCGACAAGGCTGCGGCAGTCGAGCTTCCGATACATCAACGGGGGACGGGCACATGAGGGCAGGATGATTGTTGCCGGAGATATCGGAGGCACAAAAACTCACTTGGCCCTGTTCGACTGGAAAAATGAGCGCGCCGATCCCGTCCGATTGGAGTCGTTCCACAGTGCCGATTACACCTCGCTCGAGGACATGCTCACTGAATTTCTCGTCCCACCGAAGCCCCCGACGCCCATCGACGAATTCACAACTGAGAAGAGCGACGACGCCGAGCCAGAACCGGAGCGCCCAGCGGAAAAACCGTCGAAAATCGACGCAGCCTGTTTCGGGATCGCCGGCCCCGTCATTCAAAACCGTTGTCAGACGACCAACCTCCCGTGGGTGATCGATGGCGTAACGCTGGCGAAACGTTTCGACATACCGAGAGTGAAGCTGCTCAACGATCTTGAAGCCATGGCCCACGGGATTCTGCTGCTCCGAGCGGATGAAGTCGAAATCCTCAACGCTGGAACTCCACCACCGCACAACCAGGCGCTCGCCCTGATCGCGGCGGGAACCGGACTGGGCGAATCTATCCTTTTCTGGAACGGCAGGCGCTATCAACCTATGCCGTCGGAAGGGGGTCATGCGGACTTCGCACCGAACGATGACAACGAAATTGAACTGCTGCGCCATCTGCGCGGTAACTACCTGCACGTGAGTTACGAACGGGTATTATCCGGTCCCGGCCTGCATGCCATCTATGACTATCTCCGCGACAGCAAGAAGAATGAGCCGACGTGGCTCTCGGAACAAATCAAAGCCGGCGACCCTCCTGCGGTGATCGCATCAGCCGGGCTCAAGGGACAGGCAGACATCGCGAAGCAAGCGCTCGACATGTTTGCCTCCATCTATGGAGCCGAAGCGGGCAATCTTGCCCTAAAGGCCCTGGCACTCAACGGCGTGTTCCTGGGCGGCGGCATCGCACCGAAATTGCTGGCCAAACTGAAAGACGGAACATTCATGAAGGCATTCATCAACAAAGGTCGCTATAAGCGCTTGATGAGCTCGATCCCGGTCAAGGTGGTGATGAATCAGAAAACCGCCCTGCTCGGTGCCGCATCCGTCGCCGCGGCCCTCTCCCATACCTCCACAACATGATGAGCAACCAGGATCTCGACAGCCTGAAGAGAGCCGCTGCGCGAACAGCTGTCGAATTCGTTCGCGATGGGATGGTCGTTGGCCTCGGGACCGGCTCAACGGCCAAGCATATGGTCATCGCGCTGGGGGAAAAGATCCGCGCGGGCATGACACTTCGCGGAGTGCCCACGTCGAAGGAAACGGCCTCGCTCGCCAAGCAAGAAGGAATCATCCTCATCGATGCCGATAATGCCTGGGTGATCGATGTGGCGATCGACGGGGCGGATCAGGTCGATCCTGGCTTCAATCTCATCAAAGGCGGAGGCGGCGCGCTCCTGAAGGAAAAGATTGTCGCGGCTTCGGCCAAGCAGTTCATCGTACTGGTCGACCATACCAAGCGAGTCCCCGTACTGGGGGGATCCTTTCCGCTCCCCGTCGAGGTGATCCCCTTCGGCTGGGGAAGTACGGCGCGAGAAATTGAGGCCCTCACGCAGAGTCGTGTGGTGCTCAGGGAACGGAACGGGTCGCCGTTCTACACGGAAACAGGCCACGTGATTCTGGATGTCCATCTCCCGCGGATCGACAGCCCGCGAGAACTCGAAATCGCCTTGCACCTGATTCCAGGAATCGTCGAGACCGGCCTCTTTGTCGGACGAACAGACCTGCTCATCGTGGGTACACCCAACGGAGTTGAGACGCACCCTGCGCCGAGGACATGAGTGAGCCGCGGTCGGCAGGCGACAGACCCTGCAGGCCCTCGTTAAGCACGGCCGCTTCCTCGTGGCCTTTCCACTCACACAGTTCTTCAGCCCGTGGCTCCACACTGCCTTCGCACAAGCAGCCACCGAACAACCGCAAGGTGAGGATATGAACCAGGATTCTTCTCCGGGCACGCTCGATCCATACCGGCTTCCAAGACATGTAGTTCCGCTTCGCTACGATCTACGATTGGAGCCTGACCTGACTGCTGCACGCTTCGCTGGAGAGCAAACCATCACCCTGACAGTCCATCAGCCAACCTCTGAAATCGTCCTCAACGCCATTGAGCTCGAGATCACCTCGGCGCAGATTGAAGGAGATTCAACCCCAGTAAATCAGGCCACCATTACGTTGGATGCAACACTCGAGCGTTGCCATCTCACATTCACCACGCCTCTCTCGCCAGGTATCTGGAAACTGACGATGAGATTCTACGGCATGCTTAACGACAAACTCCGTGGTTTCTACCGAAGTACCTACAAAGACGAGCATGGCATGACTCACCAGCTGGCCGCGACACAGTTCGAAGCCACAGACGCGCGCCGCGCCTTTCCCTGCTGGGATGAGCCGGACTTCAAAGCCGTCTTTGCGGCGACGCTGGTCATCGATCCAACGTTAACCGCGGTCTCCAACACCGCGATCGCTTCCGAAACGCTTGCGGGTGGGAAGAAGGTGGTGCGCTTCGCCGATACGATGAAGATGTCCACCTACCTGGTCGCGTTCATCGTAGGCCGGATCGAGCCGACCGAACCGGTGATGGTCGGCTCGACTCCGCTTCGGCTGTGGGCCGTCCCTGGTAAAGGGCATCTCACTCAATTTGGCCAAGACACTGCGGCGGCATCGCTCTCTTTTTTTGAGAGCTACTACGGGATCCCCTACCCCGGTGACAAGCTCGACCTGCTCGCCATTCCTGACTTTGCCTCCGGGGCCATGGAAAACCTGGGCGCCATTACATACCGTGAAACGGCCCTGCTGGTCGATCGGAAGAGTGCCACGCACGGCGAACTGGAGCGCGTGGCCGATGTGGTCGCGCATGAAAACGCGCACATGTGGTTCGGCGATTTGGTGACGATGTCCTGGTGGAACGGGCTCTGGCTGAACGAAGCCTTCGCCACCTTCATGGAAATGCTGGCCGTGGATGCCTGGAAACCGGAATGGAAGCGATGGGACAGCTTCGGTGTCTCGCGCGCCGCGGCCTTTTCCGTAGACGGACTGCGAAGTACGAGACCGATCGAATATCCGGTGCAGGCCCCCAAGGACGCCGATGCGATGTTTGACGTCCTGACTTATGAAAAGGGCGCGTCGGTACTCCGAATGTTAGAACAGCACATTGGACCGACGATATTCCGCAACGGTGTCCGCGACTATTTGCGCGCGCATGCCTATGGAAACGCAGACACGAACGATCTCTGGGTATCGATGGGGAAGATCGCCAAACAGCCGGTGCCTGAACTCATGAACGGGTGGATTTTCCAACCAGGGTTCCCGCTCGTGACCGCAACTATCAGTCCGTCCTCCGAACTCACGATCAGACAACAACGGTTCAGTTATCTGAGCGACGAGCAGTCCGGCCTATCAGAAGACCAGCGATGGCAGATCCCGCTCCAGATGCGAATCACTGGTGCCGGCAAGACCAGCACCTTGCGCATGTTGCTGACGGAGAAGGACGCGACAGTCCCGCTCCCCCACGATTGGGAGACCATCCTGCTCAACGAGGGAGGCGATGGCTTCTATCGGGTGCGCTATGCACCAGACCTACTCGATCGGCTCCTGAGCGCCGGCATCGATCGACTCGCCGTCACCGAGCGGTTCAACCTCATCAACGACGCCTGGGCCACCACCGTCGCCGGCCTCATGCCTCTCACGGACTATCTTGACCTGACCGCCCGCTTCACGACGGAACGGGATAAGAATGTCTGGGCTGTATTAATCGACTCCTTCTCCTTTCTGAACCGGATCGTCACCGTAGAGAATCGACCGGCGCTCGAATCGTTCGTGCGCGGTCGGATCGCTCCGGCCATTGCAGACCTGGGTTGGGTCCCTCGCAGCGGCGAGAACGAGCTGACCAGACAACTGCGGGGAGAACTGATCGGCGCACAGGGTAAACTCGGCAATGATCCGGCCATCCAACGGCGCGCAGCCGATCTGTACCTGGCTTACTGCAACGACGCGACAGCCGTTGACCCCAATGTCGTGCTTTCACTCGTCGCGATCCTCGCACATACGGGCGACGCACCCCGGTATGACGAATTTAACGAACGGTTCCGCACGGCCGCCACACCCCAAGAAGAACGGCGCTATCTCTTCTCGCTCGCATCATTCCAGCCCAAGGCCTTGCTCGAACGCACGCTCGTCCGCTCCATCAGCGGAGAAATCCGCACGCAAGACGCGCCGTTTCTCGTCAGCGCTATCCTGGGCAATGTCTATGGCAGAGAATTAGCCTGGACTTTTGTGAAAACGAACTGGGAGAAGATGGACCACAGCTTCCCCAAACAGGGACTGCGCCGCATGTGCGGTGGGATCATCAGCCTCGCCACACCTGAACTCGAGCGAGACGTGCGGGGCTTTTTCACCACGCGTAAGATCGACCTCGGCGGGAAAACGCTCGATCAATATCTCGAACATTTGCGGATCGCCGTCACGGTTCGAGAGCGAGACAGCCAGGCCTTGGGCACATACCTCGCTCAATACCGATAGACCGGTATTGGCAAGGAGAGAGCCCATGATCACGAGCATGGCCTTCACCATGTATCCCGTGACAGACATCGCCAACGCGCGGAGGTTCTACGAGCAGGATCTCGGGCTGACAGTCTCGCGAGTATTTCAAGATGCCTGAACCGAATACGACCTGGTAGGCGGCACCTTCGCCATCACAACCTTTGCGGAAAGCGTCAGCCCTGGCGCCGATGCCGGTGGTGGGATCGGACTCGCGGTCGATACGTGGACGCCATGGTGACGACACTTCGCGCCAAGGGAACGACCGTCAAGCTTGAACCATTCTCCTCGCCCGCCTGCCGGATGGCCGTAATACTCGATTCTGAAGCCACCGCACTGACACTCCACCAAGCTACCCAGCACTGGTAATACGGAAGGGGGGCTTGTCGTGTTGCCATTGGCATCGCTACAATCGGCCACCTGTATATTTCCTGCGATCAGCCTCTAGAGCCACTTCGTGGGGACCGTGATGTTCGCGATGCACACGTGGAATTGCCCGCGCTGCGGGACATCCAAAACGCGGTTGGCACCTCGAAGAGGCGTGACCGATCACCTGCTCGGCGCCCTGACCATTTACCCGGTCCGGTGCCAGCTCTGTGCGCACCGATTCACCACGTTCCTTGGCCGCATGAAGACAAATCCTCGCCGCAACTATGACCGGGTTTCGGTGCAGTACCCGGCGCAGGTCCGCCCCACCCACGATCCGAGCCAGCACGTCGTCGTCGAAGGGATACTGTCGAATTTGTCACTCAGAGGATGCCGCGTGCGTACGAGCCAGCGCATTCCGATGGGATGCCAGGTGATGCTGGAATTTCATCCGGCCGAGTACGATGATCCCATCATGATCGATGGCGCCATTGTGCGCTCCCGTTGTGCCGAAGGGATCGGGCTTCGCTTTTCCAGTCTCCTCCGCTCGGAGGAACGACGCCTCCGCCGCATTCTCGACCTACGCCTTCCCGATCACGCAAACTGATTGTCGATTCGCTCCCTCTTCAGTCCTCTCAGCAACCAGACCGGTTGTCTTCCACTGCGCGCGACTTTCTCACCCGCCCAACCCCGGCGCGCCGAGACGCGCCTTTTCCCAAACAAGGCCGCAGCTCCGAGGCTGACCCTCGTTTCTCGTTTCTCGCCTCACGTTTCACGGTTCTTGTGAGCGCGGCTAGAACGATGCTGGCGGGCTTTTTCAGCATCCTGCTGGTTGCATCGTTTACTCGTGCCTAAGCACGGCCAGCGGCCGTTGGCCGAGAATCCGATAGGTGCTCGCAAAGCCCACGATCAGCGTCAGCAACATCGTGAGGAGGAGGCCGATGCCAAGCACCTGTGGGTGTATGCTCCAGGGAAGATCGAACAGAAACCGCAATACGGCCCATGATAAGACAGTCCCGAGGGTCAGTCCGATCAACCCGGCGACGGCGCCCAACAGGACATACTCCATGGCAAAGGCACGTGCAATCAGGCCTCGGGTCGCGCCGAGCGCCTTCAGAATGACCGACTCGTAGAGACGCCGGTAGCGTGTCGCTGCGAGTGCCGCTGCCATGACCAACCCGCCGGCCACAACACAAAATAACGCCACCGCCCTGATTGCCAGCGAGAGACGGTCGAGAACACGCGCGAACCCATCGAGCACGTCGCCGATATGGATCGCACTGATGTTCGGGAATGAGGCGACGACCGCCTGTTGCAACGGCACCTCTTTCTCCGGCGGGACCCGTACCGTCGCCACATAGGTAAACGGAGCCTCTCCCAGCGCGCCCGGGGATAAGATCATGTAGAAATTCGTCGAGAAATTTCCCCACTCGACTTTACGAATACTGCTCACCTTCGCCGACACCGTGGCCCCCTGAATATCAAACTCGACGATCGAGCCGATCGTGAGACCTAAATGCGTGGCCGCGTCCTCCTCTACTGAAACCAGTGGGGTCGAAAAGACCTGCCCGGGCTTCCACCATTCCCCTTTAACCAGCTCATTGTCTTTCGGTAACTGGTCAAGGAAGGTCAGCACATACTCACGGGTGAAATACCATTGTTTCCCCCGCGCCTCTTTCCCCTCCGTGCGCTTGTCGTCCTTCTCCAAACTCTCTTCCGTCATGACGATATGTCCATCGATCGCATGGAGTCGCGAACGTACCAGTGGCGTGAGCTCCGGACGCGCCCGTTCAGTCTCTCGATCAACCAACGACACGAACTCCTTCGCTTGATCAGCTTGAATATCGATAAAGAAAAAGGTCGGGGCATCCGCCGGCCGTTTCTCCTGTATCTGGCTGAGCAACGCCTGTTCCACCAGCGACACCGTGACAATCACCATCACGCCGATGCCGATGGCGACCATGATCCCGGTCGCCTGGCTCCCAGGCCGCACCACATTGCCCAGGGCATAGCGAAAGCTCAAGACGCGTGGCATCGGGGCCAAGGCCAGCCCCCGCACGAACACTTGCGCACAGACAAAGAGGATCGTGATGGCGAGAAACAACGCACCGAGAAACAGGAAGCCGATCGACCAGGAGCCTGCTTGCCACACGGAGAGTGCGCATAGCCCAAGGATGATCACTCCGGCCGTGCCGACATTCCATCGATCGGCCAGCCCCCATTTCACCCACCATCGTGACGGAGGAGTCCCGTGCTCGACCGTCGCCTGTTCCGCATCGCGCCGGAAGATCGCACCTGGGTGAACATCTCGAATCTTCAACAAAGGCCACAGGGTAAAGAGCAATGTCGACAACAGTCCCAGTGCAGCCCCTTTCATCAAAGGCCAGACCGAGAACCACGACAATTCTGAGGAGACGCCTAATTGATCGAGGAGGTCGGACACAAACAGCGCCGCCATGAGAGGAGGGAGCCCTCGTTGAAGCGCAATCCCCAGCAAAATCCCGGCGAGGCTCCCGACACATCCCAGGAAAATCGCTTGCACCACATACATGGAGACCACCGTGACCGAATCCGCGCCGAGCGCTTTTAAGATCGCGATCGTCCGCAACTTGTCCCGCAGGAACGCATGAATCGAGGTCCCGACCCCCAGTCCACCGATGAATAGCGCGGTGAGACCGATCAGCCCGAGATAGCGGGAGAGTTGGTCGAGAAATTGCCTCAACTGTGACTGGGCCGTGCGGTAGCTGGATACGCACGCGGAATCTGCCGCCAGCCGATCGCGCAGCTCAGCGAGGAGCGGCTCCACCGGCATATCGGAGGGCATCTTCACCAGATACCGTTCTCGCACCCGGCTTCCTGGCTTGATCAGCTCAGCTGCCCGTAATCCCTCCTGCGTAATCATCACCCGGGGGCCTAAGGTGAAGGCATTGGCCATTCGATCCGGCTCGGTCCGTACGAGGCCGTTGATTAGAAACGTCGCGTGACCGATCTTCAATTGATCCCCGACCGAGAGGCCCATCCGAATCAGCAGCGACTCCTGCACCACTGCGCCAAAGCAGGCATGCCCGCCACAGCGGACCTCATCCGGGCGAAGCAGGACATCAAGCGATTGCGCCGGATCGAGTCGGATCGCTCCATATAGGGGATACGCCGACTCGACCGCTTTCAGTTCAATGATCTGGATCGATTGGGTTGCAGCGGACCCTTTGGTTGTGCGCGCGGCCATGGCCACGAGCTCGCTCACATGGGTGAAGGCCATGTCTCGTTCGCCCAGCGAGTTCATCACCGCCTGTCCAGCGAGACTCAGGGGATGCGTCAGACGAACTTCGAGATCGCCGCCTAGCAACCCCCGCGCTTCTTTCGTGACGGCATGCTCCATGTTCGTGCCAAAGAGGGACACCCCCACCAAAGCCCCGACACCGATCGCGATACAGGCGAAGAAATAGAGAAAGTGCCGCCAGGCTCCCCTGGTTTCACGCCAGGCCATCCTCAAAATGATGCGATTCACTGGGATGACTCTGCGAGACGATTGTCTGGGTCGGTGAGGCGGTCGGATTCGATGCGGCCATCGCGCAACGCAATCACGCGCTCCATCGAAGACGCGATGGCTCGATCATGCGTGACGAGGACTAAGGTGGTGCCGTAATCGCGATGGAGAGCCAGGAGCAGATTCATCACGTGCTGTCCCGTGGCCGAATCCAGGTTGCCGGTTGGCTCGTCGGCCAACAGAATCGGTGGGTGACATGCAAACGCTCTGGCCACCGCCACCCGCTGCTGTTCGCCTCCCGACAGTTGGACGGGATAATGATGCAGTCGCTCTTCCAGGCCGACGGTCTGTAACAGTTCCGTCGCGCGATCCTGCGCCGTGCTCATCCCTGCTAACTCCAACGGCACCAGGACGTTCTCCAGGGCGGTGAGAGTGGGAATGAGATGGAAGGATTGGAAGATGTAGCCGATGTGATCGCGACGATATCGAGCCAAAGCACTCTCACGCATCGTCGAGATCTCTACGCCGTCCAACATGATGGAGCCGGACGTCGGGCGGTCTAGCCCCGCGATGAGGCCCAGTAACGTAGACTTACCGCTCCCGGATGGACCGACGATGGCCACGCGCTGCTTATCAGGAATCTCGAGTGTGATATCATCAAGGATCGTGACCTCGTGGCCACCACCGGCCAAGCGCATCGTCAAATGAGACAGGGTAATCATGTTGTAGGCCTAGCCCGCATTATTCATGACGGTTCGTTGCGAAATCGCGCAGTCGCGTTGCGAGACGGGCATGCGGAACCGCGAGACCCCGAGGCGTACTTGAACAGTACGTCGAGGGAGCGAGCGGCGAGCCTGCCCGCCGAAGGCTTGTCGCAGCAGCGAGTCCGCGATTGTAGCAGAAGCGCTCATGAGTAATGCGGGCCAGCTCCCACAGTATCGTCCACGTGAAGGCTATATTATACTGGATGAACATGCGCCGCTCATGGATTCTCACAAAACTATTTTCCTGCCTCTGCCTTTCCCTGATCCTCCCCTGTGGGTATGACCTCGGCAGTGCGTCCGCCTCTCCCCCTCCGTCTCCGATCTCTTCTCGCAATGGCGTGGGACCACGTCTGGAAACAGATGTCAAGGCGCAACCGGGCCAGCCGAAGACTCGGGTCTCCATCGATCGTCCCCGCATCGTCGCCTTTGGCAACAGCCTGACGGCCGGCTTAGGCGTGGCGCCGGATCAATCGTATCCCGCTCACCTGCAGCGAACACTCGACGCAGCGGGCTATGCCTATCGGGTCGTAAATGCGGGAGTCAGCGGCGATACAACAGCCGGAGGAGTCCGGCGGGTCTCCTGGGCCCTAAACCACAAGCCGGCGATCGTCATTCTAGAACTCGGCGGCAACGATGGGCTCCGCGGCCTCAGCCTGCAAGAGACGAAAGCCAACCTCGAACGGATCATTCAACAGCTCCAGCAGGCTTCAGTCACCGTCGTGTTAGCGGGGATGAAGCTCCCCCCGAATTATGGGCAGGACTATACCGACGGGTTCGAGGCGCTCTACCATGCCTTAGCGAAGCAGTATCAGCTGACGCTGATCCCATTTTTTCTCGACGGAGTGGCAGGCTCCTCCTCGCTCAATCAGTCCGACGGTATTCATCCGACCGGAGAGGGCTATCGCCTGATTGTCGAGAAGGTCTTCCCAGCACTTGAGCCGCTGCTTGAACGAAATCGATGAAGGGGTTTCGGAAGTATTAGGGGGCAGGTTATCCTGCCCCCTATGCTTCAGACTGAAAATGATACGGCAAGCGCTCTACTATTGCGGCATGCCGTGATCGTCGAGTCGTTCAGGTAGCACAGATGGCTTGGCTCTTGACCCTCCCGTGAGCGATGACGTCGCTTGGTTGCCAGCTGCGGCTGCACCAGCAGAATAGACCATGACACCGCCGGGTGCTGGGCCAACAGTAACCGTCTGTTTAATCAAATTATCCGTCGCATTGATAATGGAGACGGAATTGTCTGTGCTGTTGGAGACGACAACGTACGTTGCTGCGCCGGCTCCTTGCATCAGAACATCTAAGCCGTGGCCGCCGGTCGCCACTAATACGATCTCTCTGAGGAGAGTGAGGGATGGAACAGCCGCTGTCAATGTGGAGGAATCGAACGCAAAGAGGCGGTCCTTTTTCGTCGACGGAGCGGTATTTCCCGCCAGGATGTAGAACCGGTTCCCATCCGGAGAGAACTTGAACGATCCGGGGGACGTCCCATCCAGCTCTGCAATGGTAAAGTCCGTGCGGACCGCCGGCGTCACGCTGAGATCCAAAACGCCCAGCTTCGTCGCCTGTGGGACCAGTGTCTGTCCACGCAACAGGAGGAATCGGCCGTCAGGACTAATGCCGAACGCTGTATACGGCAAGCCAGTCAGGTCGAACGTATTCGTAATCGCCAACGTCGTCGGATCGATTTCAGCGATCTCGTTATACCCTTCTTGGATGCTGTAGACCTTCTTGGTGAGTTTCGACCAACGAATCCCGTGCGGAGCGGAGCTATTCGGGGTAAACGCGGTCGTAATCAGCGTCGCCGACTCATCGTTGCATGGTGCGGCTTCTTTCGCTGTCTTGCACAGATCGATGCGATTGGTGAGCTGGCGGTAGGTCGCCGAGGCCTCGTCGTCGTCGATCACCGCGATTTCACCGCCAACTTCGCTGGAGACAAACACGCGCTTCGGCACACCTGCTCCTGATGAGAATGCCGCGACCTTATGGCCGTCGGCCAACAGACAGGTCGTTCCCAACACGAAGGGCGGAGTGCCGCCGGGGCCAAGATGTGAGTTATGCAGTGCCGTCACCGATCCTCCCCCTTGCGCCGCGCAGTTCACAAGGTCATCGCTCGGAGTGAGCGTACCCCCAGCATTGTCTCCATCATTCATCGACCAGATGACTTCTCCATCGTTCGAATCGCGATAGATGTGGACCGGACGAGTGCCTGTGGCAAGATTGGCCTCGTGAACTGGAGTCGCCGCCGTCAAGGGATCGATCGTGGCCACTTTGTTAGCTGCTCCAAGATTCAGAAAGAACCATTCCCCTTCCGAAAACTGCATGTCGCCCAAGGCGACGTTTTCAAACTCAGCGGACGCAATCGTTCCCAGCACGGCGTTCCCCGAGTCGCCCTTGAGTGCCACGCTGGTCAACGTTTTGTCGCCCGTGTTGTTGACGAATACCATCGGCCCTTGCACCCCCGCGCTGCCGCCCGGGGGTGACGGTCCCAGAGGTTGACTCTCCCGAACTACAGCTTGCAAAGCTGATTAGGGCCAATCCCAGCATTGCCGTCTTTGCACATGTGATGACTGTTGTCCGATTCCTAATCGCTTTCATGTGTACTTCCTTCCTGATTTTGTTTGAGCGCTTCCTCATAGGAAGCTTGCCCTCGTAACATGGCTTAGACGAACCCAGAGATAATAGGCTGAGGCGGCCCTCGGGTGGTGATCCCTCCGTTAAGAACGGTGGCATGCAATGTGGCACTGGGATGCCAGCACACGAATCCAGTCGGAGCAATGGATGGCCCCCATGACCGGCCCGAGGAGGATTGGGTGTCGATGCCGGCGCAATGCCACGCACATGATCCATGGGTGTGATGCGTACTGTTCGAATGAGATTGCGGACAGTGGGGCGTCGTCCATTGCGGCGTGAGGCTTCCATACAGCGTGGAGACAGACCCGGCCATCCAGAGCACCACGCAGACGGATGCTATCGCACGGGAAAATCCGGCTCGTCGATTCTCTGTCCACATCCGTGAGAACGTGCCGATCATCTACACATTACCCTTACGACCCACCAAGCAACTGGAACGATTTGCTGAAGCCGAAGACATAACTGCGCTGCTGTTCGAGGTTGCCGTTGAAATCGCGCATCACAGGAATCTGCGCGATGAAGTAGAACGATGCATAGTCCCAGAGGTTCAGCATAATGCCAGGTGAATAGGCCACGTAAGTTGACCCGGTCGTTGGGATGGCGCGATGCTTGATCGCCGGATCGATGAGGATCGGAGCTCCTCCGGGATTGAACTGGAACAACGCCGCATCCATCGAATCGTTCTGCATCCAGCGATAGTTGACTTGCTGCGTAAGCACAAACCACGGTGTTTGCTCAAGCGGGATAATGTTGAGCCCTGCACTGAGGTTCACCTCGTCCCCAAATTTATACCCGTCGCTGTTTTTGTATGTGTGGCGGTAGCTCGCCAAGGCAAACTGATTGAGGCGGTGCGGAATCAACTCATAGCTTTGATAAATGGTCGGCACGAGACCGAAATTGCCACGACCGATTTGGAGCGTCGATTCCGCGAGCGATCCACCCTGCACCTGTTGCCCATAGTCACCGGTGGGCAGATCGACGCCCAGTCCCAACACGACCATGGTCCGCAAGGTCGGGAGGACGTTGTACTTCAACGCGACACGAATATCGCCGAGACCCTTATCGCTGTACGGAACCGGGTTGAGACCTCCGATCTGGGCATCGGAGGTCACGTGCTTATAGGGCAGCGTGACCTGAAGCCCGAAACGTTCGGTTAACCCGTAGTTCATGTCCAACGTCGCGGTTCGCATGAGTGTTCGGATTTGACTCGCATTCAAGCTCGCAAGCGTCAACATTCGATTGCCCTGATCGGAAAACGGAATACTGCCGCCTTGCCCCGGAGGCGCTTCCATTGGAGTGTAATTGTAGATGGCATTCACGGTCAGCAGACCTGCCATCGGCACCTGCTGCTGCGAGCCGATAACGACGAAGCAGCTCACGGAACCGCAAGACGCTTCAACGGACGGCACGATGGCGGACCACAACCATCCCGAGGCCACAAGACAGATGATGAATCGTCTGACATGAACGGTCATGAAACATCCTTTCTCCGGAACAAGCCAGTGGTCGTAATCGCGTCGTTCGTAGGTGCTCATCATCGCAGGCCTCCGCCGAAATCCTTCAATGAGATGAAGGAATCCCGATCAGAGCGATCCAATGATGAAGACAAATACAGGGATAGGAGACTAGGGGAGAGGAGGCGCGCGTGAAGGAGACTGCGAACTATGGGAGACATGGAGTTGGGTAACAGGAGACGCTTGTTCAAGAAAAGTGAAGTATCGGACTGGTACAACATCGACCGCTGTGCTTCGACGGCATCGGCTGCGATACAGAGTCATCAACAGAGTGCTGTGGCGTGAGTCGCCCATTGTGACGCGCATGTTGCCCCATGTGGGCGGTGAGCTGCGGATACACAATCCCGCTGAGCGCCACAAGCCAGAGCGCTAACCCTCCGACTGCAAATTGTCGAATCCTACAGTTCATAGACCGTTATCGAAGAGCCGCTGCTTTTAACGGCACCTGTTTCTGAATCCGGAAGATGGCGTCATCGATTTTCTGCTCGGTGAGCAGGCCACCTTTGATGTATTCCTGCACGCGCCCCTCTCGGTCGATGAAGACGCTCACTGGTAATCCGAACACGCCGAACTGGTTGGCCACTTTATTGTCTCGATCCATCAAGACCGGAAACGTATGGCCGTACTGCTTGATGTGCTCTCGCACTTTTGCATCGTCTTCCAACTCATTGACCGCGAGGACAACGAAACCTTTGTCGCGTAACTTGTCGAAGCTGGCTTGCATGGCGGGCATTTCCGTCGTGCAGGGCTTGCACCAGGTGGCCCAGAAGTTCAACAATACAATCTTGCCGCGATACAGGCTGAGGCTCTGTTCCTTGCCCGCCAGATCGGTCAGGCGAAAATCTTCGGCCTGCATGCCGACCGCCGGGACTCGTGAGCCCATGCTCCAGCCGTCGAAGGCCGGCAAAGCCGTCAGGGCAGCGAGCAGCACAAACCCCACTAACACAGCGCTGGTTTTCTTTGGTCGCATGTCAGCCTCCTTCGCTTCAAACACTTCGATTACGACGGGTTCGCCACTTGGAACGAGCGTGTAAGCCCAAAGATATAACTGGTTCCCTGCGCCAAACCGTTGTTGGAATCCCGCTCAAACGGGATCTGCGCGAAAAAGTAAACTGAAGTCATGTTCGTCCAACTTGATTCGATGAGCTGTCCCAGACCGACTTGGAAGCCTGGCGTAAAGGCATAGTAGGTCGATCCGGTGTTTGGCACCGCGCGGTTCTTAATAGTGTCGTCAATCGGTATCGGGTCACCGGGGAAACCAGCTCCGTCGGCAGGTGTTGCAGAGCGTAATAGCGACGAACTGAAATTGTCGTGGACGAGATAGCGGTAATTCACCTGGCCGGTGAGAACCAGCCATGGAGTCGCCACCAGATTCAGTCCGGCATTGAGTATGTATTCATCGCCAAACTGATAGCCATCGTTGTTTCGGAACGTGTGGCGGTAACTGGCTGACGCAAATTGATTGAGCCGATGCGGGATCAATTCATAGGTCTGATAAATTGTCGGATTCAATCCAACTTGCCCCCGGCCGAGTTGTGTGGGTGACTCCATCACTTTCTCATCGCTGTCATGAGCGTGTGTATTGCCGGTGGGGAGATAGACACCAAACCCGAGCACAACCATACTCCGCAGGGTGGGCAACACATTGTATTTGAGGCCCGCGCGAATGTCCCCAATCCCATTGGCTGAGAAATTAGACGCATCGCCTTCGCCGTTCACTCCACCCTCTCCTAGGCCATCGATGTGTTTGTGCGTGCGCCACATATACGGGAGAGTGAGTTGTAGCCCAATCCTATCGGTGAGACCATAATTGAGGTCAAGCGTCGTCTGCTGCGTAATGGTCCGAGTCTCCTGATGATGATCCAAAATCATTGCCCGATCTGCCTGATCCACCGCTGAGATGACTCCATTGGTTCCACCTAGTAGTCGCATCGGCGTGTAGTTGTACATCGCATTGACCGTGAGGAGGCCCGCCTGCGGAACTTGCTGCTGAGACCCAATCACGACAAAGCACGTCACAGCGCCGCAGGATGCCTGCGCGGTCTGGACGCCTAGCCACCAGAAGACAACGAGTGCAAAACTGAGAATGAATCCGAGTATGAACCGTTTCCCTGCCATGATGATATTGGTCCTTTCTCTCAAGAAGAATCGTCCCTATCCGCCTCTTTGACAACCCACTCAGTGGATCGTATGAGAACGGAATACGGCCCCGCTGTGAACCGATGAGCGACGGAGACTAGAGAGAGAAAGACGGAGGGGCACGGCTGGAAGAAGTCTGGCACACCTCGATCGAGGGCTGCGTAGACTGGGGGAGCGTGATGAGGGCAATAGGACTAAGTTCGGCCTGGAACGTGACCACCGCACTATCGAGAACCGTCCCGGCGGCACACATCCAGGAGCAGAGCACGGTACCATGGGTGGCAGCCTGATGCTGGGCATGGTGCCCGGCATGCTCGACCAACTGCGCCTGAGCCAATCCGCCGACGGAAAGGACACAGAGCACCACGAGGATCGACAGAAATTTGAGGAAGGTGTGGTTCATCAGAAGACGACCCATTATGACTCGATCAAATCCTAAGGGACGCCTCCTATGCCTGTCAAGCCCGCGCCCCGACCACGCAGGATGCTCAAAAGGATCGTCAGCAAGGCTGCAGCAAGCTTTGAGGCGAGGAGGTACAAACCGCACTTCGTGTGGGCCGTTCGCCCTTATAATGAATCTTGGCGAACGGGTAAGCCCCTCTAGTGTTTCCGACATCCGAGAATCTCATTCGGTACGTTGAGCCTCTGAGCGATGCGAGAACGATGCTGGCGAACTTTTTCAGCATCCTGCTGAGCCTCTGCTTGTTATAGGATTCATAGGAAAGATGCTGTATACTACGCTGATTAATTTCGGAGACATCGACGTTCGTTCCAAGCGATAGCACCATGGTCACGCAACTACTCAACCAGATTTTCGGCAGTAAAAACGATCGTGAAATCAAGGCACTCCGCCCGATTGTGGAGCGGATCAATAGCCTGGAATCCGGCCTGACTCCGCTCTCCGATCACGCCCTCGCGGACAAGACCCAGGAATTCAAGAAACGCCTTGAGGCCGGGAAGACCCTGGACGACATCCTGCCTGAGGCCTTCGCGGTCTGTCGTGAGATGTCCCGCCGCAAGCTGAACATGCGCCATTTCGATGTGCAGTTGATCGGCGGTGTGATTCTCCATCGAGGCCGCATCGCTGAGATGAAGACCGGCGAAGGGAAAACCCTGGTAGCCACGCTGCCGGTGTATCTGAATGCGCTCGAAGGAAAAGGCGTGCACCTTATCACCGTGAACGACTACCTTGCCAAGCGCGATGCGCAGTGGATGAGCGTGCTCTACCACGCGCTGGGACTTTCGGTGGGCATCACTCAACATGATGCCTCCTTTTTCTTCGATCCGACCTATGAGGCCTCCGACAAGCGACTCCAGTCTCTTCGCCCCTGCACGAGGCCTGAAGCCTATCGTGCCGACATCACCTACGGCACCAATAACGAATACGGGTTCGATTACCTCCGCGACAACCTGGTCGTCACCGATTTGGCCCAGTGCGTACAGCGCGAGTTGAACTTCGCCATTGTGGACGAAGTCGACAGTATCCTCATCGACGAGGCCCGTACGCCTTTGATTATCTCCGGTCCGACGGATGAAACGACCGATCTCTACTACCGCATCAACGCAATCATCCCGCAACTGAAACCAGAGCACGACTACAC
>JAENWB010000011.1:0-6738 GCA_016650275.1 Nitrospiraceae bacterium | reverse complement strand
GTGGAATATATCGAAGAGTTCTACAACCGCCAGCGCTTGCATCAGGCGCTCGGCTATCGGAGTCCAGGGGAGTTCGAGAAGATGGCAGGTGACTCTTAATCCAGGTGTCCGTTATTTCCGGGCCACCTCACAATGACCCCAACCATCTGATGCCAACCATCTGATGCGAAGTCTCGAATATTGTGCGTGACGACGACGCGTCCAGCGGCAGCACTGGACTGGAGCAGCGCGGCATCAGACCAACCTTGTTGCCGGAGGTCGTAGACGTTGTGGGCATCAATGCCCCGTGCCCGCAATTGCGGCGCCAAGGCGGCATCGATGTTTTCATCGAGGAAGAAGGTTAGTGGGATGGCTGCGTCTTTCCGTGCTCGTAGGCTTGGTCTTCCCGCCGGATCTCCTGTTCGATCTCTGCGAGATGATCATAGGCATAGCTGAGGGCATCGTGGATCTGGGCAGGGGTCAGATGGGGATAGGTCTGCCGAATCATCTCCACGGTATCACCGGCTTGTGTGCGTTGGTAGACGAGGCGTACTGGGATACGGGTGCCCACAATGACGGGATCACCTCCGCAGATCGCGAGATCTTTGTGGACATAACAATGTTCCGTCTTGACCGCGTGGGCCATAGGTCAATCCATTCTATTCGTGAAGTGTGCTCACAGTACCAGCCACCCTCAGAATCGTCAAGCCAGATGACTGCTCTGTTATTCCGTCCGCCGGTCCGGTAGGAAATTTTGGTTTCGACTCGCTTCCGCGTTCACACTCAACCTTGATCTCGGCTTCGGCCTTCAGCCTTCCCGGAGGCACTGCCCAGCTACAGTCCAACCAACGTTTTGATTTCTGCCCGTAACGCGTCTCGCTGTTCGACTGCCCAGGAATCGAGTCGTGGGAACAGATGAACTAATGGCCCTGTGAAGGGACCCACGACGGTATCGCGACGCTCTGTCAACATGCCGTCAGCTTCGGTGATGCGGATTTTTTCGTCCGCGATATGCCGCGACAAGCATTTTGAGATCATGAGTTGCTGTCCTGGTGTTCCGACCACGTCCCCTAAAATCTTGCTCCGGACTACATCCAGCTCTTCCGGAATCGCGACTTTCACGCGTACAGCTTGGGCGGTCGGCCAGGAGGCTCGTTGGATGGAATAGTCATAGGAAAACACCTGCTCGCGAGGTTCGCGGTACGGACCAGTCACATCCGTAATCTTCATCCGAGCATCCATCGTGTACCCTCGTTTCTTATGAAGATCGTTCTCCGGAGAGATATCGAATGACACGATCGGCCGCGACCGCCCCATCACGGATACAGTCCGGAATCCCAACGCCTCGATAGCCGGCACCCGTGAGGATCAGTCCCCCATAGTGACTGAGTGCCGCCTCAATCTGGTTCAGCCGTTCGAGATGCCCCAACGTATACTGTGGCATGGCTCTCATCCAGCGATTGACTTCAACAAACCCCGGCTCCGCTGTCACGCCGCACATACTGGCCAATTCTTCCCGGACCCGCGCCACCAAGGCCTGGTCATCCAATTGAAGAATGGCTTCTCGCCCGACTCCGCCGACATAACAACGCACCAGCAGTTGATCCGGCGGCGCGCGGTGGGGCCACTTGAGCGATGTCCAGGTTGCTGCAATGAGGTCGCGTCCTTCTGCCCGCGGGACGATAAAACCGAAGCCTTCAGCCGCGCCGGACAACGCTGCACGCGGATAGGCCATCGCGATCGTCGCCGTAGAGGCATAGGGAATCATCTCCAGTAACCCGCCGGCAGTGGGCGTGAGCGGACGAACTAGCTCCGCCGACACATAGGCCGGGGTTGCCAGCACGAGACTGTCCACGGACAAGGACGAGCCGTCATTGAGGATGACGTCGTACATCCAGCGACCTGGCTGATGGGATCGCACACGCAGGGCGTCCACGGCACAACCTCCTCTGAGTGTGACGCCTTGGTCCGTCAATCGGTGGACGAGGGTGGCAACCAGATCCGACAACCCGTTCTTGAGGCTGACAAACATCGTGCGCTTCGGGCCGGAGTGCGTGGCTGATGAAGTGGATTTCCGGGACGCCATCATCCCGCGAATCACACTGCCATACTGTTGTTCCAGTTCGACAAACCGTGGGAAGGTTGCCTGCACGCTCATCTGTTCCGCGTCTCCTGCATAGATGCCGGCCATCAAGGGCTCGAGCATCCGCTCGAACGCCTGCCGACCAACGCGCCGCCGGAAGAACGATGCCAGCGATTCATCCTCCGGCGACCGATTCACTGGCACGACCACATCCAGTCCCATCCGCGCGAGCCCCGCCCAACTCAAGAGGCCGCTTCGGAGAAAGGGACCCAACTGACTGGGGACAATGACGACTAATCCCCCTGGCAGTTCATGCAGACGGCCACGTGAGAAGACACAGGCTCTTTTGCTGGTCTCGTTGGTGTTGATGAGCTGATCGGTCAGCCCCAATTTGTCACAGAGCTCGAGGCCGGCTGGCTTCTGAGACAGAAAGGAATCGGGTCCCGCTTCCGTCACAAGATCGCCGATCCGATGGGTGACGATCTTGCCTCCCCAGTCTGAAGCAGCCTCGACCACCGTACAGCGGATGGGGATACCGGCCGCCGCCGCCTGTTCTTGAAGGGCATAGGCCGTCGAGAGACCGGAAATGCCTCCACTGATAACGACGACTGTACGGAGATTGTTCACGAGATACTGCAGAGAGATGATTCGTGTGCCCTGAGCACAGAGGCCAGCGTGTCGATGAGGGCAGGTGAGTCGTTCAGCATCGCGATGCGCTCGAGTTGAAGGCCTCGACCAGCCGCGAACTGTTTCAATTCGATATCGATATCGTAAAGCGTTTCCACATGGTCACAGAGAAAGCCGATCGGAGCGACCAATACCTCATGACGCCCCTCGCGCGCCAGCTCTTCCACGACCGATTCCACGGTCGGCCCCAGCCACTTTTCTGCCGATCGGCCCTGACTTTGGTAGGCAAAGAGCGTGGGCCTGCCGCCCAGCAGCGCCGTCACCGCCTCAACCGTGCCATGCACCTCGTCGGGATAGGGATCCTTCATCGCGACGACACGCTCCGGCAAACTATGCGCCGTAAAGAGCACCGGCACCGTCGCCCGCACATCGGCAGGGAACTTCAGCAGTGCCTGGTGGATGTTCTCGACGATCGCCGCAATCAGTCCGGGATGTCGATGCCAACTGCCGACGTAACTCACTGGGCAGGTACTCTGAAGCGCAGACCGTGCCTCTTCAACTTTCTTCCGATAGGCCCCGGTACTCAGAGAGGACTGTTGCGGGGCCAGACAGAAACCGATGATGTGTTCAGGTGCGTCGCCGAGCAACTCCGCATAGGTCTCCTTGATAAACGGATGCCAATGCCGCAACCCGACATAGACCCGGTAGCGCTCGCCACCGGCGTCGTTCAACAGCTGCTCGAGCTTCTTCGCCACATCCTTCGTAATCCCGACCGCCGGAGACTTGCCGCCCGTCGCTCGATACCGTTCTCGAATCTCTTCGACCAGTTCAGGCGGCGTGGGACGCCCGCCTCGCACATCCAGCAGGAACGGCTCCACATTCTCTAGGCTATCCGGCCCACCCATCGCCATCAACAGCACGGCAATGGGACGTTGCGATTTCGGCATCGTTCCTCGTCGTTCGTGAAGCGTGAAACGTCTCGGACTCAGCGGATGTCTCTCTACGAGAAACGCTTCACCTATCCTAGCGCTGGCTGAGCTTGTGGACCATGTCGATGGTCGCGGCCACATGTTCGATCGGCGTCGTCGGCAAGATCCCATGGCCTAGATTAAAGATATGCCCCGGGCGTCCAGCGGCCCGGCGTAGAATATCTGCCACGCGACGTTCGATTTCAGGCAACGGCGCAAACAACGTTAAGGGATCGAGATTCCCCTGTACCGCCACGTCATGCCCCACAGTGGCCCAGGCCTCATCGAGATGGATGCGCCAGTCGACCCCGATGACATCCCCGCCCGCCTCTCGCATCTGACGAAGCATTGCCGAGGTGCCAGTGCCAAAATGAATCATCGGCACGCCTTCCCGTTTTAGCCCCTCAAAAATCAATTGGACATGCGGCATCACATACTCGACATAGTCGCCGACCGAGAGGCACCCCACCCAACTGTCGAACAATTGAACCGCCTGCGCGCCGGCCTTGATCTGCCGCCGCAGATAGCCGGTGATCACCCGCGCAAATTTGTCCATGAGTTGGTGCCACACTTTTGGCTCGCGATACATTAACTGTTTGGTGAGGAGATAGTTCCGCGAGCTTCCGCCCTCAATGGCATAGCTCGCGAGCGTGAAGGGCGCCCCGGCAAATCCAATCAACGGCACCCGCCCGTTCAAGGCGCGGCGAGCCTGACGGATGGCTTCGGCCACATAGTCGAGTTCGCCCCCGTCAATGACGTTGAGCCGTTCAACCGCCGCCTGGTCTCGTATCGGATTGTGGATGACCGGTCCCTCACCCTCCGCGAACTCCAGGCTGAGGCCCATCGGTTCAAGCGGCAACAGGATGTCGGCAAAAATGATGGCTGCATCGAGCGGAAAGCGATCGATCGGCTGGAGCGTCACCTGCGCCGCCAAATCGGGCGTCTTGCATAATTCAAGGATCGAGTGCTTCGCGCGGAGCGCACGATATTCCGCCATGTACCGGCCCGCCTGGCGCATGAACCAGACCGGCGTGCAATCAACCGGCTCACGCCGGCAGGCTTTGAGGAAGCGATCATTCATCATTTCGGCATTCTAGAGACGAGGGGGCGAGGGTGTCAATTCGCAATGGGCCTGGCGCCGCGTCGATGTGCGATTATGGAATAGAGTCTGTGTACACAGTAGTCAGTCCACCTGATTCCGGTAGAATAAGAAGGAAGGTCCAAGTGAGGAAAGGCCCCGGTTGACAGGGTGTGAAGCGCTCTACTAGACTCAGAAACTCGCTCCCGCTGGGAGCGGAGAGTCAATTAGATCTATTAAGTTTACAGGGAGGCCCGAATCCGAATGGCAAAAAAAACGACAGGTGAATCGGACGAAACCAGACTGAAAAAGAAGGTGGCGGCGAAATTGACCGACCACAAGAGCTCCAAAGAGGATGAGGCCCTTCGCTCGCTACAGAAGCGGCTGCGACGGACACAACGGAAGCGGCGTACGTTAGCACTGCGCAAGAAAAATTCTGCGAGCAAGAAAACGGCCGCTCCCGCTGCGAAGTAGTCACCTTGTCGGGGCAGTTGACGGACGAGTGAGTCATTAGGCAGTACCAATGGAACAGTCACAACCCAAAGAAGAGCGCGCGACTCCCGCCGTTTCAGAGACGGTGACCGATGAATTTACCGATCAGGTGGCGGCGGATTTTACAGGAGCGCAACCGGTACCAGTTGCGTCGACAGCGGAACTGACCGAGCAGGTCGTTCTTGAAGAAGAGAAGGTCAGGGACGAGATCGAGATCCAGATCGATCTGCTCAAGGATCCCGATTGGGTAGTTCGTCGCGAGGCCGCCATCACGCTCGGTGAAATGGGTGATGAGCGTTGCGTGGAACCGCTGTGTAGGGCCTTGCGTGACGGTGACTGGCAGGTTCGGGAAGTCGCGATCGAAGGGTTGGGGCAGATTGGTTCTCCCGCCGTCGAACTGTTGATCAAGCTGCTCCGTGATTGGGACGTTCGGAAGTATGCGATTTCCGCGTTAGGGAAGATTCGCGACGAGCGTGTGCTCGATCCTCTCATGCTGCAGTTGCGGAACGACGAGTTCAAAGACGATGCGGTCAACGCGTTGGTCGAGCTCGGTGGACCGGCGGTAGCGCGATTGATCAACGCGCTGAAAGACAAGGACGAGAATGTTCGGAAGCAAGCGGTCCTGGCCTTAGGGCGGATCAAAAATGTCGAGGCGATTGACCCGCTCATCGGAATGCTCGCCGACAGTGATTGGTTTACTCGTTTGACGGCCGCAGCGGCGCTCGAGGCGATCGGCGATGACCGGGGCCGCGATGCGATCAAGCCGTTGATGAAGGACTCGGATTTAGTGGTACGGATGAGGGTGGAGCGGATCCTGGCCAAGTGGAAGAAACAGCCTGCCGTCAGTTAGCAGGATGCTGAAAAAGCCCGCCAGCTTCGTTCTCGGCTCATCGAAATCCTCAACGTACCCTCCGAGGGTACGCCTCCGGTTCCGACTCGCCTGCGGCCTTGCTGGACGGCCTTTTTGAGCATCCTGCCAGAGGCTATTTATTTAGCTGCCGGTCGACCTCCCGTTGAATGTCATCGAGTTTCTTCATGGACACCGGTTTCCCCATCGACAATTCTAGTCGCACTTCCCGAAGCGTTCCGGTCAGCGCCCGCAGGGCGAGGATCGAATCGTCCTGCTTCGCGCCCTTCGTGGCCTTCTCCAGCGTCTCGGCCGCCTCGCCTAGTTGCGTGGCGGCTTCCCCAAAGTTTTTATCGAACAGTTCTGATTTTGCCTGCACAACCCGTGACTTGGTGTCGATGAGTCCCTGCCGCCTGCGCAGGTTTCGCTCGATTCCCATCGTGGTGTCGAAGATATTGCGCGACGTGTCTTTGAGTGATTGTTGGAGGTCCGAGACCGTTTGTTGCAGCGTGCCGACCGGACGTTGGCCGAAATAAAATCCGATACCAAACGCCATGGCAACCAGAGCAAGAGCGGCGACAAATTTCCACATCACGCAATCCTTTCGGCTAACGAACCTTACAGGATGCTGAAAAAAACCGCCAGCCTGTCTTGTTCATTTGGT
>JAENWB010000010.1:0-6325 GCA_016650275.1 Nitrospiraceae bacterium | reverse complement strand
GCCCAGCCCTGGCTGTTATTTCACCCTCCCGCCCTGAGTCTGCCAAAACAGACTCTTTGCCCTGGGACGCGCCTTGTCCCAAGCAAGGCCGCAGCGAGCTATCACTTTTTAAGGGGTGGCTGGGATGATCCCAACTGCGCGCGTCCAACGAGGGCCTTCCGAGGCCGCGCGTTGCGCGAGCACGGGGATCGTCCCAGCTACCCCGCCCCTTTTTCAGCATCCTGCTATCGGACACGGTGCCCGGCCGGTCCCATCGGTAGATCCGGATCGAGCGGCAAACTGACTTCGGTTGGTGCTTCCCGTCCAAAGATGCGTGCGCCAATGATTCCAATCTCATACAACACCATCAAGGGCACGGCCATCAAGAGCATGGTAAAGAGGGTCGCATCGGGCGTGACGATGGCCGACAGGATCAACGCGGCCATAATCGCGTATTTCCGATACTTCGCTAACACCTGGGCCGAGACCACACCGACCCGCGCCAGGATGGTGAGTACCAGCGGCAATTCAAACGCACAACCGAATATCAGGAGAAATTTGACGTTGAAGTCGATGTAGGTCCCGACACTCAAGAGCGGGGTGACATCGTGATCCATGCCAAAACTGACGAAGAAATCGATGACCAACGGGAGAATCACGAGATTGCAAAAGATCAAACCGAAGGCAAAGAGCGCTCCCGCCAACGCAAACAGAGGAATGCCCCAGCGTTGCTCCTTGGGGAGCAACGCTGGCTCAATAAACTTCCAACATTGGTAGAAGATGACCGGCAGACTCGCCAGGATCGCCGCCAGAAAGGAAACCTTGATCGAGGCGAACAGGGCTTCCGTCGGTCCGTAGAACACCAACTGGTTGGGAAACGGACGATTCAACCACGCGACCATATCCCCGGAAAAGGCAAAGGCCACCATCATGGCCACCAGAATCGTGGCCCCGATGATGATCAGCCGCTTCTTGACGGTCCGGATATGTGCGGCAAGGGGATTGAGAATCTGTGCCATGACTCCGGTCCCGGTTGCTGGTTGACGCCACCCCCACGACGATGCTCCTCACTGTGGAGCGGCCTGCAGATCGTGGTCTCGAGAGACACGTATCAGCTCGGCCATCTTGTCTTTTTTCGCCAATTTCTCTTTGTGCAAATCCTTCATGGACAGTTCTTCGGCAGGAGTCAGTACGTGGCGTTTCTGCAATTGGATCAATTCCAGGTCCAGACGGTGGTGAGCCTCTTCCAGTACACGGAATTCGTGACTGGATTGACGCAGGTGTTCCACAATCATACTGTCTGTCAGCATGTCGCACCTCCTGGTTATGAGATTACTGCAGCGGCCGGATATGCCCTCCCTCGCGACCGAATTCGTGTGTCAATCGACCCGACTCCGACACAATCGGGTCCAGTTCCATCAGCAAGGCATCTTCTATGGGATTGGTATAGTACGTTGGTCGGGTCGTCACGTCGTGAAATCCAAGACTTCGGTAGAGCGCATGTGCGGCATGGTTCGAAGCCCGCACTTCGAGCACGACGCGCATCGCCGCTTGTGCCAGCCCCGCCTCCAGTGCCTGGATGACCAAGGCCTTGGCGATACCCTTGCGACGCATCGACTCAGTGACCGCCAGGTTCATCAGCCGTACTTCCTCGAAGACGACCCAGAAACAGAGATACCCGACAATCGAAACGGAACCAGCTTCGCCCTGCGGCACCTGCTTTGCCAACAGAAAATGCGCAAAAGGGTTGCGGCTCAGTTCCGCTTCTAACATTTTGCGCGTCCAAGGGGCCGAGAAGCAAGCTTCTTCGAGCTGCAGAATGTCCGGCAGAGCCTCGACGGTCGCAGGCTCGATAATCCATTCGCCCATGGCCGCTCCCCTCAGGCAAGATGCCGAACAAGGCCATCCCCTTCGTACGTCGTTCGCATTTCGTATCTCGTCGTTCGTAGCCCGAGCGATCAGCCGTCAGCTTTTAGCCATTAGCTCTTATCCAGAAATGAGATACGCTTCACGCTTCACGAGCGACGGGCTTTTTGTGCATCCTCACGTACGTTCACTTTTCTTGCCACCCGTTTCTGACGCAGGGCCACAGGCGACAGGCCTCCGGACTCTTCGTACTTCAGTTCTGCCGCAGTGCGTTGCACATACAGCGGACTGATGCCAGTTCCTGCATACTCACCTCGTCGGAATCGCTCAATCCCTGCCAATCCGATCGAGACGGCCGAGGGTTTCATTGCATGGTCCGGCGCCTCGACAACCGTGGCGGAGGAAAGAATAGATGCACGGATGGCTGACGCTTCGACTGTCCAACCTTCGCCATATACGAGAACCGATCCTGTGAGACTACTCCCCAGCATCGTGGCTGTACCCACCTGTTCCGACATCACTCGCTCCAACCGATTATCGCTGGTCCAGCGAAACAGCGCCCAGTAGAGTTCCCCACGCCGACTGTTGAGAATAGGGCAGAGTAGCGTCGAGGTTCCTCTGAGATTCCGAGCCAGACCCTCCAGTGTCGGTACCACCGCCAAGGGGAGCTGACTGATCGTCCGGAACCCGAGGAGCGTTGCCAGGCCGACGCGAAGTCCCGTGAAAGACCCGGGACCGATCGACACGACGAGGCCATCCAACTGCTTGAGTGTCAGACCCGTCTCACGAAACAACCGATCGATCGTAGGCAGCAACAGCTTGGCATGCGATCCAGCCGCCGCCTGGTCCTGACGGGCAAGGACCCGCGATTCATCAAGGATTGCCACACTCTGCCATGAGGTTGCGGTTTCAACGGCAAGAACTTTCATCGACCTACACGTGCCCTAGTTCGGATGCGTTAATCGGCTGATTCGGAACGATCTCGTGGAACGTTACCTGGACACTGCCCCGCCCTTTCCCGTCTTCCAAGGAGATCTTGAAGGGCCGTACCAAGCGCACATCGCCGACTGCAGAACCACCATTGGCGTCCCCGATCGGACGAAAGTCTTCGTACTTAATCGTGGCCTCCACGTCGCCGGCATTCGAGAGCCGATCCTCTTGGACGACAAGCAATGTCCGCCGCTCGAACCAGAGTCGCCGCTGAATCGCCTGTACACCGTCCTGGGACGGACCCGATATGTCGAGCCGGTATCGTTCGCCGTCCTCCACAAGCTGCACAGTTTCATTCGTCGCGACCGCACTGGTACCGAGCACGCCACCCATCGCCCATACGCTCAATTGAAATGGCCGGGCCAACTTCCCCATCTCACTCATGTCGGACGGACTGCCAGAGACCACACGTCCCATCGTCGGTAAACGCAACGTGAACTGATCCTTGACCTGAACGAACTCAAAGAGCTCACTCCCGATGGCTGTAAAACCTCTCATCCGCATCGCATTGGGCCGTTGATAATAGACCGCGCCTTCGACACGCGTCGCGATGGGGATAATCCCTCCCCGCACCTTCGCGCTGAAGAGACCTTTCATCGAATGGATCGCCGCCTCACGCTGACTCAGCAAGGCTGTCAGCTCTTCCGCCGTCGCCTGCTTGAGCTGCCTTTCTTCACGCGGCGGAGTCGTAATGCAGCCAGCTATGGAGGCACATAAGACCATGACGCATGCAACGTGACTTGCAGCCCTCATCGTCATACTATGCAAGGACAACATCGAGCGCCTCTCCCACTTCCCGAATCCCGATCAATTCGATTCCATCGATTGGCTCCAGCTTGGCCAAGTTCCGTTCCGGCAACAGACAGCGTTTGAATCCCATCTTTGCCGCTTCACGAATCCTCATCTCGGCCTGACTGATTGCGCGCACTTCACCGCCGAGCCCCACTTCACCCAACACCAACAGTCCCGGCTCAATCGGCACCTCACGCAAACTCGATGTGACCGCCGCCACGATGCCCAAATCGATGGCCGGCTCGTCGATATGCATCCCACCGACGACGTTCACATAGACGTCTTGCCCGGACAGATGCATACCCAGCCGCTTCTCCATGACCGCGAGCAACAGCGAAACCCGATTTTGCTCCACACCATTCGCCATTCGTTTCGGCATCGCATAACTCGTGGAAGACACCAATGCTTGTAGTTCGACCAGAATTGGCCGCGACCCTTCGAGACTGGATACCACGACCGATCCCGTCGTGCGCTGGGACCGTTCCGCCAGGAATAATTCGGAGGGGTTGCTCACTTCCTCCAACCCGGAATCTTTCATTTCGAACACGCCGATCTCGTTGGTCGAGCCAAAGCGATTCTTCACCGCGCGGAGAATACGAAAACTGTGGCCCTTGTCTCCTTCAAAATAGAGCACCGTATCGACGATATGTTCTAATAATCGCGGCCCGGCGATCGCTCCATCTTTGGTGACATGTCCAATGATGAAGACCGGCACGCTGCTGCGCTTGGCATACCACATCAATTGGCCTGCCACTTCCTGCACCTGGCTGATACTCCCCGGCGCGGACGTGATCTGTTCCGTGTAGACCGTTTGAATCGAATCGACGACTATCGCAGCTGGCTGAATCTCCTGCGCCGCTTTGAGACTTTGTTCGAGGGATGTTTCCGCCAGGATTAAAAGATTCGGATGCTCGATACCGAGTCGCTGCCCCCGCATCTTGATCTGCCTTGGAGATTCCTCTCCGGAGACATACAGCACCGGTTCTTCCTTGGACGACAGACGTGGAAGTGCTTGGAGCAGCAGAGTGGTCTTCCCAATCCCTGGATCGCCGCCAATCAGGATGACCGAACCGGGAATGACTCCGCCACCCAACACCCGGTCGAACTCGCCGATCTGCGTCAGCCTCCGGTCCTCACCGACCACTTCGATCTCGGCAATCGGCGTGGCCTTTGCCTGCGCCGTCTTCATCGCAGCAGGCCGCCCCTTGCCGGTCGCCGCCTGACGTTCCTCTTTCATGGTGTTCCAGCCGCTGCAATCAGGACAGCGACCCAGCCATCGTGGTGACTGGTGGCCGCAAGCTTGGCAGGAAAAACTAGTTTTCGCCCGCATTCAGAGGAACCTCAAGTAAGAAGGAAATCTGAAGGCTATATTAAAGGATTAGGAAGGGAGAATGGAAGGCGATACCAGCCCTTTACAAACGGTTCCTCCAATATCCAGGCCGACGCTTCTGGTGCGCGACCGCAAGAACACGAATCCGGTCCGACTCGATGATAAACAGGAGGCTGTAGGGGAAGCGCCTGATGAGTTTGTGCCTGATCTCGCCGCCGACAAGTTGGAATGCCTCAGGATTAGCCAGCACTTTCTCAACCGCCTCTTCGAGTGCGACAAGAAACAGCAAACCAAGCCCAGGCACTCTTTCTTCGTAGTATTTTGCTGCCTCGTTGACCTCGGCACTGGCCTCCTCATGAAAGGTCACTGTCCTCATGAGATGGCTTGCCGAGCCCGGCGAAACATCTCCTCAGCGGGAATCTCTTTGGCTCGTCCCTCACGCAAGTCTCTGAGCCTTCGTTCCGCTTCAACAACCCACAAGTGTAGATTTTCTTTATCCGATGGAACGTCCAAGCTCAAGATGAGCTTCTCCGCAAGACGCGCCCTCGCATCCAAGTCAAGCTTCATGATCTCGGCATCGAGTTGCTCATCGTTCATAGCCATGTCATATGCTCCTTATTGTTGCTGGGCAGCACGACACGTTCTTGCGTGAAGGCCGACTACAAGCCTGCCCATTTTGGTTCGCCCAATATCTGAGGAGGATGCGCTCCGAATGATAGGAAAGAATATCCCGTTTCGAACACATTGACAAGACGAAGTTCTGCGGCAGTCGGCACAACTATCAGCTAACGCTTCTTGAAACCAATGCGGCGGAGAGCAGCGGCAGCGCCGGAAAGCTCAAGCGCAACGAGCAGCCGCTGTTCAGGGGTGAATCGCCGGGCTTCGTCAGTCTTCTTTTGTGCCAGCATGTCGCCAAGCATACTGAGACGTCGCGAAGCATTCAGACCGGGAAACGAGGATCTATATTTCGATTCCATAGGGCTATCTTACATGGAAACGTCATGCCCATCACCAATCAGGCAGCCCTACTTGTGCCCCTTCATACTCACACCTACCCCAACGTGGCGTTAACCGGCGCGCCGTCTTTGCGTGTCCGGGTTGAACGCGCACTGGGGAATGCGGTTGTTGCTTAGCATTGCACTTCGATAAACGATACCCGTATACGCTCGGATCGACTCAGCGTCGACTTTAACAACCACAGATGCTGGAGTAGTGCAAAGTCAAGCAATGAGGTGGCCCGGAAATAACGGACACCTGGATTAAGAGTCACCTGCCATCTTCTCGAACTCCCCTGGACTCCGATAGCCGAGCGCCTGATGCAAGCGCTGGCGGTTGTAGAACTCTTCGATATATTCCACGATCGCCTGC
>JAENWB010000009.1:0-2848 GCA_016650275.1 Nitrospiraceae bacterium | reverse complement strand
TTTCTGCGCGGGCGTACGGATGGCGCGCTCGTGCTGGTGTCTGCTGAGCTTCGAACCGGTGAGAGCGAAGAGCTGTGGCAGGCGCAGGAAGAGTTTGCCGGCGTCGTGTTCCCCCTTATGCAAGAGTATCTCCCGTGAATATGACCGCCCCACTCACCATCCGCGCAGTGACTTCCCTCGAGGAATTCAAGGGCTTGACCCGGGAATGGGAGCAACTGCTCCGCACCGTGCCCGGTCACAGCCTCTTTCTGACCTGGGAGTGGTTGTACTGCTGGACCAAACATTATCTGGGAGACGGCCGGCTCCGGATCCTCTTGATGCTCGACGGCCAGGAACGCCTGGTCGGCATCGCACCGCTCTATCTCCGCACGACGAGGGCACACGGTCTGATCCCTCTCTGCGAATTGCGATTCCTGGGCAGCGAAACCGTCTGTTCGTCATACCTCGATGTCATCGCGAATGAGAAGCAGAAGCGCGCCGTACTCCAGGGCCTCTACTGCTACTTGTTCAACGAAGCGCGAGGGGATTGGGATGTCTTCACTCTCTCTGAGGTGCCTGCCGAATCTTCCACGATCGATATGTGGAACGAGTTGTTCGATGAGGCAGGTAAAGTTGGAGAGATCGTGAGTATGACCTGCTGTCCTGTGATCCGCCTGCCCGGAGACGTCGATACCTATCGAGCCGGTCTTGGACGGAGCAGACGGTACACCTTGCAACGAAAGATGAAGTGCCTCCAAGGGGCCGGACGGATAGTGTACTCCCGTGCCACGAGCCCAGCCGAAGTCGATACAGCACTCGACTGGTTGATCACCCTGCATCAACGCCGATGGAGTACCGGTTCGAGCGGAGGCGTGTTTGCAAGTGAACGTTCCAAGCGGTTTCACAGGGAAATCGTTCAGGTCCTGAGCGAGCGAGGACGGGTCAGTATCGATCTGTTGAAGCTGGAGGATCGACCGCTTGCGGCCATCTATGGATTTATCTATCAGGGGGTCTATTACTTTTATCTGCCCGGGTTCGATCCCGGAGGCCCTTCTAAGGCCAGTCCTGGCCTGCTCCTCCTGTATCACCGTATTGAGCAGGCAATCCGTGACGGTGAGCATACGGTCGATCTGTTGTGGGGTGCAGAACCGTACAAACTTGAGTGCGCCACGGATCTCCGAAGGTCGGTGACGCTGCGATACTACAATCGGAACGCTCGTGCCCTTGGTCTCAAACTGCTGGAAGGCGCCAAGCACGCAGTCAAGATACTGGTGAGGTAGCGCGAGAGCAGGTCAGAACGGAGTATCAGTGATGAGGAGTTGCTCGTGAAACTGGTCGTCACGGTTGACGTGGAAGAAGACCAATGGGGAGTCGCACCGCCTCGCTATACAACGGCGCAGAACGTTCGCCGGCTTCCCATCCTGCAGAAGCTGTTCCATGAGTTTGGCAGCATTCCGACGTACCTTCTCACCTATCCCGTGGTGAGTGACCCGCGTGCGGTCTCCATCCTGCGGGACATCCTGGATGGGGGTGGTTGCGAGATCGGGATGCATTGTCATCCGTGGAATACCCCGCCTTATGAGGAGCGCCTGAACAACTACAACAGCATGCTCTGTAACTTGCCGACGGCCTTGCAGTTTGAGAAATTGCAACGCTTGCACGAAGCCATTCAGCACCAGTTCGAGATCACACCCATTGCATTTCGTAGCGGGCGTTGGGGATTCGACCAGGAAGTCGCTAAGAACATCGTCCGGCTCGGGTATCGTATCGACACATCTATTACGCCCTATACGTCCTGGGCTGAATGTGACGGGCCAGATTTCTCACGGTTCTCTCCACAGCCCTACGAGTTCACGTATCCTCCTGTCGCAGAAGGGCATTCAGGAACCAGTCTTCTGGAAATGCCGGCAACGATCGGCTACCTTCACGGTGATTTTGAAGCCTGTGCCCGGCTGGTCCGAGGTCTCAAAAGAACTCCACTTCGGCAGCTCAAGGTCGCCGGGATCTTGTCGAAACTGCGCCTTCTTCGAAAGGTGTGGCTATCTCCGGAATTGGAAACTCCGGTCCGGATGATTCAACTGGTTCGGCAGATGATGAGTCAGGGGTATGACGTCCTGAATCTTGTCTTCCACTCGACGGCGCTCCAGAAGGGATGCAACCCTTTTGTGCGCACCGAAGCGGACGAGCAGCGTTTTCTGGAAAATCTGCATCGGTTTCTCGGGCTGGTGAAGGAAGAGGGCGTGATGTGCATAACGCTTTCCGAGGCTGCAAGACTGCGACCTGCCCCCTTAACCGGGTCCAGATCATCAGAGAGCGTCTTGATCTGCCCCCCATGGTTGCACCACTCTGAATATTAGTCAGGCACCTATCGGTTACGGTTCGATGGCCTCTGGCGCCGCCGGCCGGTCGCCGAGGGCGCTCTGCGGTCGGACCTAGATGATACGCCTGCCGCCGGAAACCTCCCTCGAACTGATGACTGAGAAGGAGGGCCGGTGGTATCGGAAGTATGCACCCGGTGATACGATGCTGGAAGGGTTAGTAACCGAAGCGCGAGAGAGCGAGAAAGGCTTGTAGGTTGATCCGGCACCGATTCAATGGTGGGTCTATCGGAAGGCGAAGCGAGGGCAAGCACTCGACTTGTCTGAAATGGTTCCGTTCGTTGCTGAGATCGAAGGAAGTGACCCTCCCCTGATTTCATAGACACCTCCATAAGTGGGAGAATCATGAAATTGGAGGTCAGCATGCCAGACACAACGCGACGTCAGTTTACCGACGCATTCAAGTCCGAGGCGGTCCGGCTTATGCGGGAATCGGGCCGGCCGGTGGCCCAGGTGGCGCGGGACCTGGGGATTTCGGACAATGTGCTGTA
>JAENWB010000008.1:0-27253 GCA_016650275.1 Nitrospiraceae bacterium | reverse complement strand
TAAAGAGAAACTCCCCGTCGACCACATAGGTGCCCACGTTGATTTCATGGATCGCTTGCTCCTCTGCATTGGCGTCACGATCCTCGACGATGCGAGAGACCGCCCGCTCGGCTACATGCGCACGCACGACCCGCCCGTATCCGCTTGCATCGTCGAGCACCGCGGTAAGAATGGTCACGGTCGCGCGGTTCGCCTCGTGAACACGAAGAAGTTTACGCACGGTCGCTTCTTGGAGTAACGGCGTATCGCCGTTCAGAATCAGATACCTGGATGGGGCGCCTCGCTTGCCCACCGCAAACACCGGGCGGCTCTGCAAAACCGCATGGCCCGTGCCCAATTGCTCCCGTTGTTCAACAATCGCAACAGGAGAGCTGCCGCTCTTTCCTGACGCTGCGCGGTCGATTACCTGGCGAACCAGATCAGCCTGATGCCCCACCACGACAGCCACACGATCCCCCGCAATGCGCAATCCGAGCCCCACTGAATAGAGCACCATCGCCTGGCCGGCCAACCGATGCAACACCTTCGCCTGCTTTGAGCGCATGCGCTTCCCCAGCCCGGCAGCCATCACGATCACCGCAAGGCCGGCAACCTTCCCTTGCTGGCCTGGGCTGACCGGCTTCTTTACCGTCGAGACTTCTTTGACTCGTGAACGCCTCATCCGATCGGCACTCCCGTTTCAGGCTGTTTGACCGTATTCCACTTCGTCGCGGCTGTCACGGCCGATGACAGGGACGTGGAGGGTGAGCAGAGCCCGCCTGAGACGATGAGCTTCATCGCCTCTTCTACGCTCATATCGACGGACGTGACTTCATGCTCCGGCACCAACAGGAAATAGCCCGACGTCGGATTCGGTGACGTCGGGACATACACATGGATCAGCGACTCCTGCGTGAGATCTTGCGTCTCCCCCTTAGTCATGCCCGTCACGAAGGCAATACAATAATGGCCATTCTTGGGAAACTGAATCATCACGACGCGGTTGTATGACACATGATCTGAGAACGACAAAATATCCATCATGGATTTCAACGTTGAGTAGATCCCTCGCACGAGCGGCACACGATTCAACCATCCCTCCCACCACTTCACGATTCGCCGGCCCATAAAATTGGTGGCAAACAGGCCGGCCGCAAAGATCAAGACGATCAACGCCAGAATCCCCAGCCCCGGCACATAATGACTCGGCACCAACCGGACCAGGAGATCACCGAGAATCCCATCGAGGGCCACGAAAAGGGCCTTCAAAATGAGGATGGTTCCCCAGATGGGGATAATCACGAGCAAGCCCGTCAGAAAGTAGCGTTTTAGCAAGGTTTTCAGCATAAATATGAGCTCACAGAAGTAGAGGGTCATCATACAGAGAATTACGAGGGCCTCGCAAGCCTTTTCTTGCTATTTTCAACAACTTGGCATACCATCTCGCCCGTTTTCTTCACCGGCGATGGTGCCCAAATCGATGGGAACAAAAAAGCAGCAGACTCGTGGCCTGTTTATTACTCTGGAGGGAGTCGAAGGCAGTGGGAAAAGCACCCATATTCGCCACCTCGCGGAAGTGTTAACTGAGGCAGGGTACCGCGTGCTCCAAACCAGAGAACCGGGTGGCACTGCTACCGCAGAAGCGATCCGCCATATTCTCCTCACAGCGGCGTCTCACGAACCAGTCACGCCTCAGGCCGAAGCCCTGCTGATCCTCGCTGCGAGATGCCAGCACGTCACGCATCTCATCATGCCGTCACTGCGGCACGGTACCGTAGTGTTATGCGACCGGTTTTTCGATTCTACCTTTGCCTATCAAGGCTTCGCGCGCGGCATGAATCTTCAGTGGTTGCGAGCAGCCAATGAAGTCGCAACCGGCGGACTGACGCCGGATCTCACCCTCGTACTCGACCTCCCGGTTTCAGTAGGCTTGGCCAGGCGGCGAGCCGATCGTGGACAACAGAATCGGCTGGACCATGAGACAGAACGCTTTCATCGAAAGGTGCGCCGGGGATTTCTGGCGCTCGCCGCTGAAGAGCCTGCCCGCATGACGGTCGTGAATGCGAATCGACCCGCGCAAGAAGTTCAGGACGAGCTCGCTGAGATCGTGCTAGGCTGGATAGCTCGACCGCGTTGCCCTCCACGCCGCAGGAGTTAGCATGCCTTTTCGCGATTGTATCGGCCATCAACAATCCATCACTTTCTTACAATCCGCCGTCACCCATGAGCGCCTGGCTCACGCCTATCTGTTCCACGGCGAGGACGCGATTGGGAAACGATTGACGGCCATACGCCTCGCGCAAGCACTCAACTGCGACCAGCCTCCCGAAGCAGACGGTCTCGACAGTTGTGGTGTATGCCGGTCCTGCCAACAGATCGAAGCCCGCACGCATCCGGACTTTTTCGTCATCGAGCCGGACCCGGAACAGGCCACCCAGCAAATCAAGATTGAGCAAATCCGCGAGATCGAGCACCAGATCATGTACCATCCGCTCATCGGGGAGCGAAAAATTTGTCTGATCAACGACGCCGACTACATGACGATCGGCGCGGCCAACGCGCTGTTAAAAACGTTGGAAGAGCCCCCCGCGCACAGTCTCTTCCTCCTGATCTCGAGCCGCCCTGCGGCCCTCCCGGCGACCATCCGGTCACGCTGTCAGGCCCTTCGCTTTACGACACCGGCTCGCACACAGGTAGAAGCCGCGCTCATTCTGAAACGCGAAATCCCTCCCGCAGACGCGCGATTTCTCGCCATCGTCAGCGAAGGCCGTCTCGGGGAAGCCCTCACCGCCGATGTGCTAGACACGCTCGCGCGCCAACAGGAACTTGTGGACTTGGTCCGTCCCCAATCCTTGCAATCGATCGGGTCCATCCTGTCCTCGGCGGAAGCGATTGCGAAAGCCGACCGAGCACAGGACATGCTCGCCTGGCTGGCTCGTTGGATCCGCGATCTCATCTTGATTCAGGTCGGAGGAGATCGTGACCAGTTGCTCTACCTGGATGATCTCACGACGTTAGAAACCTACGCGCAACAGGCCAACACCGATTCGCTGTTGGACCTGCTCCGTGAGATTGAGATGACCGAGCAGCGCGCCACGCGGCACCTCAATCTCCACATGGCGCTGGAAATGATCTTGCTCCGCCTGCGCGACGCGCTCGCACTCGCGCCAGCTGGAGCTCCTGCCTAGCAGGATGCTCAAAAAGTCCGCCAGCGTTATGGAAGGTTACGGCTCAGGTTGAGGCTGAGAACAATAAGTCGGGACTTTACTCAACCTTGACCTTGACCTTGACCTCAGCTTATCTCATCTCGTTGCGGCCTTGCTGAACGGCCTTTTTGAGCATCCTGCTGGAGATGAGATCTCCTTACCTTAGACATGCAGGCTCCTAGCTTTCGCCGTTTATTACCTGATATCTTTTGTTACCCCACATGAATACGGCCAACCGCTTTTACATCACGACGCCGATCTATTACGTAAACGACGTGCCGCATATCGGACACGCCTATACCACCGTGGCTGCCGACGTCCTCGCTCGCTACTGGCGCCTGCGAGGACGCGACGTTTTCTTTCTCACCGGGCTCGATGAACATGGGCAAAAAGTTCAGCAGGCCGCGGCCAAAGCCGGCATCGACCCGCAAGCGCATTGCGACAAGCTGGCACCCCAGTTCCAAGCCCTTTGGAAACGCCTAAACATTTCCAACGATGCCTTTATCAGAACGACAGATCCTGCGCACAAATCTATCGTTCAACTATACCTTCAAGAACTTTACGATAAGCAACTGATTTATAAAGATTATTACACTGGATGGTACTGCACATTTGATGAACGGTTTTGGACTGAAAAAGATATCGCAGGTGGCCTCTGCCCAGACTGCAAACGCCCCGTCGAGAAGCTCAGCGAACACAATTATTTTTTCAAGATGGGGCAGTATCAGGATCGCCTGATCGAACACATCAAGCAGCATCCGAACTTCATCCGCCCTGAGTCGCGCCGCAACGAAGTCCTGGGATTCTTGACCACGCAGAAGCTCGGCGACCTCTCGATCTCCCGACCCAAATCAAGACTCTCCTGGGGCATCGAGTTGCCCTTCGATAAAGACTACGTCACGTACGTCTGGTTCGACGCCTTGGTGAATTATGTCTCGGCATTGGAGTATCTTTCCCCAGCTCCTTCGCAGAACCGATACTGGCCTGCCTCAGTCCATTTGGTCGGGAAAGACATCCTCACCACCCACGCGGTCTACTGGTCCACGATGTTGATGGCGTTGAACCTCCCCCTACCGGACACGATCTTCGCACATGGTTGGTGGACCGTGGATGGGGAGAAGATGTCGAAGAGTCGCGGGAACGTCATCGATCCGAACAAGATGGTCGATGAATTTGGCGCCGATGCCTTTCGCTATTTCCTGCTCCGAGAAGTACCGTTCGGCCAAGACGGGGATTTCGTCCTCGGAGCGATGATCACGCGCGTAAATAGCGATTTGGCGAACGGATTAGGGAATCTCCTGAGCCGCACCCTCACTCTCATCGAACGCACACAAGAAGGACATGTCCCCGCCCCTGGGAAAATCAGGGCCGCAGAACGGGACCTCATACAAGCTACCCTCGCACTCCTCAATGATGTGTTGCCAAACCATCTTGAAACCCAGGAATTTAACCGAGCGTTGGAAGCGATTTGGCAAGTCGTCCAGACCGCCAACCAATACGTCGATAAAACCGCCCCCTGGACCCTGGCCAAAAACGAGAGCGATGCAGATCAACTTAGAACTGTCCTCTATCACATGGCTGAAACATTGCGGTGCTTAAGCCTCGCAACCTACTCGTTCATGCCAGCGAGTGCACAGACCATTAGCCACCAGCTCGGTCTCTCAATAGATTTCAACTCTCCGATTCTGGAACGCCGCGTAGAGTGGGGAAGCCTTGCACCAGGCACGACCATCCGTAAAGGAACGTCGTTGTTCCCCCGCATTGAATCGAAACCACAAGGAGCCAAGACCGTGAGCGACACACCGACTCCCCCGCAACCAACGACAGCGACACCGGCGCTAACTGCTGCACCGCCATCTCCGATGCCCAGTGCCTCTAGCCCAGTGCCACAAGCCTCTTCTGCAGCACAGATCACCATCGACGAGTTCATGAAGATCCAGCTCAAGACCGCGAAAGTCCTCACCGCAGAACGTGTCCCCAAGTCGGAGAAGTTGCTGAAGCTGCAAGACAGTCTTGGAGAAGGGACGGAGCCTCGCCAGATCGTCGCCGGCATCGGCAAGAAATACGAACCGGAGGCGCTAATCGGCAAAACCATCATCATTGTTGCCAACCTCAAGCCAGCAAAGCTTATGGGCATCGAATCGCAAGGCATGGTCCTGGCCGCAGGGGACAGCGAAGTCCGCGGCCTGGCCACTATCCTCGAAGAAGTCGACCCTGGGACCAAAGTAAAATGAGCCTGGCGGTCGATACAGCCAGGCTGCTGCTGCTCTGTGGTGCTGCGCTAACCCCCCTTCCCTGCCTCGCGATCTCGGTTGAACTCGAATCCCCTCCCGCTCTCCGGCTCAACGAGCCACAACCGACGACCATCTTAGTCCGCGTCGTGGGCCATGGTGCGATGGTCCTCGGTCGAGAGGTCGGAGGCGCCCGCGTCACGATCACCGACGTAACCACCAAACAAGTCCTTGCCACCGGCATTCAGCAGGGCGAAACCGGCGACCAGAATCACATCATGCGGACGCCGCGCTTGATGGGAGAACCGCTGTACAGCTCACGACCAGCCGCAGCCTTTACCACCACGCTCAATCTTCTCCACCCAACCCTCGTCGAAGTCACAGCCGAGGGACCGCTTGCCTATCCTGCCGCCGCGCAACAGGTATCAATAACCGTCTGGCTGATTCCCGGACAAGACCTGACCAATGACGGGATCGTGCTCACCCTTTACGGCTATATCATCCAAATCGAACATCCACAACCAGGCGAGCCCTTGATCGCCAAGGACGACGTTCCCTTGCGCGCATCCGTGCGCACGTTGTCCGGCGCCCTCGTCCGGCCACATGGGGACTGGGATTCTCGCAAGACCCATATCTACGGCGAACTGATGATCGGTGACCGGGTGCTGGAACGGCTCCAGATGTTTTACAGCGGCGACCAAGCGACCTTTGAAGCGCCGTTCTTCGTGCCGCTTCCCAACGACGCGCCTGACGGCATCACGCTCCGCGTGATTGCCGCCGATCCAGCCGGCGGTAATTTTGGAATGGGCCAAGCTAAGTACCCCGTCCTAAGCGAGCGCCTTCGCCGACGCCCAAGAAACGAACCCCGCTAACCTCAAAGAAGTCTCCGGAACACTTGCCGCCTCGGCGTGCACATGCGACACTATTATCTATGACCGCTCTTGTCTCCTATGAACATCTTCGCAGCCGTTTGTACCTCGCCCTGGCACTGAACGCGGCGATCATCGTTGCTGAGTTCATCGGCGGATGGATCCTCGATAGCATCGGGCTCATGAGCGATGCGGGCCATAACCTCGTCGACCAGGGTGCGCTCTTTCTTGCCCTCTATGCCCATCTCCTCACGGCCAGACCTGCCACAGAAGCTAAAACATTTGGGTATCACCGAGCCGGCATCATTGCAGCGTTCTTGAATTCGTTCGTCCTGTTGCTCACGGCCTTCGGCATCACACTCGTGGGACTCAAGCGACTGCTGCAGCCAGTACCGGTGGACGGAGGCTGGGTCATGGCGATCGCCGCCCTGAGTTTCGCAGCCAATTTAAGTATCGCCCTCCTGTTGCAGCGCGGAGCCAAGGATGATCTCAATATCCGCAGTGCCTTTTGGCACATGCTGGGTGATGCCTGGGTGTCACTGGGCGTCGTGATCAGCGGCGGCGCCATACTACTCACCGGATGGGCCGTTCTCGATCCGCTGATCAGCTTGTTGGTCGTCGTGGCTATTGCAAAAGGGGCCTGGCCGCTGTTTAAGGAATCGCTGGACGTCTTGTTGGAATCGACCCCGGCGAAAATCAGCGCCTCCCACGTGGCTGCGACCATCGAGGCGATCCCCGGTGTGAAAAACGTCCACGACCTCCATATCTGGGCCGTCGAACCGCGATTGATTATGATGACCTGTCATATCCTCGTCGATGGAGACGATTCGGCATTGACCAATAATTTATTACATGCTATCCGCGCTCGGGTCAGCACAGATTTCGGCATCAAGCATATGACGATTCAGATGGGAACCCACTGTTGCCACACTGACGAGATCCACTGCGATCTGACCAAGTTGGCAAAGCAGCACCGGGATGAGGACATCGTACATGCACACCACTGAGAACGCGTTCCTGGTGAGGCGGTATTGGGAATGTTGAATGATGAATGTTGAATTGTCGGAGTCGGACTCGATTTGATGATTTCTGAACATTCAACATTCAAAATTCAACATCTAACATTTAACAGATCATCAGATTCACGAATAGTGCGGGTTAAGACAATGACCACGACCCCAGTCCCTTTTTATATCCTCTGCGGCTCCCTCGGCGCGGGAAAAACCACCCTCTTAATGAGGCTGCTCGAATATTGGAAGGGCCAGGGCAAACGGGCCGGCGTGTTGATGAACGAAGCCGGCGAGGTGAGCATCGACGGCCCCCGCGCTGGGACCATCGCCGAACAAGTCATGAACCTCGCAGGCGGCTGCGTCTGCTGCGACACGAAGGAAGACTTGTCCTGGGGGATCGCCCAACTGGTGCGGGACTATGAGTCGGATGTGATTATCCTGGAATGCTCTGGCATGGCTGATCCAGCCGAAGTCATCGATGGCGTCACTGATCTCTACACCGCGCGGCTTACGCACTTAGAAAAAGTCATCGCCTTACTGCATCCGATCCCAACAGACAGGGAGAGCATGGGAGGATTCGTCACCAGGCAGGCGATTCGCTGCGCCGACGAGCTCATCCTCAATAAGCGAGACCTCTATGTTCCGGGGCATTGGGAGAGATTCAAGGCTTCGATCGTCGACCAGAACCCCTACGCGCGGGTCTGGGAAACCAGCCATGCCAAGGTCGATCCCGCAGCGCTGCTCGAACCAATGACCCGCATAGCGCCGGCGCCAACGGTGAATGTGGAATTCGGAGTGCCGCGATCATCCACGACGAGCACACGGGCATCGTATCATCCGATCGCCACGACGGTTCGGCTGCCAGGCCCGTTGAACTTTGAACGATTCCTGCGCTGGATGAAAACCCTGCCCCCTGAACTTGAACGGGCGAAAGGCTTCTTCCGATTCGCCAAGGGACCGGAACTTCAAGAGTTTCAATACGCTCCGCCAGGTAACGCCACCATTACGCCTATCACATTGCTCGACGAACCGAGTCACGCGCTTGTGTTGATTGGACGAGGGTACGACCAGGAGCGCTGCCAAACAGAACTCTTACACTGCCTGGAACGCGCGAGCACAGGGGGGTCGAGCGAGGCAGGTTGAGGTCGAGGTCAAGATAGAGCGAAGACCTGACTTTCTTCATCTCAGCCTTGGCCTCAGCCTTAACCTTCGATAACCCGGCGGACCTTTTCAGCATCCTGCTAGAAGCCTGTCCGACATTACCTTCGTGACGAGGCGAAGGAGGTGTGACCAGATGCGAGGCCGCAGGCCCGGAAAAACCGGAGGTGTATTCGCTGGAATACGTGGAGGATGTTTTCGGGTCGAGAACGACGCAGATGGTTGCGGATCGTTCGCCGCAGTAGAAAGGTCAATGTCGGACAGGCTCCTAGGCAGCAGGGCTTGCCAGTGAAGCGCGAATGCGGGAGTAGCGCAGCAACAACCACGCGGCACCGGCTCCTAACAATCCGCCGATCAGCCAGCCTCCCAGCACGTCTGTGACGTAGTGGGCCCCGACATACACACGCGACAGACCGATCAGTCCGACCAACGGCCAACTGACCCAGCCCGATCGCGGATAGAGCACGTGGAGAAAGGCCGCGGCCGTTGCAGTGTTAATCGCGTGATTCGACGGGAACCCGAAGGTCTTACCGCAGGCTTCGATCTGGTGGATATCCGGGAGTGCCATGCAGGGTCGCGGGCGCGTTACAAGGTCTTTGACCCGCGCCCCGACGAAATCTAACATGCCAATCGAAGCAGCCAGCACCGGGGCTGCCAACAACGCTTCCCGCCAAGACCACCACAACCAATAGCCGGTCAGCAGGATACCTGGAACCCACAGCAGGCTTGAGTTGGAGAGACTGAGTGCCAATCCGTCTAACCAGGCAGACTGCCCGGCGAACCCATTGACGGCGCGAAAGAGAGATTCGTCCAAACTCATTCTGGTCTATCTGGTCTGTCTAGTCTATCTGGTTTGTTTGGTTGTCCGCCCATCGGCTCTGGTTATCAGTGCGTGCGGAAATGAATGCGTATGGTCAATTCCCCATCGATCGGCTCATCGCCTTTCAACTGGGGCTCGAAGGTCCATTTATTCAACGCTGCCATGCCGGCGATGGTGAGTTCTCGATGCTTGGCCGGCTCCAACACTACCACCGTCACCATCGCATCTTTGGAGACCAACATGCGCGCTTTCATCCAATCGTCGAGTTCTTTGCCGTCTAAAGTAGGAGGAATAACAGGCCAGGGCGTGGCTTTTGGAACTGGTGCAAGCTGTTGATCCTTGTTGAGCGGCAGGCCATGGACATGGACCTCGGGCAACTCCAGCACATCTTCCAGGTGGTCATCCTCATGCGTGGCCTCGTCACCAGCCACCGCATACGCGGAGGCCGGCCAGAAACACACACACAGCACGCAGCAGCGCACGAGTCGTCGGAAAAGCATCGCAGCAGTATGTGGCAACGTCATCATGGGGTCAACCATATTGGATCGCTGCCCGACTCACCCATCACTCATCACGAATCTCTACTTCAAACAGGCTGCGGAAAATCTAATTTGGCATGCCATACCTTCGCTGGTCCACACGTCTAGAACAACGGGAGAACGCCGGGCAGGATGCTCAAAAAGACCGTCCAGCAAGGCCGCAGCGAGCGAAGAGGCGAGGCGTACGCTTCAGTACGTTGAGCCTCTGAGCGACGCGAGAACGAAGCTGGCGGACTTTTTCGGCATCCTGCTAAAAGAACCACTGGCCACGGAAGTAGAATGACCGTGGCATCCCGGCATGGGACACGCCAAGACCGATGCTCCCCTCCCCTTGATTGATGAAGTATTTTTGGTCCAACAGATTCACCACGTCGAATCCGATCAGGAACTTCTGACCATCCCACGGTAACGGAATCACATGGGCAATGGAAAAGTTGTAGATCGTGTACGACGGGCTGTGGGTGGAGTTGGTTTTACCGCCCTCTTCTGCCGTACGCAACCCCGACGCAAATAGCATCTGCCCAGTGAGAGTCGTTCGCTCCAAGAAACGATAGGCGACCATGGCGGAACTCGTCAGGGTCTGCTGGTGATCGCAATGTACCCCGCCCTTCGAGTTGATGTCGACAATTTCTGTCGCTTCGAGCAGGATGTGGCCGGATTGTAGCCCGTAGCCCTTACACTGCCCCCAGGCCACGTTGCCGCGTGCCGTCAAGTTGTCCATGACTTGAAGCTTCAGAGCTCCATCGATGCCCCTGGTCCAGCCCCGTTCAAAGGCGAAGTAATTCAACAAGGGCGTGGCACCAAACTGGCCGGCATCCGACAGATAATTGGCGAGCTTGTAATACCCGGTCAATTCCAACGTCGCCCAGCGTGCGAGCCCATGGTAGCTGCCGACCTCGAAGTAATGTGCGCGTTCAGCCCGAACTGTATTATTCGTCGTATCTTCCGGTGCCGCCTTTGTTCCGGCGGCATTGAGTTTCGCAAAGGAAATAGCTTCAAGATTCGGTGGCGTAAACTGCCGCCCATAGAAGGCGTGGAACACATTGACCGAATCGGCCTTGTAGGTGATTCCGATCCGCGGGCTGATCTGCCCCTCGTGGCGCTGGTATTGCACGGCATCGGCTCGTACGCCGAGGTTGAACGTCCAGCGATCGTTTGGACTCCACTGATCCTGAATCCAGAATTCCTGGCGCCAGCCAATCAGTCGATTGTCCGCATCCAGACCCAGCACATTCCCCGTGGGATTGCCCGCCCCGTCATCCGCAAAGGTGAACAGTCTCGTCTTGTTCACCGTCTGCGTCCGATCGACCTGGAATCCGGTCTTGATCACATGCTCTGTGTTAGGAATATAGGTGTAATCCAGCCGGACTCCGCCAGAATACGCGCTCCGATTCTGGCTGCCAGCCGAGAACGGCTCAGTCGGGTCAGCAGTGTACGCGAGTAGATTAAATGGATCCGTCCGAAAGGTGGCCCGTGTTTGGCGAACATATCCGGAAAGACTGAAGAAATTGTTACTGTTCACATCGTGCCGCCAGACCATGTGCCCATATTGATTATTCTCTTTTTGGTTTTCGTCGATGTCCTGGGACACCACCGGCGTGAATCCAGGCCGGGTCGCCTGGAGCAGCGGCAGCACCGTCCCGCTGGGATCGACTACCCCATTGGGGGCTGTGGGAATTTGATACTTGGCCACGGAGTTCAACAATACCCACGAGAAGTTGTTCGTATTGCTGTGCTGATAGTCGCCACGAATGAACGTCTGATTCCGCTCGCTTTGCCCGTGAAAGATTGAATGCCCAAGCGTCGGCGGTTCGATGCCCCGGTTCGTTGCCGTATGGCTGTTCAGCACATAGAACCGGAACTTCTCGCCGATCGTGCCCCCATATTCGAGCGACGGATTGATCGTATTGTTCGAGCCGCCGAACATTTGGGCAGACCCGAATCCAGGCTTGGTTCCGCTCTTGGTGGTAATGTCCAGTACTGCAGCTGTCTTGTTTCCATACTGTGCCTCCATGCCGCCGAGGATGATATCCGCCCGTTCCCACGCCCGCGGCGAGATCACATCGGAGAAAGCGGACGACACGGTATCCGGAATCGGCACACCGTCGATTCGAAACTGGAGGTTCGCATGATCCTGCCGAATATGCACTTGCTTGAGCGAGCCATAGACGACACTCGGAATCGTGAGGAGCACGTCGTGGAGCTCGACATTGTTGCCGCGCGGCAACTCTTCGATGTCCTTTCGACTTACCGAGTAGGTCTCACTCGAAGCCTTATATTGAATCGGTGCGAGGGGCGACCGCACTTCAAGCGCGATCTCTCTAGTCTTGGACAAGGTCAAGGTGATGGGGTTGAGTACCTCGGACCCCATATTAAGCACGATATATTCGCTCCGATAGGTATCTTGTATGGCGCTCACGGAATAGGTTCCATCGGCAGGGACGGGAATTCTGAACTCGCCGGCATCGTTCGAAACGCCGGTCGTCACCAACGCCCCTTCTTGATTCTTCACCTCGACGACCACCTGCCCCACCCGGCGAAGGTCCTGATTCTGGACCGATCCGGTGATGAGATTGGGCTCGGCCGCTAGCGCACGACCCTGACTAATAAGACTCAGACAGACACAGAGACAGACCAATCGAACCATGAGATCGCACCGTATAGATCGCACGAAATTCCCCTTCAACAATCACGCGTAAAATACGCCACGGCCCTCTGGCAGGCAGTCTGACGACAACCGTCGCAGGATGGCGTGAATCGAAATGACGTGACTAGTTGCGGGGGGGAGCGCGAGAAGGACCAGGCGTGGATAGTTTGAAGGAAAGCAGAACGGAGTCCGCTGGAAGCTCCAGGAGGTTGACGAGTTCCTGTGCCGTGAAAAGAGGAGCGCCAACATCGAGAGACCCGGCCGTGTGATGCTTTACCCACTGGCAGAGGTCGGTGTCGGAGTGCTCATGCCCATCGTGGTCAACCGCTGCCAACTCGTGATGGACATCTTGCGCCACTGCAAACGGCGCAAAGGCGAGCAATAGGAGGACAAGGCCGATCGCCACAGTGCCCCGAAGAAGGAAGGGCAGACGTAGTATGGAAGAGCGCAGAATCATTGAGGGCGAGCTAAGTAACATAGGCGTTCACAGCTTGTCAAACAACGGAATCACGACACCTACCTAAACATCTCCAGCCATCAGGTGCCTCATCCAGTGGATATTTCCTTAAATATACGCTATATTTTATGCGTTTGAGCGCGCCTCGCCTCCGTCACGCTACACTATACAGCCGATTCCGATGTGAAAAGGCAGGACCATGCAGAGACCAGTCGATAACCAGCATATCATTGAAATCAAGCCGCTGCCCTCCCCGCGAACGATCAAGTCAAAACTGCCGATTACCGACCAGACAGCTGCGCTGGTACTTGAAACCAGGGATGCCATTCGCCACATTCTGCACGGCCATGACCGCGAGCGACTGCTGGTGATCGTCGGACCCTGCTCGATCCATGATCCCGAGGCCGCCTACGAGTATGCCGACCGATTGAAACCAGTGGCGGATGCGTTGCGCGACCGGCTACTGATCGTCATGCGGACCTACTTTGAAAAGCCCCGTACTACGGTGGGATGGAAAGGCTTGATCAACGATCCGCATCTGGACGGCACCTGCGATATCGCCACCGGGATGGAACTCGCGAGAACGATTCTTCTCAACATCAACAAACGCAGGGTCCCCTGCGCAGCTGAAGCCTTGGACCCGGTGTCTCCCCAATACATCGCCGATCTCTGGAGTTGGGTCGCCATCGGCGCCCGCACCACCGAAAGTCAGCCGCACCGGGAAATGGCCAGTGGGCTGTCGATGCCGGTCGGCTTCAAGAACGGCACAGAGGGCAATCTTGAGGTGGCCTGGAATGCAATGGTCGCCGCGAAGCAGCCTCATCATTTCCTGGGCATTAACGCCGATGGGCTCACCTCCATCATCAAGACCATGGGCAACCCTGATCGCCATATCGTACTGCGGGGTGGTGGCGGGAAAACCAACTATGAAGCCGAACACGTGGCACGGGCGGAGGCTATGGTTGCGAGCGAGGGGATCGTTCGTCCCATCATGATCGACTGTTCGCATGATAACTCCAGTAAAGACCATCGGCGCCAGGGTGTGGTCGCGCGCGAAGTCCTCCGCCAATTCCGCGACGGCCGCCAATCCATCACAGGACTGATGCTCGAAAGCAATCTGAATCCCGGGAAGCAGACCTGGAAACAGGGTATCTCCCTGGCCCACGGCGTCTCCATCACCGATGCCTGCCTCGGCTGGGGCGAGACCGAAGCTCTGCTTTCAGAACTGGCGGACATGATCGTGACCAAGCCCGCATAGCAGGATGCTGAACTGGTTTGTTTAGTTTATCTGGTTGATTTGGTTCATCTGGTTAGTTTCGTTCAACCAAAAAACCAGACAGACCAAAAAGACCAGATAGACCAGGCTAACCAGATAAACCCCGCATGCTCTTCGACACACATACCCATCTGGACGATGCCCGCTACAATGAGGATCGCGAGGCGATGATCGCCCGCGCTCGGGAAGCCGGCGTCGAAGCCTTCGTTACCATCGGCTGCGATCTGGCGACCAGTCAGGCGGCGGTCGAACTGGCGGAGCAACACCCGTTCGTCTATGCCTCCATCGGCGTCCATCCACATGAAGTGAAGCATATCCTCGATAGCTGGTACGACGATATCCGTCGGCTCGCACAGAACAAAAAGGTGGTCGCCTATGGCGAGATCGGCCTCGACTATCACTACAATCATTCGTCACCGAAAGAACAGCGCGAGCGATTCCGCGAACAGATCCAGCTCGCACGGGAGCTGAAACTCCCGGTGATTATTCACACCAGAGAGGCGCAGGAAGACACGATCACGATTTTGAAAGAAGAGAAGGCGTTAGAGGTGGGCGGGGTCTTTCACTGCTTCTCAGGGGATGCGTGGCTGGCGAAGGATGCGCTGGACTTAGGGTTCTATCTCTCGTTCTCCGGAATTCTTACGTTTCAGAATGCGACGATGCTCCGAGACATCGCCAAGACCGCTCCGTTGGACCGCCTCCTGATCGAAACCGACTGCCCGTATCTGACGCCATGTCCTCACCGAGGCAGACGAAACGAACCGGCCTACGTGTCCTTCGTCGCACAAAAGTTGGCGGAGCTTCACGCCGATGCGCCAGGCATGTCGATCGACACCATCGGACGCATCACGACTGAGAACGCGAAACGCCTGTTCAAAATCGCTTGAGTTGCCGGCTGCGCTGCCGCAGCGCCTTGGGCAATTTCCGAGGATTCCCGCGCTTCTCAGGACCTCGCTTCGGTCGAAGATCCTCTCCCGTATCCAGTTCTTTGTGTGCCGATGATCCGGTCGAGTTCGGCCCCTCGCGCAGTTTCCCGACAAACTCCTGAGCCTTCATCACAAAGGCTCCCTGCGCCTTCGCAAAGTCGACAATCTCACGGTCGGAACTCACCACCGCGCAGGCGGACCCGAATTCGGCAGCCAGACGTTGAATCACCTGATCGGCTTTTTCTCCCCGTCGAGAGAAGATAATCTCAAGACCAAGCCGATGCTCACGATGTTCCGTGCCCCATCCCTGTTGCCAACCGTCAAAGACCACCGTGATCGCATGGGATTTTCGTTGACGATACGCCGCCAGATCACGCAGAAATGACTCGCGCGCCACTTCGGAATGCAGACTCGTCCCTGCACCGATCCGGCCCGTCTGAGCCAAGAGATTGTAGCCGTCGACGATCAAGTGAAGTGCCATGGCCCGAACCCTACCCCTCGCACATCGCACTGTCAATCGGTCCCCTCGCGAAATGGCGACGTAGGTGCGAAGAGCGAGACTCGCGTGACGTGTAAGACGGACGACGGTTCGAGGTCCGAAGTTCGAGGTTCCCGGAACTTCGAACCCAGAACTTCGAACTCCGAGCCTCGCGTCGCGCTTTTCCCGCCAGTCCCGCCTGTCTCGCTTGAGCAGGCATCCGCGCTTGCAGGAGAACCGTCCATGAATAATGAAAGTGCCTACGGCCAATCCACTTGACAACGGCACAAACATCTGAGAAAAACTCTATATCCCATCACACGCAGTGAACACCCATGCGATCAGCCCTATGGCGTATTCTGATCCTCGTCTTCATGGTCGGACTCTTCGATCTCCCTGGCCATGCCCTCGATCCGTTTCACGCCGGCCAGGCATGGGCGGCAACGAGTGCAGCAAGTCAGGGACGTCCTGCCAAGCCCAAGCGGTCTCGCACCTCCCCTATACGCATGGCTCCCACTCCGCTCGGCCTGACGACGATTCAGAACCTCCGGACAGCCAGCTCTCCAGGGCTGACGAGACTCGTGCTCGATCTCGATGCGAAGGCCCGCCCCAGCAAACATCCCCAGCTCCAGGCCGAGGGACTGACCATAGAAATTCCTAATACCACTCTGAGCCCATCCGCGAAGGCGAAACTGACAGCCGGTAAGATTGCCGAGCTCTTTGTCATCACCCAGAGTACTGAACGATCTGTTGAGATCTCCCTCCCGACCGGCTCATTTCAAAGCTATAAATTGCTCACGTTGGCGAATCCACATCGGCTGGTCATCGATGTGGTGACTCCCGGTGAACCCCTGACAACTTCGCCCGTTGAATCACCATCAGACCTGGGTAGTCCATCCCCCACTCCTCCGCAGCCTGCCCAGCCACGAGCCAAGTCATTTAAGACCATCGTGATTGATCCAGGGCACGGCGGGAAAGATCCTGGCGCACGTGGGCGTCAAGGGACAGAAGAAAAGGACATTACGCTGAAGGTCGCGTTGAAACTGCGCGATCTCTTGAGCAAGCAACCGGGAGTTCGCGTACTCATGACACGTGAACGGGACGAGTTCGTCGAGTTGGAAGACCGGGCGAAGTTTGCCAATGGACAGCAGGCCGATCTCTTCGTATCGATCCATGTGAATTCACACCCGCAACGCTCCGTGAAGGGGATTGAAATCTACCACTTCGGAGAGGCCAAGGATCAACGAGCGCGCGAAGTGGCGGCCCGTGAAAATGGAACCCCGCTCAACAGCACCGGCGTAGGATGGGAGTATCTCGTCGCCGATCTCCTGACGTCGAAGAAGATCGAAGAATCCCTTGAACTGGCCTGGATCGCCAAGGAGGCCATGGTGACCAGCCTGAATGACCACTACGATCTGGTGGACCATGGGGTGAAGACCGCGCCATTCTATGTGCTCCGCTTCACCAGCATGCCCAGCATTCTGGCTGAAATTGCCTATATCTCAAACTCAGCTGAAGAAGACCTGCTCCGAAACGGCCGCTTCACTACGCGCGTGGCAGAAGCACTCATGGAAGGCGTCAACACTTTCCTCGCCTCTGCGAAACTCGCCACGCGATGACCTCCGCACTGTTCTATCCCCTACGTCGATGCCAACGCTTAAGTTAGTGTTGGAATACGATGGGACCTGCTACGCCGGTTGGCAGCGCCAGCCCGATCACCCCACGATCCAAGAGGCCCTCGAACGAGCCATCCACCAAGTCAGCCAGGCCACGGTATCCGTCATCGGCGCAGGCCGCACGGATTCCGGCGTGCATGCGCTCGGACAAGTCGCGAGTTTTCGCACGGATTGCGATTGGCCCGCGTCCAATTGGATGCGGGCGCTCAATGCCGTGCTACCAAAAGACATCGCCGTTCGTTCCTCCGCCCTCATGGACGACCACTTCCATGCCCAACACCACGCACGAGGCAAACTCTACACCTATCGAATACTCCATCGTCCGGCCCGCCCCACCATCGATCGCGCATTCGTCTGGCACATCTACAGGCCGCTGAATGAGGCGGCCATGCAACAGGCGGCAGCGACGCTGATTGGATCACAAGACTTTTCCTCCTTCGAAGGAAGCCTCACGGACAACAGCAATCCCATCTGTCATCTGCAACGACTCGCTGTCATCCGCCACGACGACCAGATCCACATTGAGGCCTACGCCGACCGGTTTTTGAAGCACATGGTCCGCGCGATGGTTGGAACGGTGGTCGAGGTGGGGCTGGGCAAACGGGCGCCCGACAGTCTCACGGAAATCCTGAGGGCTCGGGATCGGTCTGCAGCAGGCCAGACCGCCCCTCCTCATGGACTCTATCTCATGCGCGTAGATTACAACTAGCCGGTCGGACATTCTTCGCAAGCGCGAAACAGGGTGAAATCGAATACGTAGAACAGTCGCGGCGCAGCGAGGTGTCAAGTCAAGCAACGACCCCTTCCGGGGTGGTTGAACTGGACTTACCAGATGAACAAAACAAACCAGATAAACCAGATCAACCCGTTTCGCTAGAACAGGCGGGAGGAGTCCTGATTCTCGAGTTTCTTGCGCAGTTCGATCATCTCCTGCTCGAGCGCCAAGAATCGGTCACTGATGGGGTCTGGCAGGTTGCTGTGGTCCATGGTGGCATCGGGTAGCCGCTCGCCTTGAGTTTTAATCACGCGGGCCGGCACTCCAATGACGGTGGAGTTGGCGGGGACATTCTTCAGCACAACTGAATTGGCGCCGATCTTCACATTGTCGCCGACCGTAATCCCGCCGAGGATCTTGGCTCCGGCCCCGACAACCACGTGATTGCCGAGTGTGGGGTGACGCTTCCCTCGTTCCTTCCCCGTCCCTCCGAGCGTGACGCCCTGGAAGAGGGTCACGTAATCCCCGATCTCGGCCGTCTCGCCGATGACCACACCCATTCCATGGTCGATGAAGAACCCGGTACCGATCGTAGCCGAGGGATGAATTTCGATTCCCGTCAGCCAACGAGCGAGCTGAGAAATGGCGCGGGGAATGAACGGGACGCGATGGGTCTTGAGCCAATGGGACGTGCGGTAGGCCAACATTGCATGAAAGCCGGCATAGGTCAGCACGACTTCAAGCCAACTGGTGGCCGCCGGATCTCGGTCGAACACGGCTTGGAGGTCTTGTTTGATGGCTTTAAGCATCTGGTCTACATGTCATCAAGTCGTAAAGTCTTCAAGTCGAAGCCTTCCAATCGTCAAGTCTTCGTGGGAATATTACATCACATCGGGCCCTTAGGAGCCAAGTAAGTGATGAAGCCTGACAATGCCTTTGCCACTTCTTCAGACCTTGCTCGAAGATAATCAAATTCATCGGAAGTCACGTAGCCCAAGTCCAGCGCCACGAACAGCTGACTGCGCACTTCTCCTGCCGATCCTTTTGCAATATACAAAAGCGGTGAAACTCCCTGTCTGAACTTCGCTCAAACCCCTCGGCGATATTGGACATCACCGAAACGGACGCTCGCCTAATCTGATCGCGAAGGCCAAAATCCTTCTCGAATTTCCCTCTCCCACTGACTCGATACACAGCTGTAACCAGATCCCTTGCTGCCTGCCATGCCTTGATATCCTCAAATCGCTCTATCGTAGCCACCGATTCACCCTTCGACTTGACGACTTGATGACTTTCAGACTTGACGACTCAAAACTTGATGACCTTCCGACTTTCAGACTTTCTCAATCAAACATACCGCCTGAGCGGCGATGCCTTCCTCCCGACCTATCATGCCGATTCCCTCTCCGCTCTTTACCTTGACGTTGACGAGGCCAGGATCGACCCCGAGCACCTGCGCCATCTGCTTCTGCATGGCTGCCAAGTGCGAACTGAGTCGAGGGGCCTGCGCGATAATGACCGTATCGACGTTCACAATGCGATACCCCTTCCCCCGCATCTTCCCGACCACATCCTCCAGCAGCTTCAGGCTCGAAATACCTTTGAACCGCTGATCGGAGCTTGGGTAGTGTCGGCCCAAATCTCCTTCACCCATCGCTCCGAGCAGCGCATCGCAGAGGGCATGGACCAAGGCATCGGAATCGGAATGTCCCAACAGGCCCTGGCTGTGGGGCACTTCAATCCCGCCGAGAATCAGCTTTCGTCCTGGTCCCAACGGATGGATGTCGTAGCCGCAGCCGATTCGCATGCGTCTTCCTTTCGTTTGATAAGAGGGTCACAAGTCTGAAAGTCGAACGTCATAAAGTCTCGACGTGAAGACCTGACAGACTTTCAAACTTTCCGACTTGTTTTACGCGACGCCAGGATCGCCTCGCCGATCACCAGATCTTCAGGCCGCGTCACTTTGATATTCTCCCCGCTTCCCTCAACCACCGCCACCGAATGCCCCAGCCATTCCACCAAGAATGCGTCATCGGTGGCCCGCACCCCTTCGGTATGCGCGTTCCTATGAGCGGTCACGATCCAGTCCAGTCGAAAGGCCTGCGGAGTTTGCGCGAGCCACAAGGGGGTGCGATCGACCGTTCGCTCAATCATTCCATCCGCCCGTACCTGCTTCACGGTATCCCGCATCGGAAGCGCAATAATCGCCGCTCCCTCTTTCCTCGCCGCAGCCACAACCTCGGCGATCATCCGAAGCGTCACAAATGGACGCACGGCGTCGTGTATGAGCACGATGTCGGCGTCTGGAGGGACCTGAGCCAGCGCATGCCGCACTGAATCCTGTCGCTCTGCGCCACCCGCCACCACCTTCGTCACTTTGGTGAATCGATGCCGCGAGACGATCTCGTTCTCACAATATTCGATGTCTGCAGACGGAACGGCAAGAATGATCTGGTCGACCACAGGAGCGGCTTGCAATATCCGCAACGACTGAATGATGAGCGGCTCACCACCCAACGAGAGAAATTGTTTGGGGACGGAGCCGCCCATCCGAAGCCCGCGTCCGGCAGCCGGCACGAGCGCCACCACTTGAGGAGCCTGACGAGAGACCGCTTCGACGCGAGGCGAGCGAGTCGTGGTCATAGACAAGGCTGCCTGTTAGCCCGCCAGCCTGTTTTGCTCATGTGGTCTGTTCGGTTTGTCCCGTCTGTCTGGTCTGTCTCGTTCATCTGGTCTATCCGGTCTGTCTGGTCCATCTGGTTAGCTTCGTTCAACCAAACACACGAGACAGACCGAACAGACCAGACAGACAAGACAACTCTTCCGACGCCTCTTATCCCACATTACTCATGAAGCTGCGTTGAAAACTGCATGGAAGCGCGTTCTTCGTGAAATGAAAGATATCTGATGATCGGTTGATCTGATGATTTATCGGAAATTCTGGCCATTCAACAGATCGTCAGATCAACAGATTCCGGAATTGCTTCACGAACGACGTTTCACACACTAGGGCCGCAGGGTGAGATAGATCGTTTGGCCCTTCCGTTTGAGCAGCAAGAGGACTGCTTTATCCTTGACAAGGCCGGACGCGGCTCGTTCATAGGACTTGAGCGAGCCCACCGCCATGCGATTGATTTCGAGAATCATATCGCCTTCACGCACACCCATTTCCTCCACCGTGCTCCCGGGCTTGACCCTGACCACCACCACGCCACGCTCGGTAGCCTTCAATCCGTACCGGGTAGCCAGTTCCTCGTTTAACTCGCGGACATCAAGACCCGAAAGAACCCCCGTTGGCACCGCTGACTCCCTGCTCTCCTCTGCGCTGGGCTGACCCAACGATTTCGGCTGTTCCACAATTGCGACCTCGATCGTCTTGGGCTTCTTGTCTCGGATCAGCTTGACCGCGACCTTTTTCCCGATCGGGGTCTGTGCGACGGCATTCCGCAAATGCGTCGGTGAATCCATCGACTTACCGTCATATTCGATAATGACATCGGCGCGCTCAAATCCCGCCTTCTTCGCAGGACTATCTTCCATGACATCGCTGACGAGCACGCCCTTCGTGTCGGTGATCCCAAACTGTGTGGCCAACTCAGGAGTTAAATCTTGAATCGCCACACCGAGCCAGCCACGGACGACCTTCCCCGTCTGTACCAACTGATCCATGATGGCTCGCGACAAGTTGCTGGGCACCGCAAACCCAATACCCATGTTGCCGCCGCTTTGACTGAAGATCGCCGTATTGATCCCGACTAATTCGCCCCGCACGTTGACGAGCGCGCCTCCGGAATTGCCCGGGTTTATCGCCGCATCGGTTTGGATGAAATCTTCGTATTCGGCAATTCCCATACTGGCTCGTCCGACAGCACTGACGATCCCCATCGTCACGGTCTGGGTGAGCCCGAACGGACTCCCCACGGCCAATACATACTCCCCGACCTCCAGTTGGTCTGAATCTGCCCAGGGAACGGTTGGGAGCCCTGTCGCTTCGATTTTCACGATCGCAATATCCGTTTTCGTATCGGTGCCAATCAGCTTGCCCTTAAACTCCCGCTTGTCCGACAAAAAGACCCGAATCTCGTCGGCCTTGTTCACCACATGATTATTGGTGATGATCAAACCATTGGCTTGCACAATGACTCCGGACCCCTGGCCACGCTCTTTTGGCTCTCGCTGGGGGGCATCACGCTTAAAAAATTCATCGCCGAAGAACTTGCGAAAAAACGGGTCGTCGAGCGGAGAACTGTGCGGATTTTCTCCGGACTTCCCGCTGCGTGTCGCCGCAATGTTGACAACCGCCGGCTTCACCGATTTTGCGATCTCAACGAAATTTTTCCCGTCCCCCCCTGTTACTGGCGGCTGTGGCGCGGTAGCCACGGGACGAACGATGGGGTTGGGAATTGGCTCAGGCCCGGCCGTGCCGGTCGGCAACCAACCCATGTCAGACGCCACCACGATCCCGATGATGATCCCGACAGTGACCAAGGTAGCTGGAACTAGCGACGCACGAACGAGTTTCATAAGTGATCCTTGCTCTTCATTCCCTGTGACCCGAACGATTCACACACAATCGGTAGATCATGGCGCGTCACTGTATCTCGCCGGAATAGATCCCCATAATGGTGTGGAGAAACTTCATCGCCTCCGCTTTAGGCCGCTGGAACGAGTTCCGCCCAATGATGGAGCCAAACCCACCGCCGTCACGAATGGCGCGCGCCTCCTCAAACACATGCGTGTCCTCGCTCTTGGCCCCTCCGGAGAAGATGACGATCCGGCGCCCATCGAACGAGCTCTGCACCACATGCTTGACCCGCTCCGCCAGGGTCGTGATCGGAATCTTGGCCGATTCGTACACCTTCTTTGCCGCAGCCTGTTCAAGATGCGCCGTAGGAAGTTTAACCTTAATGACATGGGCGCCTAACTGGGCCGCAATTTGGGCCGCATAGGCCACCACATCGATCGCCGTCTCCCCTTCCTTACTGAGGACCGACCCGCGCGGGTATGACCACACGACAACCGCCAAGCCATAGTCCTTGGCGTCTTCGGTAATCTCGCGCAGCTGCTCATACATGGTGTTGCAGTGCGATGACCCGGGATAGATCGTGAAGCCCACTGCTGCACAGCCTAATCGCAGGGCATCGCGCACGCTGCCCGTCACGGAAGGCAACGGATCTTTTTCGTCATGCAACGTATCGTGGCTATTGAGTTTCAGAATGAGCGGGATTTGTCCGGCATACTGACTCGCTCCGGCCTCCAGAAATCCCAACGGCGCGGCGTAGGCATTGCAGCCGGCATCGATCGCCAACTGAAAATGATAGAGGGGATTGTACCCGCCTGGATTGGAGGCAAAGCTCCGGGCCGGACCATGCTCGAATCCTTGGTCCACGGGCAGAATCACCAGCTTGCCCGTACCTGCCAATTTTCCATGGCGCAATAAACGGGCGATATTCGTTTTTGTTCCCGCGTTGACGCTGCTGTACCAGCTCAGAATCTCTTGTACTCGATCAGCCATGCCCAACCTCCCGTGGATTCGTGAATCGTTAGTATCTACTCAGGTGTTCAGACTGAAGGCTCCGGGCACAGGCTGAAGGCCGGAACTCCGAACACTTCAGCCTGAACACCTTCAGCCTATCCACCTGAGTAGTTACATTCGTCTGCCTTGGATGAACTCCTCTGCGTCGCGCACGTCGTTCGCACTGCCGATGATTAACGGCACCCGTTGATGAAGTTGCTTGGCCTCCACGTCGAGAATGCGCATGGTGCCGGTGCTGGCCTTGCCACCAGCCTGCTCCACGACCCACGCCAATGGATTGGCTTCGTACAGCAACCGGAGCTTGCCCTCCGGCCTGTCCAGTTCACCGGGATAGAGATAGATGCCTCCCTCAAGGAGAATTCGGTGTACGTCGGCCACCAGACAGCCGGAATAGCGTCCACTGTAGGGCCGCCCCGTGGCTCTATCCGGGGTCTTTAAGTATTCCATATACTTATTTGTGCCCGTCGTCCATTTATGAGAGTTACCTTCGTTCGTGCCATAGACCCTGCCTCGAGCAGGCGTGCGGATCTGCTCGTGAGATAAGAGATACTCGCCGATACCAGGCTCCAATGTAAACCCGTGGACTCCATGTCCAACCGTATAGACCAGCATGGTGCTTGACCCGTAGAGGAGATATCCGGCGGCCACCTGCTCTGTTCCCTTGCGGACGAGATCATCCTCGGTCGGCATCCGGTCTTTTCGCTCGGACTTCAAGACGGAAAAAATCGCGCCGAGCGGCATGTTGCAATCCGTGTTCGATGAACCATCGAGAGGATCGAAAAGCAGCATGTACTTGGCCTGCTGCCAATTCTCTGGAAACAAGACCGGCTTTTCCATCTCTTCCGACGCCAATGCAGACACCAGTCCGCTATGGTGAAATACCTTTAGAAAGGTCTCGTTCGCAAGCTCATCCAGCTTCTTGACTGTCTCCCCCTGCACATTGATCTCGCCGGTCGTTCCCAGAATATTGATGAGCCCTGCACGTCTGAGATCCTGCGCAATGAGTTTCCCAACCAGGCCGATCTGGGTCAGAAGACTGGAAAGCTCCCCAGTGGCTCCCGGGTGGGCTGCCTGCTTCTGGGTGACAAATCTGCTTAAAGTAAGGGGAAACTGTTCCATGGTCGAAGCAAGTATAACTGTTTTGAACGGGGTGGGCAACGAAAGGCTAGGAGCCTGTCCGACAGGTTCCTACCTCCCTCATGGGATTGGTGAAGCAGCCTGCAAGCCGCTGACAAGATCGGCCACAATCGACCCGATGATGACCTTGGCCTTCATTCGAACCGGAATGCGCCGATCATCGTTGGTAAACCACACCCGGATGTTGCCCTGGTTGAGAAAGAGACCTTGGAACGGCATGACGACCAACACACGAGCCGTTTCAACCTTCCCCCACGGACCGCTGACAGTCTCAATCCCCTCAACCAGCACGTCCAGTTTGCGGTTCTTTTTATCGTGATGCACGTTCATCGTCAGAGAGGAGCCAGGCTGGAACGACAATGCGCTGCGCGCATAATAGAGACAGGAGATGACGTCTTGGGTGCCCGTCGGTATCTCCAATGTTTCAGTCGCCCCGCCTTTGACAACCGTGACCGTCCCCTCTTTCTGATGAAATGTGTACTCGATATCTTCTTTCTTCTTCCCTTCGCGCCGCTTGAAGGTCAAGTGCTCCGGAAGCAGCGTGGAGAGATCCACGATCGACTCTACCCGATTATCCACGGGAAAGAATGTGGTGATCACGGGCCTCGATTGCGCCGTGGTGATCAATTTCGCCAGCGGCCGGTCTCCGTCCGTACCGAAAGCACTGACAGCCATCACAGCTGTGCCAGCGGTGATATTCAGCCAAGAAATTTCGTAGGTGAGCTGTTCCCCGACTTGAAAGAATCGCGCTGAAGAAGGTTCGCCAGCCCCGGCTAACGAGACTGCGCTGCTCATGGTGCCAAGAATCAGGCAGGCCCGTATGAGCCACGTGCGCAAAAAAAGAGCATGGAGCAATAGAGCGCCTCGCGAATGAGGCTGTATCGGTTGAGAACAAGTCATTTAAGGTAGGATCGGGAGAGGTTATGGCACAAGAACAGAACGCATCCCCCAGGATGCTCAAAAAGTCCGTCCAGCAAGGCCGCAGGCGAATCGAAACCGGAGGCGTACCCTCAGGGGTACGTTGAGGATTTCGATGAGCCGAGAACGAAGCTGGCGGGCTTTTTCAGCATCCTGTTAACAGCCAAGGGCTTGCTTGGCCATAGCCAGCTCGCCTTCGAGGACTGCACGGATGGCAGCCAATCGCTCGGGTGAGGTGGCTTCAAACCGTAATACGAGGGCCGGCTGGGTGTTTGAGGCTCGGATCAGGCCCCACCCATCGTCGAAGAGGGCACGCACTCCATCGATGATGACGACATTGCGGACCACCAGCTTGGCCGGACCAAGCTCCTCGCGGGTCTTCGTACAGTCTGCTAACCGATCCTGCACGTGCCGGACCAACTCAAATTTGATGGAGTCCGACACGTCAACCCGAATCTCCGGAGTAACGGACGTCTTCGGAAGATCCGCCACCAACGCGGAGAGTGAACGAGTGCTCTTGGCCAGAATCTCCACGAGCCGGCACGAGGCATAAATCGCGTCGTCATACCCGAAATACCGATCGGCAAAGAACATGTGCCCGGACATTTCGCCGGCCAAGACGGCCTGCTCGATTTTCATCTTCGCCTTGATTAGGGAGTGACCGGTTTTCCACATGATCGGTCGGCCCCCCTGCTTTGCAATATCGTCATAGAGGCTCTGCGACGATTTGACCTCTGAGATAATCGTACTCCCCGGCTTGGCCGCCAAAATATCGCGCGCATAGATCACCATCAGGCGATCGCCCCACAACACATTCCCCTGCTCATCGATGGTCCCAATGCGATCAGCATCTCCATCGTAGCCGATCCCGACATCGGCTTTGTGTTGTTTGACCGCCTGAATCAGGTCGTCGAGATTCTCTAAGACCGTGGGATCCGGATGATGGTTCGGAAATCTCCCGTCGAGATCGCAATAGAGCCCTGTGACGTGACAGCCCAAGAACTCCAAGGCCTCCTTGGCCACCAAAGCCGCCACACCGTTCCCGCAATCGATGACGACGTGCAGGTGCTTGGCATTGACATGGGTGAAGCTCTTTTTGATATAGGCCAGATAGTCGGGAATGATGGGATGTTCCGAGAGCTGGCCAGCTCCGGATACAAAAGAACCAGCCTCCATCACCGCTCGAAGCGCCTGGATCTCCTCTCCATGAATGGTGTCTTTCCCGATGCAGATCTTAAATCCATTGTATTCTGCCGCATTGTGGCTCCCGGTAATCATGATACCGCCCTCAACCGGTAGCTGAAACAACGAGAAATATACGAGGGGCGAGGGGCAAATACCGATATCCACTACATTCAACCCACCGGCGAGGAGCCCCCGCACAAGAGCCTTATGGAGCCCTGGCGAACTCAGTCGGCCATCTCGCCCGACCGAGATCGTCCTCACCCCACGATCTTTCACATACGTGCAGTAGGCGCGCCCCACCTGCTCCGCAATCGAATCGGTGAGTTCCTGGCCCACAATGCCACGCAAGTCGTATTCGCGAAAGAGTCCCATAGCTCCTCGATCAGTTGGAAAGTCTGAACGTCATCACGTCGAAAGTCTCAGCGAGACGACCTGATGACTTGACGGACATGATGACGTTACGACGCTCAGTTCTTCGTTCGCCCATAAT
>JAENWB010000007.1:0-37720 GCA_016650275.1 Nitrospiraceae bacterium | reverse complement strand
TTGCCCTTCCCGAAAAAACCAAGATTGATCGGGAACCCGTCGGCCGCTTCCAACATGCGATGGATATTCCAGGCGCCGGGCGTGCAGGTCGTGGCATTGGTCCCGGTCGCTGGACCGGTCCCCCCCCCCATCAACGTCGTGAGACCGTTTGCCACCGCTTCCGTGATGATCTGCGGACAGATGAAATGGATGTGCGAATCGATTCCACCAGCGGTTATAATCTTGCCTTCAGCAGAGAGCACTTCGGTGCAGGCGCCGACCTCCATCCCTTTCGTCACGCCTTCCATCATGTCGGGATTACCGGCCTTGCCGAGGCCGACGATGCGACCATCCCGGATGCCGATGTCGGCCTTCACGATGCCCCACCAGTCGATGATGATCGCGTTCGTGATCACGAGATCGAGCGCACCCTTCGCGCGGGTGGCTGATGGTGACTGGCCCATGCCGTCGCGGATGACCTTGCCGCCGCCGAACTTGGCCTCTTCACCCGGCACCGTCAGATCGCGCGTAATCTCGATCAGCAAATCCGTATCGGCCAGGCGAATGCGATCCCCCGCCGTTGGACCATACAAGTCAGCGTATTGCCGCCGTGAGAGCTTCATACGTAACCCTTTCCTGAAGGTCGAGGCTAAGGCTGAGGCTTAGCGCGGATAAAGCTTTCTCTGATCTACCCTAGACCTCAACCTAACCCTTGACCTTCCCAAGAAACCCCTGTTCCCGCGCCGCAGCGAGCGCCTTGGCTTTCACGTGCGGATCGTCCAGACGACCATTCACCAGTCCATTGATTCCATAGGCCACGCGGTTGCCGCCTATCGAGACCAGCGTCACCCGCTTGTCTTCACCAGGCTCAAACCGCACAGCGGTTCCAGCCGGAACTTGGAGACGGAATCCGTACGCTTTCTCACGATCAAACCGCAGCGCGCGATTCGCCTCGAAGAAATGACAATGCGACCCGACCTGAATCGGCCGATCGCCGGTATTGGCGACGATGAACTCAACCGTCTGACGACCATGGAACGCAACAATGTCGCCTTCACCGAGGATGATTTCACCGGGAATCACAGCGACCGGCTGAGTCGAAGCCTTCTTGGCAGCACGACTCGCGACCTTTCGTTTCGTCACCTTCTGCTTGGCTTTGATTTTCTTTTTCATCGATGCACCTATCTAATCGGTTCATGCACGGTGACGAGTTTCGTTCCATCCGGGAACGTGCCCTCGACTTGCAATTCGGAAATCATCTCCGCCACGCCGGACATGACATCTTTCTTCTTGAGAAGCGTCGCGCCATAACTCATCAGACTCGCCACAGAGCGCCCATCGCGGATCCCTTCCAGAATTGCCGCTGTGATAAACGCGACGGCTTCAGGATGATTCAACTTCAACCCTCGCGCTTTGCGTTCCTTGGCCAGGTTCGCAGCGACATAAATCAGCAGCTTCTCTTGCTCTCTCGGTGTCAGATGCATAGTCGAACTCCGTCAATGGTCAAATGGTGCGGCTAGGTTTTCCCGCAGCCTGCTAGTACTCAGCCCAGCTCCCTCGACTCAATGGAGGACCAGAATAATAATGGGGTGGCTATGGCGACTTCAACTGTGCCCAAGAAGTCATCCCAACCACCCAGTCCTCTCCCTATTTTCCCCCAGGCGTCGGGCAAGAGACGAAGGGCTAGGGAGCGGGAGTGGTCTCGATTGCGCGCCCATCTCTCTTCATTTTCCCTACGATGGGCACGGGATCCATCTAAGTGGGGTGGCCAGATGGGGCTCTAATGCGCGCGTCGAACGAACACTGTAGTATCGTGCGCGTTCCGCGAGCAAGGAGACCCGTCTGGCTACCCCACCTCTTCGCTACACCGTCAAATGCTGCTTCACCATCTCCGCGCTCAACTCATTACTCTTGCCCGACACCACCACTGCCCCTTTGGCCATCACCACATACTTCTCCGCCAGGCGAGCGGCAAAGTGGAGTCCCTGTTCGACCAACAAAATGGCAAATCGGCGTTGATTTTTGAATCCAATGATCACATCTTCGATTTGATCCACGATCGAGGGTTGAATCCCTTCGGTCGGCTCATCCAGCAACAACAGTTTCGGATTCGACAGGATCGCGCGGCCGATCGCCAACTGCTGTTGCTCGCCACCGCTCAGGACGCCGCCCGGACGATTGAGAATTTGTGTGAGCTTGGGGAAGAGATGGTAGACCTCGTCGAACACGGTCTTCTCGACCGTTCCGTTCGGATTGTCCGTCCTCGCCCAGAAACCCAGCAAAAGATTTTCCCGGACCGTCAGATGCGGCAGAATCTCCCTGCCCTGCGGCACGTAGGCCAACCCGCGTCGTGCTCGCCGGTCGGTCGTCTCCTTCGTGACATCGGTTCCATCAAACATCACCTGCCCTGACCTCGCGGGCAGGAGGCCGGTCAATACTTTTAATGTGGTCGTCTTGCCGACACCGTTCCGGCCCATGAGACACACGACTTCGCCATTGTCGATGGTAAAGGACACATCCCGGAGAATGTGGCTTTCCCCATAGTAGGCGTTAACTTTTTCAAGCTGAAGCATGACGTAGTTGAAGAAACCTCAGAATCTATTGATCTGTCTATCTAATGACTAGCACATATGGGCAAACGGGAGAACACCCTTGCAGGATGCTCAAAAAGGCTGTCCAGCAAGGCCGCAGCGAGTGAAGGCCCGAAGGCGTACCCTCTGGGGTACGTTGAGGGTCTGAACGATGCGAGAACGCTGCTGGCGGACTTTTTCAGCATCCTGCTAGTGGGCGACCTTCTGTCTGCCCAGATATATTTCTCTAACTCGATCGTCTGCCTGTACCTTTTCGACGGTGCCTTCGCAAATGACGGTGCCCTCGTGCAAGACCGTCACGATACGGGCGATCTGCCGGACAAAGTCCATGTCGTGCTCGATGACGACGATCGCATGTTTCTCCGCTAGCGATTGGAGCAATCGACCAGTCTGTTCCGTTTCTTTGTCGGTCATCCCGGCGACCGGCTCATCGACGAGGAGCAACGAGGGATCTTGCAAAATCACCATGCCGATTTCGAGCCATTGCTTCTGCCCGTGCGAGAGCGACCCGGCTCTGGTATGCGCATAATCTTTTAGCCCGATCGTTTCGAGATTCTGCGCGATGGCTGCTCGTTCCTCCGCCGTCGATTTCCCTAACAGCGTCGGGACGACACCTCTACTCTTCCGTTTCAACGACAAGTCGAGGTTTTCCCATACGGTCAGATTGCCATAGATGGATGGCGCTTGGAACTTCCGCCCGACGCCGAGGGAGACGATTTCATCTTCGCGTTTCCCGATAAGGTTGACACGCTGACCAAAAAAAACACGGCCGCTGGCCGGCTTGGTCTTCCCGCAAATGACATCGAGCAAGGTCGTCTTACCTGCTCCGTTCGGCCCGATGACCACACGGAGTTCGTTATAGTCGACGATGAAGTTCAGATTGTTGAGCGCCTTGAAGCCGTCGTAATCGACGACGACGCCTTCGCATTGGATAATGGAGCCGCGTTCTGACATCTCAGCGCTTACCCTCCGCGACAGCCGCCTTCCCCGCACCGGTTTCACGCGAGCGCAGGAGAGTCTTCAGACTTCGAATGATACCGACCAACCCATCAGGGAACAACAGCACCACCAACACGAAAAGTCCGCCGACGATGAAGGGCCAGAGTTCTGGAAAATAGTTCGTGAGTATGCTGCGACCGTAATTCACAACCACGGCCCCTAACACCGCCCCCGCCAGACTGCCACGGCCACCCACCGCCACCCAAATGACCATTTCAAGTGACGGCAGAACCCCGATCTGCGCCGGCGTGATGATACCGACCTGAGGAGCATACAGCATCCCGGCTAATCCGGCCAGACCAGCGGCCACGACAAAAGCGAACAATTTGTAGTTGGCCGGGGTATACCCGGAAAAGACGACGCGTTGCTCGCTGTCCCGCACGGCGACCAGCACCCGACCGGCCCGCGAGCGAATGATCCAGCGGCACAAGAGATAGGCCGCTCCGAGACAGAGCACGGTGATGATATACAACACCCGCTGCGTGCCGGGCTCGGAGAGCCGATACCCAATCACCTGCTTGAAATCGGTCAAACCGTTCGTGCCGCCGAGTTTCGTATCGTTCCGGTTAAAGACCAGCCAGGCGGCGAGCGCCAGCGCCTGTGTAATAATCGCGAAATAGACGCCTTTGATGCGGCTGCGAAAGGCGAAAAATCCGAACACTGTCGCGAACATTACCGGCACCAGAATCGCGCCAATGACCGCAACAGGAAAACTGTAGAAGGGCTTCCAGAAGAGCGGCAGCTCTTTCACCTGGTTCCACACCATGAAGTCCGGCAGATCGCTGCCATAGACGCTCTCTTTCCCGATCGTGAGCATGAGGTGCATGCCCATACAGTAGGCGCCTAGTCCGAAAAATACTCCTTGTCCCAAGCTCAAAATGCCGGTGTAGCCCCAGATGAGGTCGAGCCCCAGAGCCAGAATCGCAAAGGCGAGAAATTTTCCGAATCGATTCAGACTGAAGTCGGAGAGGTGGAACCAGGAATCTTCAGGCGGCATGAGGTTCAGGAGCGGCATGGCCACGAGCAGAATGGCGCCGACAACCCAAAAGCCCAGATATCCGCCTCGATTCGTGTTCGTTGTTCCGTCACTCATCGTCTTCTCGGTTCCCCCCAAGGGTGCGGCGCGAACCCATCCCACTGTTCGCGTCGAACGACCCTCAGCCTTCTAAATGATCCTTCCACGCTCGCTGGTTTCTCTCTCTTGGAGTGGTAGCCCTGTTGGTCCCACTGCGCCAATCGAGCGAGCACATTCTGATCGTGCGCGCTCCGGACGCAAGGGATCAGCATGGGTGTCATTCCACCCTTTCATCGTGAAGGTTCCGCGAGCACGGAAAGACTCGCACTGTATCCGTTCTCAATCGGCATTTCGTCCCTTCATCGCAAACAGTCCAGATGGCCGCCACTGCAAGAACAGGACGACCAGCACGAGGATGAAGACTTTGCCGTATACGGCACCGAAGCTCGGCTCGATCAGCTTGTTCAGCCCGCCGATCCCCAGCGAGGCCACGATCGTGCCAGCCAGTTTCCCGACCCCGCCGGTCACCACGACCATGAAGGCATCGACGATGTAATTCTGGCCGAGACCAGGATCCACATTGCCGATCAACGTGAGTGCCCAACCGGCGATGCCGGCGAGACCCGATCCGAACGCGAAGGTGTAGGCATCGACTTTTCGAGTGGGAATGCCCAGACAGGAACTCATATTGCGATTCTGCATCACCGCTCGAACACGCAGGCCTAAACTCGAACGAAACAGTAAGAAGTAGATACCCAGGACGCAGACGATGGATAACCCGATAACGAAGATTCGGTTAAACGGAAGATACACCCCGACCATGACCTGCGCGCCTCCGCTGAGCCATCCAGGCGCAATTACAGCAGTCAAGTCGCCGAAGTAGACGCGCGCCGCTTGCATCAAGATCAAACTGACACCCCAGGTTGCCAGCAGGGTCTCCAATGGACGTCCGTACAGAAACCGGATGACGGTGGCTTCAAGCACCAGGCCGAAGATGGCGGCGGTAAGAAATGCCACCGGCATCGCCGTAAGAAAGTACGACTCGAACATGGAGGGGGGGAGATAGGCCTTAAAAATTTCTTGTGTGACAAACGTCGCGTAGGCGCCGACCATCATCAGCTCGCCATGGGCCATGTTAATGACGCCCATCAAGCCAAAGACGATCGCCAATCCCAACGACATGATCAGCAGAATCGAGCTGAGGCTGATCCCGCGGAAGAAGGTTTCAATCACGTTTGACCAGACTCCCCAGGTTTCAATGCGCTCGATCGCAATGCCGGCGGCCTTGGCCACCGTCTTCTGCGATTCGGTCGCCTCGGCGCCGGCCCCTGCCGCGACCAGTTGCGTTAAGACCGGCACCCCATTCTGACTGCGGAGTTCGCCGAGCTTATCGGCTGCAGCGGCTTTGATCGACGGGTCGTCCGACACGAGCCTGAGCAGGGCCGCAGACTCTTCCATCGTGTAGCGCACCCACTTGTTCGACTCGGTCGCCGCGGCGGCATCCAGCCATGGAATCACCGAGGGATTACCGGATGTGCCGAGATCCGTCGCCGCCGATCGACGAACATCGGTGCTGGGGCTGGTCAGATTCGCTCGATTCTTGAGGACATCCATGAGCGGCTTGATGGCCATCCGGATGATGCGGTCTGCATTGGCACGGATCTCCCCCAGTCGCGGAAGCAGGCTGGCATCGCCCTGTTCGATCAACAGACGAATGGCTGCTTCGCGGACGGCTTCGTCCTCACTGGTCACCTGGGAGAGTGCTTGTTCGACTGGAGAAACTTGCTCGACTGGAGAAATTGGAGGAGCGGAGACAGGCCCATCGGCTGCGAGCGCCCATGTCTGCCCAGAAAACAGTACCAGTCCTACGACCGCCAGCAGGAGGCTGAACAAGCCGCTCTTCTCTCCCACCCAACCCCGGCACGCCGAGACGCGCCTTTTCCCCTGCAGCGTGCTCGCTTTGGTTCCAGAAACCGTGAAACAAGGGTCGGTCTCAGAGCAGGAGCCTTGGATGGAATAGGGCGCGTCTTCTGGCGAAGAGCCTGGCGTGGCGGACTCATGAAGGGACTGTGAAGTAGCCGCCAGGCTTGGGCGGGTGAGAAGTCTGAACTTTGTGAGCATCCTGCCTACTATTTTCCCATTGCCCAGGCGGCGCGGACCCTTGATTGTCCATCGTGCCACATTTTCTCGGCAGCATGCTAGTGCCGCACCGGTGCAACTAGGAGAAATCAATACAATTGTGAACTATCCATGCACAAGACACACGAATGACGCAGACATCTCGTCTCGTCAATCGCACTTCTTGCACAGGGTAGAGAGGGCTACTCTGTAACCCTCTCTACCATGACGGACTATTTTTGATAGGTCCCTTGATGGGCAACCCAGTCGCAGCCCTTGTCAGGATTCGTAAATTCGCTCCAGGGTTCCGGCTTCACCAGCCCCTTCGAACGGGAGACTACCTTGAACTGCCCGTCCGCCAATATCTCACCGATGAGTACTGGTCTATAGGTATGGTGATTGGCAGCGTCCATCATGATCTCGCCGCCCGGCGCCAGGAACTTGCTGCCATAAACCGCCTTTCGGACCTTGTCGACCTCAACCGACGCGGCCTTCTCGACTGCCTGCTTCCAGATATACACACCGAAGTAGGCGGCTTCGATCGGATCGTCCGTGACCCGTTTATCGCCATCCGGCAGGTTGTTCTTCTTGCAGTAGGCCTTGAAATCCGCCACGAACTTCTTGTTCTGCGGCGTATCGACGCTTTGATAATAATTCCACGCTGCCAGGTGCCCGACCAGCGCGGAGGTGTCCATCCCCCGCAACTCGTCTTCCGCCACGCTGAAGGCCATGATCGGGGCATCTTCGGCCCGCAAACCTTGGTTCGCAAACTCCTTGTAGAACGGCACGTTGCTGTCGCCGTTGATCGTACTGATCACGGCAGCCCCTCCGCCGGCGGCGAACTTCTTCAGTTTCCCACAGATGGTTTGGTAGTCCTGATGGTGGAACGGCGTGTACTCTTCCATGATCTTGTCCGCCGGGACTCCCTTTGCCAGCAGCATCGCCCGCAGGATTTTGTTGGTGGTGCGGGGGTACACGTAATCGGTACCAAGCAGATAGAACTTCGTGAATCCGCCCCCCTCCTTGCTCATCAGATAATCCACCGCCGGCACGGCCTGCTGGTTCGGGGCCGCTCCGGTGTAGAACACGTTGCGCGAACATTCTTCTCCCTCGTACTGGACGGGATAGAACAGTAAGCCGTTATTCTTCTCGAAGACCGGCAACACCGACTTGCGGCTGACCGAGGTCCAGCAGCCGAAGACGACCGACACCTTATCTTGCAGCAGGAGTTGCTTGGCTTTTTCTGCAAAGAGGTCCCAGTTTGAGGCTGGATCGACAACGACCGGCTTGATCATCCGGCCCATCACCCCGCCCTTCGCGTTGATTTCATCTACCGCCATCATCACCGTATCGCGGAGCGAGACTTCGCTGATCGCCATGGTGCCGCTGAGCGAATGCAGGATCCCGATCTTAATCGGTTCCTTGTCCGCCGCATAGGAGAGGGCCCAGTTGCCCAAGTTGCCCAGCAGGGCGGCAGCCCCTATGCCGGCCACAACCTTGCCACCTTTAACTAGAAGATCACGCCGCGAAGGACCTGGCTCACTCGCAGCAGCACTGTCTGTTTCAACCGGAATTGCCTCATCGGGCTTCTTCGTTTCCATGGTCAGACTCCTTTTACTCACATAGAGATTGTGTCAGCTCGACAGCATGAGACGTCGCCATGGAATTTCTCTGAGCCATCTGGATTGACCAAAACATTCGCAATGTCGTCATACGATGGTCCCACTCCCACGACCCACAGAAATCACCCCCCATGTGACGGACTGCTGTGCCATACCTGTCGATGTGCTAGTTACAACCCACCTTCTTAATTTCTTAGTACTGCAACTGTAGGGCCACATTGAAAGAATCGATGTGCTTAGCTGAGAGAGTGGACCAGTCCGGCGAAAACGGCCCTGGACTATTGCCAGTCCGCCAGTATGCCGAGAAGCGCGCATTGTGGCCGCTAATGACATAGTTCATACCGAGTTCATACTCTTCTCTTGCGCCGCCGAACTGACTGTTAAGTCCGGTATATCTTCCATAGGGCTGGAATTTCCCGATCCCGATCTCGTTTGGAAACAGATACAAAGCGTACATGGTCCATGATGAACCGGTAAACATGCAGAAGCAGCCTGTACCGTCAGTAAAGGAGGCGAGGTTCTGTCCCCACATCCGTTTGAACTCAGCGTTGGCCGTGAACACTCCCATGTTGCCCGGGAGCACTTTTTCAAATAGGACATCGGCGACTATATGCTGGAAAGGGCTGGGATTTGCAAATGAACCAGTGCCAGCATTCTGATACTCTCCCCCTACTGCAAGCGCAAGAATATCACCGGCTGTCCCGTAGTAGGTACCGCTGGTATAGTACCCAGGATTCGACTCATCGTTCAGCAAGTTCCAGGTCAGACGTCCGGCATACTTCATCTGGTTCCTTTGATTTGGTCCGGCGCCTAGGGTTGACCGCACCCCCTGGAATACCGACGCAACGTATTGCAGATGGGTACCACCTGGATGGACTTTCCCGAAGAAGACCACGCCATTGTCGCGGCCATAGAGACCAGCCCCAGGAACGCCAGTGTTCCCGCTGAAGTCGGCTTGGTTGAACGGCGTCCGAAAGCCATCGAAGACCGCATGGTAGAACGGACCATTCAGTTCGCCTCGCTCTGTCGGCACCAGCGTGCGCCCGACCCAGAAGTTCACCAGCTCATTAAACTCGAACTGCCCGATCGCATCGAGCAGGCCGATGTTAGATCGATCCCCGAAAGCTCCTGCACTTGAGCCAACAGCACAGTTAAAACATTCGGTGTTGAACGCGAACTTGACGTACTTATGGATCCCGCCGTTAATATAGATACGAGCGTTGTTGATAGAGAAATCAGAACTGTAGGTGCTGCCGTTCGCCGCGCCATCTTCTACCGCATTGAAACTCATCCGCGTACCCATGCCGATGGAAATATATTTGTCATCGTCGACCTTGATCGTGCCGCCTGCGTAGGCACTGGGCAGCACTGATGCCATCCCGGCCACGAACGCCATGGTGGCGCCGGCAACCACAAACATTTTCCACCGTCTCTTGCGATCTACCTTCATGGTGACAGCCTCCCTTACCAGGTTGATGATCCCGCTACTCACTCGTCTTGGGCTTTCTTTTCACGACGACGTTGTCGCCACGCACAGCATTGTGCGCACTCGCCAGCCCATCGCCAGTTATTTATTCCACTCTGACAACAATCCACACCCATTGGTCGAGGCGCCGTATCTATAAGCTGAGTAGATGGATAATGACACTGGGGATCTCCCTAGGTGCGTGAGGCAATATCCCTAGGCAGGACGAGCGAGACTGGCGGGAAAAGCGCGACAGGCGAGATGGGCAAAAAAGTTCTGAGTTCTGGGTTCTGGGTTCTGGGTTAGAGGCGGATAAACAAAGCGGAACGGTTCGAGGTCCGAAGTTCGAGGTATCCGGAACTTCGAACCCATAACTTTGAACTTCGAATCATACCTCTCGCGAGTCTGTGATCTATACAACACGCTATCGTGGATGCCCTGCCAGATACGTCCGCCAGCCCCCCAGGGCGGTGATTTCTTCCGCTCCCTCGATCGCATAGCCCTCGCAGATAAATCCCTTGACCACCCGGCCATCATCGAGCTTCAGCGATCCTATCCCCAGCGGGGGCGGGACCCGCACCATGAAGCGACCAAAGTTTTCTAACGGAATATCCCAGACTTCCACTTCAAGCGCAGCGCCACTGCCATCCCTGACGAAGACGGCACCGGGTTTTCGCGCCCCCTGAGGGTCGGTAATCACGTAACACCGGTATTCCGGGGCGGTCCGGCAGATCCGTCGTAATCGGGCTCCCAGCTCGGTGAGTTGGAAGTTGAGCGGCTGCCCTGTCAGATGCAACCCCAACACGGCCAGTTCCATTCGTTCGCCGCCCGGGCCGTTCGCCACCTCGACATCCGGCGGAACGAGGGGCGGCAAGGCCCATCCGGTCGCTCCCATGGTACTGCTTGATTGGTGATGAAACTCCGCGGCCAGTCCCCCCAGATATTCATCGTGGAATGCGGGCGCCAGCAGCGTAATCCCCATCGGGAGGCCATTGTTGAGAAACCCATTGGGAACAGCCCAGCCACAGAGATCCAACAGATTGGCAAAGTTGGTGTAATAGCCCAGGTTCGTGTTCAACTGCACCGGGTCGGCCTCCACTTCTGCAATCGTATAGATGGTGCCGGTGGTTGGAAGCAGCAGCACGTCAACGGTGCGCCACAGGGCCCTGACGATTTGTTGATACGTTCGTAGTTGATAATAACTTTCATAGGTGTCTATCGCGGAAAAGCGTGCGCCTCCTTCGATGATGCGCTTCGTGACAGGATGCAAGGCGTCCGGCTTTTCGGCAAAAAAGTCCTTGATCGCCGCTAACCGTTCAGCGACCCATGGCCCGTGATAGAGCAGTTTCGCCGTTGCGAGAAACGGCCCGAAATCAATTTCCTGTTTCTCTCCTCCCAACTTTGCCAACCGTTCCACGGCCGATGAGAACAGCGCCGCATATTCCCCGTTGCCGAAAAATTCCAGTTGCTTGGGTTGCGGCACCGCAAAACGGAACGGACGGGTCACGGCATGCTGTTTTTTTGGCAGATAGGCCGGTCTCTCGCGAGAAAATGGATCGCCTGGATCAGGCGCCTGACACACATGAAAGACAGCCAGCGCATCGGCGCATGTGAGTGCAAAAATCGAGACGCAATCCAAAGAGCGGCAGGCGGGAACAACCCCCCTGGTGCTGAGCAGTCCTTTGCTCGGCTTGAGGCCAACGAGATTGGTGAACCCGGCTGGGACTCGGCCCGAACCTGCCGTATCGGTCCCCAACGAAAAACTGACCAGCCCAATGGACACGGCGACCGCAGAACCGGAACTGGACCCGCCGGAAATAAACCGGGCATCGAAGGGGTTTGGACTGATCCCGTAAGGGGAACGGGTTCCCACCAATCCTGTGGCAAACTGGTCCAGATTGGTTTTGCCGATCAAGAGTGCACCCGAGGAATTGAGCCGGTTCACGACAGTAGCCGACTCCGTCGGCACGTACCGAAACTCCGGACAAGCGGCTGTCGTGGGGTGCCCCGCTGCATCGATATTGTCCTTGATGGCGTAGGGAATGCCATAGAGCGGCATTCCGGTCTTGTCGGACTTCCACCGGACTTCTAGCTCGTGAGCTTGGGCTAACACCGTTTCACGGGGCAGGAGGTAAATCCAAATATTCGGTACGGAACAATGCGCGACCCGCTCGTACAGAGCCTCCACGAGTTCAGTCGGCCTGAGCGTCCCCGCATGGTAAAGCTTCTGTAATGTGGTAATATCCAAACTGCCGTTCTGAAGAGACCAACCCATCCCAACACCCCTACTCCTTCCGCTCAGGATTTATTCCCGGGCCCCTAACCAGCATTATTCATGAACACTTCTGCTGCAATCGCCGATCCGCTGCTACCCGTAGGCTTGCCGGAGAGAGTCCGTCAGACGATTCGCCGTCGTCACCCAGCCGACAATGCCTCCCTGCGATTGGATCATGCGCAGGGTTGTCTGTTTAAAATCAGGAAAATAACTTTCGGTTCCATCTTCCACCAAGAGACATTCATATCCTCGGTCGTTGGCTTCTCTCATGCTGGTCTGGACACAGACCTCGGTGGTCACGCCTGTAAAAACCAAATGGCTGATTGAGAGGACCTGCAGACGCTCGTGCAAGTCTGTGGCATAAAATGCCCCTTTGCCTGGTTTGTCGATGACGAGTTCGCCCGGTTCGGGACGCAACTCCTTCACAAAGTCGTTCCCTGGTTCTCCCAAGACCAAGATCCGTCCCATCGGCCCCGGATCTCCGATACGGAGCGAGGAGTCCCCTCGGCTTCTTTTGGCCGGAGGGCAATCTGACAGATCGGGGCGATGGCCTTCTCTGGTGTGAATAACCGGCAAACGCAATTCTCGAAATGTTCTGAGTAGCTCTGCGACGGTCGGTACGACCTTTTGAAGGAGTTCGACCTGATTGCCCAACGCCGCGCCAAATCCGCCTGGCTCAATGAAATCGCGCTGCATGTCAATGATCACCAACGCCACGCAAGCGCATGCCTCTCGCTGAGGCAACTGATACGGATAGGGGGATGCGATCACCCTGTTCATGCCGCATGTCCTGTCATGTGCCGTCCGATGAGCGCGAGGTCGGCGCCGGACGACGTTGTTTCATAGACCAGCTGACCGTTAAACATCACCACGGTACGGTCGGCCAATTCCAGGATCTCGTCGAGGTCCTCACTCACCAGAAGCACAGCCGTCCCACGATTGCGCGCGGCGACAATCTGCAGGCGAATGTCTTCCGTGGCCAAGAAATCCAACCCGAAACATGGATTGGCCACGATTAAGATCTCCACGCCGTCGGAAAGCTCTCGCGCTAACACTGCGCGCTGTACATTTCCGCCGGAAAGCGACCGGATCGGAAGGTGAGGATAGGGCGGCTTAATATTGTATTGTTCGATCAAACTCTGCGCACTACGCCGTATCATGTGGTGTTTGATCAGCCAGCCACCCACGGCATGGGGCTCCACATCAAAATTTCGAAACGCCAGATTTTCTGCGAGACTCATGTTCCCCACGCAGGTATTCAGAAGCGGTTCTTCCGGCAAGCAATAGATTTTATGGCGCACAATCTGCTCACGGGTCGGCTCAAAAGGCATGCCCCGTACCAGGATTGTGCCCGCTATCGCCTGGCGTTGTCCGGCCAGGACCTCTACCAATTCTCGCTGCCCATTCCCCGAGACGCCGGCAACTCCCACGATTTCACCTGCATGGATGGTGACCTGCAGCCCCCGGACTGCTTCCACCCCGGCATCGTCATGGACTCGAAGATCGTGAATTGCGAGTTTGGGCGTCTTAGTGGGAGATGTGTGCCGTTCCTTCGGTCTGGCTGTGACTTCAGACCCCACCATCATTTCGGCCATCTGGGACACCGTCAAATCCGACACGAGTCCAGACCCCACGAATTGCCCTTTGCGCAACACCGTGACCTCGTCTGCAAATGTCACGACTTCTCTCAGTTTGTGGGTAATAATCAAGACGCTGATTTGTTGTGCTCGTGTCATTGCACGGAGATGGCCTAAGACTTCATCCGCTTCCTGCGGTGTCAAGACAGAGGTCGGTTCATCCAGAATGAGAATGCGGTTTTGCAAAAATAGCTGTTTGAGAATCTCAACTTTTTGCTTTTCACCCGCGGCGAGCGAACTGACACGAGCTGCAAGAGAAATCTTGAACGGCATCTTCTCCATAAACTGCGTCAGCTGGTTCTCTTCCTCCCGCCAATTGATGATGGGGGACAACTTTGCTTTGGAGATCACCAGGTTTTCGAGGACCGTCATGTTAGGAATCAGGGTGAACTGCTGATAGACCATCCCGATTCCCAATACTTGCGCGTCACGGGGACTACGAACCGCGACCTGTTGCTGATCCAACAGGATTTTCCCTTCGTCGGGGTGGTAATAGCCCATGATGCATTTCACCAATGTGCTCTTGCCGGCGCCGTTCTCACCAAGCAGCGCATGAAACCGGCTGGGCCGCAGCCGAAAATTGACGTCCTTCAAGGCTACCAGCGGTCCAAAGCGCTTGGTCATGCCGAGGACTTCCAGGTCTGGAGGAACAGTGTTCGTCATGAGAGTCCCTCTACGAAAGCATCGGACTTCGACACGGTACCAAACACTCCCCCCTGCATTTTGACCATCTTGATGGCCGCCTGGTGGTTTCCATAGTCAGTCGCGCCACAACAATCTTCGAGCAGGAGACATTCAAAACCCCGGTCATTGGCTTCGCGCATGGTGGTGTGGACACAGACATCGGTGGTAATCCCTGCCAGGACGATGTTGGTGATCCCGCGAAGCCGTAACAGCATTTCCAGATCGGTCGCCCAAAACGACCCTTTGCCTGGCTTATCAATGATGGGTTCGCCAGGTTTTGGAGCGAGCTCCGGAATGATGTCCCATCCCGGCTCTCCACGGACAAGGATTTTCCCGCAGGGCCCGGGATCCCCAATGCCTGCTCCGATTCTTCGACTACGCCACCGTTTGTTGTCGGGGAGATCCGTGAGGTCAGGCCGGTGCCCTTCCCTGGTGTGGAAGACATGCATCCCGATGGTCCGTGCTTTCGCGAGAACTTTGAGGATCGGGGCGATGGGGGCCCGGGTGAGTGAGATGTCATAGCCCATCTTGTCCACATATCCCCCTTTTCCACAAAAATCGGTCTGCATGTCGATGATGAGAAATACCGTATTCTCCGGACGGAGATCCCCATTGTAGGGATAGGGATACGGATCAGCGGTCACATATTTACTCATGATTTACACCTCCACGCAGAAACATCCAACGCTCACACTTCGGGTTACCGAGTGACGGTCAGTTCATGGGGCGCCCCCAACAGATTGCGCCGGGGGGAACAGGTTATAATCATCACTGCCAACGTCATAATGTAGGGTATCGCGTTAAAAATATAATACCCATAGGTAATACCCACGGATTGCAAGGCTGGCCCCAACGCAGCCGCTCCTCCCCACAAGAGTGAGACCCATAGACAGGCAAGCGGCTGCCAACGGGCAAAGATCACCAGCGCCACCGCCATGAGTCCCTGTCCGCTCGAAAGGCCTTCGCTCCAATTGAACGGGTAGTAGAGCGAAAGATAGGACCCGCCGATTCCCGCAAGAAATCCACCCTGGGCGGTACTCAGGAGCCGTATTCGATCGACGGACAATCCGAGGGCACGCGCCGCATCCGCGCTCTCGCCGACCACACGCACCTTCAATCCCCACGATGTATTCTTTAGTATCCACCTCAGTGCAATTGCCACGATAATCCCTATCAGAAACAAGCCGTTGATCTGCAGAGCCGCTTGGAGTTGCGGCACATTACTCCAGCCTCCGAGATCGATGGACGGCAATCGAGGAGCGGATGGTTGGATGTAGGGTTTCCCCAGGAAAAAGGCCAACCCGGTTCCGAACAACATCATCGCGATCCCTACTGCAATATCATTGACCCGCTGGAAGCTGCAGAGCCAACTATGCAAGGCGCCGAGCAGCATGCCGGCTAACCCGGCACACAAGACCCCCAGCCACGGAGACCCGCTATGCAACGAGATGGCGTACCCCGTCATCGCGCCCACCACCAGCGTGCCTTCAAGTCCTAAATTAATGCGGCCACTTTTTTCGGTCAAGCACTCACCTAACGAGACAAACAGAAATGGAGTGCCGATCCGAATCGCTCCCCCCAGCACGGCGATCAAGACTCCCCACCAACCGACATCCATCACGCTGCTCCTTGTTTCTGCAACTGTGAAAAACGCCCGTACAGGGTCTCGCTAAAGAGGATGACAAGGAAGATGATCCCCTGCATCACGAGCACGGTCGCATCCGGTAGTTCATGAGCTCGCTGCAACAATCCGCTGCTTGCGCGGATTCCTCCCAGCAACACGGCAACAGGCAAAATGGCCAACGGATTGTTGCGTGCTACAAACGCGACGAGAATGCCGGCATACCCATAATTGGCATTGAGGGTATCGTTGGCCCTGCCATGGATGGCCGCCACTTCCACCATGCCCGCCAATCCACCTGCTGCTCCCGCCACGAAACAGACGATGAGAATCAACCGCCCGACCGGCAATCCTGCGATCTGAGCGGCGCGCACATTGCCTCCTGCGATTTGGGATGCAAAGCCGAAGACAGTGCGATGCATGAGAAACCAGGCCAGGACACAAGCTACGATACCGAACACCAATCCCCAATGGAGGTCGGTTCCAGGGATGAGGCCGATCATATTGGCCTCTCCAATATGATACGTCGAGGGATGATTGAGACTTTCGGGATCACGAAAGGTGCTCGTCACGAGGTGGTTCAGCACCGCAATGGCGATATAGTTCAGCAACAGACTGCTGATGGTTTCATTGACAGCACGATAGTGCCGCAATGCCCCTCCAATGGCGAGCCAGATCCCGCCGGCCACCATGCCGACAAGCGCCATGGTGGCCAGGACCACCATCGGAGGAGCAGTGGGCATGGTCAGAGCCGCTAACGCCGCGCCGAGACCCCCTATCACCACTGCCCCCTCTCCTCCGATGATGATTAATCCGAGATAGCCAGGCAGTGCCGTGCAGAGAGCCGTCAGCATCAGCGGTGTGGCTCGTACTAACGTATTTTGCCACGAGAACGAAGAGCCAAAAGCGGCCCGATACATGGTGTGATACACCTCAAAGGGATTGGCCCCCGCCACCGCCACAAACCCTCCAAACAACACCATCGATACCGAGAGAGAGCCGACGATGATGAGGAACGGTTCTAGCGCCTTGTGCAGGTTTTTCGGCACATCCATGCTCACGACTTGGTCGAACCGATTACCCCTTCCACCAGCCAATCCATACTCTCCAGCCAGTAATCCGTTTGGACGTATTCCTTTCCGGCCGGAATGGCGACATTACCTGTATTGTCCTTGAGGGGGCCCTTGTACACGATCATGGCCCCACTCATAAATTTTGCCTTGGCCGCGTCGGCTTGCTTGCGAACGGACTCAGTCACCACCTGGTTATAATCCGACACCCTCACAAGGCCCTCCTTTAAACCGCCACGTACCAGGTTGGGGACTTTCTGCCCTTTTCGAATCATGCCGGCATAATCCATGTAGACTTTGGCCCAATTCCATTCAGCACCGGTGAGATACCCACGCGGGGCAAGTTTCGACTGGTTGACGTGATAGCCGGTGCAATAGATCCCGCGTTTCTCGGCCGTGGTCATGACGACTTTGGGGCTATCGACATGGCAGGTGATCACGTCGATCCCTTGATCGACCAAGCTGTTGGTGGCTTCCGCCTCACGGACCGGCAATGACCAGTCCCCGGTAAAAATCACATTGGTCGTGCAGTTTGGTCTGACGCTGCGGGCCCCGAGGGTATAGCTGTTAATATTGCGCAATACTTGCGGGATAGGCTTGGCCGCTACAAACCCAAGCTTCCCGCTCTTGGTCATCCCCCCGGCCACAATGCCGGCCACATACTGCGATTCATCAATGTAGCCGAAGTAACTGCCGACGTTCTTGGGATGCTTGCCTTCTTGGTAGAGCCCCCCACAATGCAAAAAGAGAACGTTGGGATATTGGGGCGCAACCTTGAGAATGTGGGGATCAAAATAGCCGAAGGATGTGGGGAAGAGAACCTGGGCTCCGTCCAGCTGGACCATGCTCTCCATGGATTTTTGGACCTCGATAGTCTCCGGCACCTTCTCTTCATCGAAGGCCTTCACCCAATCGAGTTTGGCCACCGCCGATTTACCTTCAAAATGCGCCTGGTTGTAGCCATAGTCGTCTCGCGGCCCCACAAAGATGAACCCCATCTTGACCTTGTCCTGTGCCCCCCATGCTTGGCCGAGCCAGTCCAAGCTGCCCAACATTCCCAGCGCGCCGACAGCGGCGGTTCCTTTCAGAACTTGGCGTCTTGTCAGTTTATGTGATGGAGCCATAGGTCCTCCTTAATTGTGAAATGTGAATGCCGGCGCACCCTCCCGCACGATGAACGTTCCAGTTTCACCGGCCAGGGCGCGGCCAATATTGGGAGGATTGGTGATCAGCCCCATCCACCCGCCACCTTCCAAGAATTCGATCACCGCCTGAATTTTCGGTCCCATGCTGCCCTTGTCAAATTGTTTGTCCGCGAAATGTCTCTTCGCTTCAGCCACCGTCATGCGATCCAACCATTGCTGATTGGGCCTCTTGAAGTTGATGGCGACCTTTTCGACCGCCGTCGAGACCAGCAACAATTCAGCCCCGATATCACGCGCCAATAGGCTCGACGCAAAGTCCTTGTCGATCACCGCTTCCACGCCGACCAAATTGCCCTCGGCATCTTTGACGACAGGGATCCCGCCCCCGCCGCACGCGATGACCACATATCCCGATCTGGCCAACACTTTGATAGCCTCGAGTTCGACGATGGTCTGTGGCAACGGCGAGGGCACCACGCGCCGCCACCCATGCCCCGCATCTTCTTTGATGGTCCAGCCCTGTTGAGCGGCAAGCCGGCGCGCCGTCGCTTCGTCCAATTGAGAACCGATGGGCTTGGTCGGATTCGCAAATGCCGGGTCCTGACGGTCGACAATGGTCTGGGTAACCACGGCCACAGCCTTCCGATCCATCCGGCGCTTGCGAAATTCGTTATACAGTGCCTTGAGGAACATGTAGCCGATGCCTCCCTGCAAGTCGGCACCGGCATAATCCATGGGCACAGGTGGCACTTCATGAAGTGACAGTTCCGACCGTCGCAACACGAAGCCCATCTGTGGGCCGTTTCCGTGCGTCACCACAACATTCCAACCGGCTTCGATCATGTCGGCGATATAGTGCGAAGTAATCGCCGCTTCGTCACTCTGGTCGGGGATGGACTCATGCTGTTTGTCTCGAATCAACGAGTTGCCCCCCACCGCGACAACGGCGAGTTTGTTGGCGACTGTCATCGGGGCCATCCTCCGCGTTCACTGACTGCCGCGCATGGCGCTTGCCAGCGCGGACACCGCCTGCGTAAAACAGGCCAGGGGGGCGCGCGTGATACCGGCTCCGATCTGTCCGATTCCGGCCTCACGGTGGGCAATCCCCGTATTGATAATCGGTTGAATGCCGGTATCGACGACCTTACGGACGTCAATGCCCGCCGGCGAGCCGGCAAAGTTTATCGCCGGCAACGTGAAGGCACCATTCCGGCCCAAGGTGATATAGGTCATCGCCGTCGTATTGTCGATCGCATCCTGCGGCGTGCCGCCGACGAACTTGACGATCGCCGGGGAGGCGGCCATCGCAAAGCCGCCCACACCCGCAGTCTCGGTGATTGCGCTGTCCCCCAGATCGGGCGCCGCGTCCTCCTTGGTGTAGCCGGGGAAGAAGAGTCCGTCTACCACCGGCGCCCGCGTGGTAAACCACTGATCCCCCGTGCCGCTGACACGGATGCCGAACTCGACGCCATTACGGGCCATGGCCGTGACCATACTGCTCCCTGGAACACCGTGGGCGGCATCGAGCATGGCCTTACAGGCGGTCATGGAGAGATTGAGAAAGAAGTGATCGTTGCCGGCGATGAAGTCGACGGCGGCGGCAATATCGGCCGACGGCGTATTCGTCTTCAGCAACGCCGAAATCAGCCGCTTCAGAAATAGGGACGACGCCGCGACGTTACGGTTGTGCACCTCGTCGCCCATGTGCAGCGCCTGCGCCATCAACGTTTTGAGATCCAGTTCGCCGAGAGTCTCCACTCCTGCCCGCAACGTCGGTCCGAGCACCTGTCCTATCCATTTAAGGCGGTCGATCACATCGGGACTGTTGGCGCCGAACCGGAGCACTCGGCCAATTCCCTCGTTGAAGTTGCTGAACGCCTGATTGCCATGGGTGGCATCGACCACCATCCACACGGGCATGGACGGGCTAATGGCACCAGCCATCGGGCCGACGGCGGCATGATGGTGACAGGGTTCGAGGACAACCTCACCACCGGAAGCCAGGGCTAACGCACCAGCGGTATTCTTCGCCCATCCTTCATAGAGAATGGCGCCGATGATGGCGCCCTGCATGGGACCGCACATGTTTTCCCAGGCGATGGGAGGACCTCCGTGCAGGATCATGCGCTCCGCCATATTGGGGAGGACCTTGCCGGCAATCCCGATACCCCGAAGGACCGGCTGGGCTGAAAGGTACGCATCAAAGGCCTTTTGGTTGGCCGCCTCGACGGCCGGCAGGTTCACGAGCTGGGCTAATTCACGACATACGGGCTGATGACCCTGTGCGGGCGGGGCCCAGTCTATCTGTAATACCGTCCCGCCCGCCCGGGAGACCGATTCGGTAAATGACGACAGGCCGACGTTCAATATTTGTAGCCTCTCCTGAAACAAGGCCTGTATCACGGCATTCCCTCAACTGTGGTCGGCCCTAACACAACGGTGGCCGCCAAGCGGACTGCCTGGGCATTGCTTTCGGCCAGGATCACCCCTGCATTTCGCAGGGCAGCTTCCTGGGTAGACAGATTCTGCGGGTCCAATGTTGTGCCGCAAACAAAGCCGACAACGACCAGATGTCTGCCTGCCCTGTCGGCCAACGCTTTGGCCTTTTCAATCACCGGCGCCATTTCGCTCGCCGGATCTGGATGAGAGCCATATCCGAGCACCACATCCAACAGAATCACCGCGACCTCGGGATCTCCTGCTTCTTTGAGAATGCGTTCATTGCGCAGTCGGTGATCGATCATGGGATGGGGCCGCCCCCGGGTGAAGAGATCGTCGCCCAGATCAATGACCGTATGCCCCTTGCTGGTCCAGACGTCGTCCAGGCGGTCTTCGGGATCCACCGGAGTGTTTGAATAGACCTGTCCCAATTTTTTCTTCAGTAGAAGCGAGGCTTCGTAACAAAACGTCCCCCCACTGTAAAGACCGCGAAGGTATTGCTGCCCGGGGACCAACCTGGGGGGCATCGCAAAAGGCGAGCGCTCCGGCTTGCCCTCTTCAGGCCGCCTGCCGTCGGCAAGTGCCACCGCTGCAGCCGCCGCATCCTCAAGAGTCCGGGCCGGGAATACATTCGGACGCCTGATACCCTCCGGGTCCGCGCCGAGAAAATTCACCACCACCGGCTTTCCGACTCCACCCGCAACATCCAGAACACGTGCGGCAACCTCCGGCGACGGAGGCTTGGAAATCAGAACAATGACCGAGGTGGACGGATCGGCGGCCAATGACTTCAGCCCCTGGAGCATGGAAATACCCCCCACATCCCGGTGCAAGTCATGACCTCCGGTTCCAATCGCCTGAGAAATACCCTTGCCCCATCGATCGATAAGGCAGGTGACCTGCTGAAGACCAGTACCAGACGCTGCGACGACACCGACCTCCCCGCGCCTCACGACGTTGGCGAAGGCGAGCGGGATGCCATTGATAATGGCGGTCCCGCAATCCGGTCCCATGACAATGAGATCGTGGTCCTGAGCGAAGTGTTTTAGCGCAATCTCATCTTTCAACTCGACATTGTCGCTGAACAGCATCACGTTGAGGCCGAGACGCAAGGCCTTGAACGCCTCAGCCGCGGCGTATTCGCCGGGCGTGGAGATCAATGCCAGATTGGCGCCGACCATGTTTCCGAGCCCCATTTCTATACTGCGGGGAGCCATGGCAGATGACTGCCCGTTTCCGGACATTGGAGGCGGGTTTTGGTTCAAGGCCGACTCAGCTGCAGCCATGGCAGCAGCAAGGGCGTCGTCGTCTCCCTGAAGCGCGATGAGCAGGTCGTTGGCACCGGCCTCAATAGTCTCTCCGAGCAAGCCGGCTTCTTTGAGCAAACTAATGTTGTTTGCAGAGGCCATGATCGCCGAGGCTTGTTCCACACCGGGCAACTTGGCAAACGTGGAAGAGAGTTGCATCAGGGAGACCGAATCACGGTAGAAATTGCGGAGAATTTTGGTCGCCCTGGCCATGTTCACGGTCCCCCCCGTTGACGCCTTTGCTTTGGCCGGTTCGTGGCGTTGAACGTCAGGCGGTTGGGAACTTCCCCCCGGTGGCTTATCTGGCGAACGTCAATTCCTGCAGCATGGTGTCTCGTCTGGGATGACTGCACGAACCGCTCCCAAGAGAGATCTTCAGCTTGGAAGTCATGAGCTGTCGTGCGGTGTATTTCTCGAGGCCGAACTTGAACACCAAATTGTATACCAAGTCAAGAGCAAAGTACGTGCGGGGGGCGCGCGCACGGCGCGTCCTACTCCGCACGATCGTTAGGCAACATCCGCCAAGAATTAACGCTACCGGCGTCACGATTATGGGCGACCCTCATCTCCTACCTTCTGGTTGCTTCCCATGCACTGCGTTGCGGCGCACGAAGCAGAACACCTCCTCGTAGTGCCAACCCCCTGTGTCACTCCGCTCGTCCCAGAAGTGCTCGCGGACATACTCCTGAAACTCCTCCTCGGTTGGGGAATGGGAGAAGGCATCGGCATCGCGGTCACACAACATGAACCGAGCGATCTGGAGCGTATCGTCAAACGAGGGCGTAGAGATGGAACCTGGTACACGCGTAAACGAAAAGTCGAATTCCGTATGAAGCCGCATCACTCTGGCTAGACCATCATAGATGTTGTAGCGGGGCGCCCCGAAGTATTCGAGCATCTGATTACATCCAGAATCTGGGTCTTTGAGAGTCACGGCCAGCACGCCATCCTCGGTGAGCTGATTGGCCGCGTGAATCGTATAGGCACCCCATTTGTGATCGGGAACATGGTAAAATACATGACTGATAAGCCCAACTTCGACTGAGGTGGGCGGGATTGTTGAGATGAGGGTGCCATCGAAAACCTGCGCGCACGGATGCCTCGTCGCAAGCACCGCGCGCATGCCCTGGTGCGGTTCTACCGCATACACATGTTGGAAGTGTTCCAACATAAGACGGGTGAGATCCCCCTCTCCAGCACCCCAATCGATCGCGCGCGACTCAGCGGGATAGCGGGAAAAAATCTCCCGGAGGATCTGGCGCACATACATCCGCTCCCCAGTGTATTTCAGAAAAGTGGTAAAGGCATCCGCATACTCTGGAGTGTCCCAGTGAAAGCGTTTCACAGGCAACATTGTCTGCTCCTCCTGTCTTGGAAAAACCGATGAAATATCGCTCGGGTCTTCTGTTTATGTAATGAAGGCGCCGCCCAGGCGAGACAGCCAAGCAACAGCCCCAGGACGCCATCGGCTCCTGAGGTGTTGCCCACTTGCAGGGCGGTCCGTGCCGCTTCTTGGACGCGGTCCATGTTTTTCGGGTGCCCAACGCGTTGTGCCAGAGTTGCCAGCGGCTCGGAGACATTGCCGTTGATCGCGGATTGGATGTAGGCGCGGCTGATTGCATTGGTGCCTGCTGCGGCCTGAGACAGCCAGGCACCCAGCGATAACAGGAACCTCACCCGGGAGGACTCACTACCCGCCGTGCTCCACAATCCAGCCAGATACCCTACGATGAAATCATCGCCCGAAGGCGTCAAGCCGGGCCCCAGTCCAATCAAAGGTCTGATGGCGGTAATGGCGCCGTCAACCTGCAAGGTGCGTGTCACCTCTATCAGGGCAGGAACGGTGTGAACCACCCTTTCGACAAGTGCCATTATCTCGGGCGATGTCACGGGATTCTGCCTTGGCACAGGCAGGGCCGCGATCATTGCGGTTATTCCATTGCCTCGTCGATGGTTCTCCAACTCCAGCCAGGCGACCGCCCACGCTTGAGCCGTGTCGTACTGACGTAGATCGACCCGCAATCCCTTGAGATCGATGTGCCAGAGGCATGCGGTTCGCAGATCAACGGAGAGCTCGGACCCGCTGGTTCTGAGAATCCCCCCGCGGCAAGCGACCGGCTGCCCCACCCGGAGCTGATCCAGAAACGTGAACTTGGGTGGAGTCCCCAAGCGGATCCCTTGGGAGAGGTTGCCTTGCTCCCTTGACACAAGCGTGAGCAAGGCCTTGCTTTCAAGACTGACATTACACGCGTGATGGAAAATACTGTGAATAACCCCGCTGAAGCACCTGGTCGGCGCCTCAACTCCGGCTGAGAGCGCATGAAGGCGCATCGGGCACACTCCCTCCGCCAGGCGACAGTGCGCCATGCTTGCCATGGAATTGAGTAGGTAGCAGCGGGCGGTAAGGCGGCATGCAGCCGAGAGGTTCCCTAGGCCGCAAGACTGACGGCAGAGGGTGGAATTTTCTAGACTGAATAGGCTTTGGCCAGCGCATCCTTGATCACTGCATGTACGTTGTTCCTGCCCTCGTCGATATTCCGTTGCATGGCCTTGCGTGCACCCGCTACATCCTTGGCTGCGATGCGTTTAAGAATTTCTAGATGTTGGTGGCATGTGCTTTCGACCCGGTGTGCCTTGCCGAAATCTATCATGCGAAAAAGCAGCAACCGCTCGTTGATCGCACGAAGGTGCCGTAATAGAGACTTGTTTCCTGCTGCCTGGGCGAGCGTTTCGTGAAACAGTGTGTCCAGCCTGGCGAGATCCTCATCCTTCTTAGAAGGTCCGTTCAGCAGACAAGTCCACGTACGCTTGAGCGCATTGATATCATCCTTCTTCGGGGTACCCCGTTTCGCCAAGGATTCGACGACATACAGCTCCAGGGCCAAGCGAACTTCATAGAGCTCCTCAATCTCGCGCAGGTTGTACTGCTTCACCGCGTAGCCCCGATTGGGCATCTTTTTGACGAAGCCATCCGTCGCCAGCGTCCGGAGGGCCTCCCGCACAGGACTACGGCTGACGCCGAATTTCTGGCAAAGTTCTGCTTCGGTCAGCCGGTGTTCTGGTGGATATTGCCAATGAATGATCCGCTCTTTGAGTGTCGTCACGATTGACGCACTGAGACTTGAGAATTGTTTTCCGGCCATCCGATTAACCTTATCAACCATGTCCGCAGTTCATCAGAATCACGTTCATACTTCTTCTGTGTCAGGCTCCTCGCAATCGATGTGTCGGGATCATCAAACCTGAATGGCTGTTAGAGTCGCGCCATGGGCAAGTTGCGAAATTCGCAATCTGACCCCTCATGAAATGGGTCAGATTGTATACAATCTAGAGTACGATGTCTAACGCTGCATTACGTTTGGCAATCTTGGCCATGAGTCAATCCCCTTCTTAATTGAAATTCAGAAGCGGCCTCAATGCGATGATACTGGCCATATACAGCCTGGGCTGCTGCGTTCCTCTGTCAGTTGCCTGTCAGGTCTTGCAATCATACCATCTCACTGTTTGTTGCTACCAACTCTTCGCACCCATCGTGTCCGCGTTGCTATTTCGATCAGCACGCCTTCGCGCATTCCCAGATCGCTGACTAACATACTCGACTGTCCCAACATCTCCGTCACCGTCCGGATGATGATCGCGCCGGCGGCTATGACTTCTTCGCGGCCTTTATCTAACCCTGGCAAACCGGCTCGGTCATCTTTCTTGCAGCTCAATAACATTGGTTCGAGCTCTTGAATCGTGTCGAGCGATAGTCTGTCGTTATGGATTCTTGCCGGCTCGTAGGCGGGAAGTTTCTGGACCATGACGGCTAAACTCCTAACCGTTCCTGCTGTGCCGACGAAAGTCGTTGCCTGATAGTTGTCCATGTCGGCGACTGCTGCTTTGGTTTCTCTTGCGACCCGTTCGCGCGCCTGGTGCACTTCCTCGTCGGTCGACGGAGCATGATGCAAGAGCCTTCACAGAGCCATACGGCCCCGATATCGATCGATCGCACGACCGGATTCTGGCTCAAAGCCCGTCCGACGTTGCCGTTCGCGATGAGGCGAAGGAGGCGCGACCTGATGCGAGGGTCAGCCCCGGGGCTGACCCTCGTTTCACGGTTCACGGTTCTTGGGAGCGGGCCGAGAACGACGAAGCTGGCCGCGGATCGTTCGCCGTAGTAGAACGGTCAATGTCGGACAGGCTCCTGGGCGAGCCAGTGCCGATTATTCATGGGCGTTTCTGCTGCAATCGCGGACCCACCGCGCATGCGCGTGAAGCGTCGTTCGTGAATTGTGAGCGAGACAAGCAAGACGTGCGCGACAGGCGCGATCAGAAGTTCACAGTTCCGGGTTCAAATTCCAAAAACCTCGAACTTCGGACCTCGAATCGTCCCGCTTTTCTCGCACGTCTCGCGAGTCTCGCGCTTAATCCGATGCGAGGAGGCCGTGGACGAGAGCGTACTTGGTTAGCTCCGCCGTCGTGTAAAGATCAAGTTGCGCCATGAGCTGCGTTTTATGAAACTCGACCGTCTTTGGTGAGAGACTGAGGGTCGACGCAATCTCCTTGACCGTCATCCCTTCTGCAACGAGTTGCAACACTTCTCGTTGGCGCTCAGTCAAGGCCTTGTCCTTCAGCACCGCAGGCTTCCCCCCGGTGAGGACCGACTGCACCAGACCTTTCGCGACCAAGGGGGTGACATAACACTGTCCGTCCATGGCTGATTGAATGGCTTGGAATAATTCTGAACCGGCGGATCGTTTAAGCAGATAGCCGGAGGCACCGGCCTTGAAGGCTTCGTTCACATAGGCCGGGTCAGCGTGCATCGTCACGAAGATCAGCTTGGTGCAAGGCAGCATCTTCTTCAGCTTGCGGGCGGCGTCCACCCCATTGAGCTGCGGCATCGAGATATCAAGCGTGATGATGTCGGGCTGAAGTTCCTGGGCCATTCGAAGCAGCGTCCGGCCATCCTCCGCCACGCCAACAATCTCACAGCGATCCTCCAACAGTTTCCGGAATCCGTCCAACACCAGGGTATGGTCATCCGCCAGGAGAACCCGGGGCCTGCTCATGCCACTTCCTCCGGAACGAGCACCACCACCTGCACCCTCGTTCCCTTCCCCACGGCAGAAACAACTTGCAACTCCCCGTGAACCAAGGCGACTCGCTCTTTCATCCCGAGCAACCCCAGTCCATGGGATCCGTACCGGGGTTGTTGAGCGTCAAATCCCACTCCGTTATCCGTAATCGTGACCGTCAGAGCAGAGCGCGATCGGGTCAGCTCCACATCGACTCGCGACGCCGCCGCATGACGCGCCACGTTGTTGAGGCTTTCTTGGGCTACGCGATAGAGACAGGTCGCGATCTCCTGGGGGACGACTGCGGGGATATCCTTGTGTCCAAAGCTCCCTCGGATATGGCTTCGCGTGGTGAAGTCGTCCACCAACCGCTGCAGGGCGATCGGCAAGCCGAGGTCATCGAGGATGGAAGGATGAAGCTGATAGGCCAACCGACGCACTACATCGGACAAATCCACAACCCGGTGTTGTATCGCGCGGACGGCTCGGCCTACGTGATTTGGTGTGACCCTGAGCTGCCGCTCTACCGCTTCGATATCCATGGCAAGCAGCGCGAGCCGTTGATTGATGTCATCGTGCAAATCCCGCGAGATACGACGCCGCTCTTCCTCCTGTACGCGCAACAGCTCGAACGCCAACTTCTGCAGGGCTTGCTTGCTGCATTCGAGCGACACCTCGGTCTGCATCCGTTCAGCCACTTCCGCTACCAATGATTCGTTGACGGAGGCCAGCTCTTGTGTGCGGATCTGCACACGCTTGTCCAAGGCCTCGTTGAGCCGTTGCAGTTCCTCTTCGTGCGTGCGGCTCTGCTGCTCCGTCTGCTTCCGCGTCGAAATATCCCGCACGAATGCGCTGAACGTATATGCCCCCTCCTGCCCCAAGACCGGCGAGATCGCCAGTTCCACCGGAAACTCGTGCCCGTCCTGGTGACAGGCCGTAATCTCGATCCGCGTGTTCATGATCGGGCCTTCGCCGGTGTCGAGGAAGTGGCGCAAACCACGTTCATGGGCTTCCCGGTATTGTGCCGGGATAATGGTAGCGGAGAGGAGTTGCCCGATGGCCTCCTGCCGGGACCAGCCGAACATCTGTTCGGCTTGGACGTTCCAGTCGGTGATGACGCCCGTGGCATCCATCCCGATGAAGCCATCGAGCGCCATCTCGACGATGCGCCGCGTGTGTGCTTCACTCTCGCGCAGGGACGCCTCGGCGTCCCTGGCGAGCGCACTCTCCTGCTGCGCGCGCAGATGTTCCCTCTGCACGCGTCTCATGGTCCACAGCAAGAGTCCAAACGTGGGCCCCACCAAGGCGGCGCCTGCCAGGCCAAGCTTCCAGAGGACTTCGCGAATCGGCGCCAGCACGTCGCGTCGATCCATGCGCATCAGCACCGTCCACTGTAGCCCCTCGAACCCGCCACGGGATTGAGTTTTGGCATAGCCGGTGATGACCGGCACGTGGCGACGCAGGTGCTCTTCCTCCACGTAACTGGACAGGGACCGTTGGCTTAACAGCGCCGACGGGAGGCCAAGTTGTATGAGATTGACCAAGCCCTTATGCGAGAGATCCGAATCAATGAAGGCCACCCCCTTCTCAGTCAGGAACTGGTATTCCAGCGCTCCCCAAAATCCCTCCCGCTGCCGGAAAGCCAGAAGGGTCCCAGTCATGACGTGTTCCAGCCCAGAAATCCCCACCCGCATCGTCACGACCCCCAGAAATTCCCCGCTCGGTCCGGTGATGGGAGCTGTCACAGCGATGGTATCAGGACCGCCCATCACGGCGAAGGGCTCCACGTCCCCTATATGGACCGCTCGTCCCTTACGCACGACTTGAAACCAAGGTTGGGCGCTGTAGTCCCGGCCCACCGTGGCTGGGTCGGTGGCGACCACGATCTGGCCACGTGCGTCCGTGGCGCCGATCCACAAGTAATCAGGGTACGCGGTCTTCATCCGGGCGACATAGGCCGACTGAAACTTCCGATTGTGTGCCTGCACACTGAACGTCTCTGCCATCATCAGCACATCGCCATACCGTTCAGAGAGAAATCGGTCCAGTTTGTCCGAGACTTCGGCGGCTGTGAGGGCCAGGGTTTCTCCGGCTGTGGCAACCATGCGGGTTTCGATGTAACGGAGCGCGAGTCCGCCGATGGTCAGAATGACGACCGTCATCGCGCTGATGAGGATCGGCAGCCAGGAATACGGGCGGGAAGCCGTGGCTTCAGACATGGTCATGCATCTTTCGTGGTTCCCCAGGAGCGGCAGGGCCATGGTATCGAGACGGATGAACCTTGGGGAACAGGCACGGAAGTGCCCCTGCGGACGAGGCGGGCGCGGCCGCAACAGCCGGAACAGAGGCAACTGCAACCAGACCAGTCTCCAAGAGACGGCCGCGTGACTGAGTTGTGGGAAGACGGTCTACTGGAAGGCCGGGACCTGCACCAGATCGGAGGCACAGGCTGTGGCGAATCTGCTTGCGTTGATGCACGCCGTCCGTGCGTTCTCCTGAGAGGCCGTGGAGCCCTCCTCCTGGATGAGTGCTCCGGCCCAGTTTAGCGGATCGACGATTCATCGTCATCATGGACATTCACAATGTCATGACACTAGACACCTAGACCGATTGCGAGAAGACAGGCGCCCACCGATTGGCTTCTTGTACGACGCTCTTGCGGTTCCCCTCCTCAATGTTCGATGCGAGCCTTCCTGTTTCACCGGAGGGCTTGCGATAGAGCAACAAGCCCCCTTCCGGTTCGCCCTGTTCGGCCAAGAAGGACACCATGGTCCATCTCTTGCCTTCTGACCTGATCGAAAAACGTCGTTTTCCCCTGCTCAGCCAGTAGCCAGGAGGTACTTATACCGATCTCTTGCCCTTCCGTCAAACAGGCCTTGCGCGCCTAATCCGGCATAGGCTGCCGGTATCCTCGCCCATCCAACTATGCTAGACTGCTGGCCGATACAGAGGACACGAATTGACCATGTCTCATCATCCACGACTTGCGCTTGTCTTTCTAACCGGAATGATCCTGGCTTCCTCTGCCTGCGCGACAGGACCTGAGCAGGACTTAACGATCCATGAGTCCGAACGAGGTGCGGTGTATGTGGAACGGATTCCCGATCGGTCCTTTCAAGCTACCCACCCCATTACATTATCGGCAGATACGATGGCCCGGGTCCTTCGGGGTGTAGTTCTCAAGGATAGCCGAGGGCTCTTGGAAAACCTGGTCGCCGGCAAGTCGGAAACCGTTCGAGCGTTTGGGGACAAGGACATTGAGTACCTGGCGCCGCTCCTGGTCGAGGGGCTCACCAGAGCTGCGTCGGATCAGCAGGTTGGCTTTAGCGTCGTCCAGATCGATGCGTCGACCTCTCCGAAATCCGTCGGACCGGTCTTCTGCTCATCTTCTGTCCGTTTCCCCGGTGTCTGTTCGTCAGAACAGCCACCGGGGGAGGCTCCAGCAGAATCGACGAAGGGTTCGCTCTACGCCTACGGACGGTCACTGTATCTGACCTTGACCGAGTATCGCCACAGGCTGGGACGAGCCGACACGACTACATTAGCGAGCCGCACGGTGCACTTCGTCCCGGAATCCGCCAAGCGCCCCGATAGCTATCGAAATGCTCTCTCAACCGACGCCACTCTGGTAATCGACTACGACGCGCTTGCGACAATGCCTGCCGCAGCGGCCATACGATCGACTGCCGCTCAACTACCGACGCCTGTGAAGGGGGAACCCACTCAGCGAGATACTGATCTGGACGAGCTACGGAAGGAGTTGCAGGGCATCAAGAAGAAACTGGTGGAGCAAGAAGCGGAGCGGACCCGCTCCATTCCCTCGTCTTCCACGAAGCCGACACCTCGATCGATTCCTTAACCGGACCTATCCCCGTTGCTTCTCAGCCCGTTGGTCGAGTTCTCCAGCTAAGAGCACGGCCTCGGCTATCTCGCGCATCGACTTCCGCAAATCCATACTTTGCCGCTGAATGAGTTTGAAGGCCTCTTCTTCGGTGAGCCTCTTTGAGCGCATCAGGTAGCCCTTGGCCCGCTCCATGAGCTTTCGAACCGCCAACGCTTCCTGCATCTCAAAGGACTTCTCGACCAGGGCCGTATGCTCGATGGCGATGGCAGCCTGATTGGCGATGGCCTGGAGCAACTTGACCTCTTCGCTGGTAAACACGTGTGGAACGGACGTGTAACTATTGATCACGCCCATCGCCTTCTCCCGCACCATCATCGGTACCGAAAGCAATGAGCACAGCCCTTCCTGCTTGGCCATATCCCGATATATATAGTCTCGATCGGTGGTGACGTCGGCCACGATAATCGGTCGACGGTCTTTCACGGCGCGACCACTGATACTCTGCCCAACCTTCAAGTTGGGCTTGCGGCGATACTGATCGCTGAGGCTCTGCGTCGCCTCGACCCGCAGTTCTCCCTTGGATTCGTCCAATAACATAATCGAGCAGATCTTAGAGTTCATCATTTGCCCGGTCATCGTCACCAGGAGTTGGATCACGTCTTTGATCAACCGATTGGACGCCACCGTTTCTGAGACCTGTGACAACATTTCCACTTGTAAGGCTTTGCGTTGCATTTGATCGTAGAGCCGCGCGTTCTCGATCGCTCCACCGACTTGACTGGCGATGGTCGAGAGTAACGCAATCTCATCCGGCTGATAGCGCCTTGGGCGCTTATGTTGGACATTGATCACGCCGACCACTTCTTTTTTGGCCATGATCGGTACGGAGACAAAGGCTTGATGGCGATCTTCTGGAAGGTTATGGAAAAACTTAAACCGTGGATCGTCGTTCGCATTACTCGAGATCACGACGCGCGTTCGTTCCTGAGCGACCCACCCGGTGATGCCCTCTCCCAAACCGATCGTGATTCGGCCAATCAATTTCGGATGAGGATTTTTCGAGGCTCGAAGAATGAGTTCGTCTTGGCTATCCGACAATAAATATAGGAGGCAGGCATCCGCCTTGGTGACTTCGACGACAACTTCGACGATATGTTTGAGAATGGCTTCGAGATCCAGTTGGTTGCTGATCGACGCGGAGATCCGATGGAGCACATCGACTTCGCGTGTTTTTTCCCGCAACGCCTGTTGGAGGTATGCCACGGATGGTGTGCGTGTGGTCGTCATAGAGATTTACCTACGTGCACGGGCCTTTCGACGCACAGGATGCTTGCCTGGCTGACGGCCTCTCGACGGTCGGCTCCCACGGCCGTGCTTGCTCTGAAACCACGCTGCACAGACCGGCTGCTCGAGTGGCCGAATGACCACCTCTCCAATCCGCACTGGCCATACCCCGATGACACGCCCCCCGACCACCTTCTTGTCATGTTGCATCGCGCCCCAGAGGGTGGTACAGGATGCCTGTGGGAGCTGTTCGGACAACCCAGCGCGCTGCACCAGACTTCTGATCCGTTCGACAACGTCTCGCCCACACAGGCCCATGTGACAGGCCAAATCCGCTTCTTGCACCAATCCGATCCCCACCGCTTCACCATGGATCAACCCACGATAGCCCGCGAGTGACTCCAGGGCATGCCCGATCGTGTGGCCGTAATTGAGAATGCGTCGGCGATCCGACTCCCGCTCGTCCGCGGCAACCACCTGCGCTTTGATCTCGCAGGATCGTTGAATCGCGTGCATAACCGGCTCTTCTTCGAGTTTCAACAGCGCAGGAATCTCCTGCTCCAGAAAGGCAAAGAATTCCTCGTCAGCGATAATGCCATATTTGATCACTTCGGCTAAACCAGCAATCCATTCGCGGCGGGGCAGGGTACGCAGCGTGAGAGGGTCGATCAAGACCGCGCGCGGCTGGTAAAACGCCCCGATGAGATTCTTGCCCAGCCGATGGTCCACGCCGGTCTTGCCCCCGACACTGGAATCTACTTGCGCCACAAGCGTGGTCGGCACTTGTACAAACGGAATTCCTCGTTGATAGATTGCGGCGGCAAAGCCGGTGACATCACCGATGACTCCGCCACCGAGAGCCAGCAACAGGGACTGACGTTCAAACTTGTGCTTGGCTAAGGTATCGAGAATCTTGGCGATTGTACCGAGTGTCTTGGTTCGTTCTCCCGGTGGCAAGATGATCGGAGTCGGGTCGAATCCCGCCTTGCACAGCGAGCGGAGAGTCCCTTGAAGATACCGGCTTGCCACATGCCGATCTGTCACAACCCCGATCTTCGGAGAAGTCGTAAACGCGATGAGCCTGGCACCCACTGTCGCAAGTAACCCGGGATGAAGGACGATGTCGTAGCTTCGTTCCCCCAAGGTCACCGGTATCATCTGTTCTGCCACACCGGCGATGCTCAACGACGATCTCTCCTGACCCAAGATACCAGTCGCCCATCCGATTCTTCCTGGATAGGAAGGCATGGATTCACGACACACTTCGCCTGCGGTGACGATGAATTGCGAGGGCACCAATCGGGGGGATAGTACCACAACGGGTCGAAAACTAGAATGTTTTTAGATACGCCGTCATGCTAAATGATCGCGTTTTACGGCCTCAGGAGTACCCTCGTTGCAGGATGCTGAAAAAGTTCGCCAGCGCCACAGACCGTGGCTCGCGCATACGACCGAGCGCCCGTCGCATTTTCTTGCGACGAGCAGGGCCAGCATTGATCATGTCAGATATAATCAGAGGACTGGAGCGTACGTCTTGGAGGATCGAGATGAAGCACCGACCGCGAAGCGCTCACCACCCTTGAGCGCCCCCATCTTTAAAACTATAACGGGACTGACGGTTCGCTACATACTCTTCACGATACTGGGCGTCAAGAAGATGAGCAGCTCTTGTTTCGATACATCCTCGGTTTTCTGCTTGAAGAGCCATCCCAGAACAGGCACGCGAGAGAGATACGGGATGCCAGTTACGGCGTTTCTCTGGGAATCGATAAAGACCCCGCCGATCACCATGGTCTCGCCATCGCGGATAATGACCTGCGTCGTGGCTTCGCGGCGGTCGATACTGGGACCAGCCGGATTGCTTCGTGCCCCGACGGCGTTTCTGGTTGCGCGAACTTTCATCATGATCTGCTTACCGACTTCCTTGGGATCTCGCGAGGTAATCTGAGGAGTCACATTCAATTCCAAGTTCGCATCCACAAAGGTCGTCTGAGTTCCCTGGAGGGAGGTCGTCTGGAACGGGATCGATTCCCCCTGTGAGATCTTGGCCTCGCGCTTGTCCAGGGTCGTGACCTTCGGCGCGGCAATGACTTTACTCAGACCAAGCAACTCACCTGCCGACAACCGCATATCCAACATCGTTCCATCTGTTTTCCCAATCTGGAACCCGACACCAGGAGTCGACGTCAACCCACCGACTGCGGCGGGAAGATTGACCAGAAAATTAGATGCTTGAGCTCCAAATGCTGCGCCACCACTCGCATTCAGCGTCCTAAAAGCCGCCACCCCACCATTTGAGAGGTTGTTCACATTCGCCACGCCCCACTGAACACCCAGTGAACGGGAATAGGTCGTATCAGCCTGCACGATCCGAGCTTCGATCTGGACTTGAGGCACTTCGAGATCGAGCCCTTCAATCAGCTGTTTCATCACTCCCATCTTGGTTTCCGTATCCCGGACGATTAACGCATTGGTCCCCTGACTCATTTGCATCAACCCTCGCGGGCTCAAATACTGCCGAAGAGACGTCATAAGTTCTGTCGCTTGCAGGTTTCTAACGTAGAACACTCGATCGACCAGTTCTTCTGCTTTCGTCTTGGCATCCTTCGCCATCGCTTCTTCATTCTGCTGTTTAGCAATGTTCGCCAGCGAATCGATCCACAGGATATTGCTCTGCCTGATCTTGCCTAACCCATTCATCTTTAAAATCATATCGAGCGCCTGATCCCAGGGTACACTCACGAGCTTCATCGTGACCTTACTCTTGACCCCTTCACCGACGACCATGTTAAACCCGCTCACTTCGGCAATGAGTCGGAGCACATTACTGATGTCAGCCTGCTGGAAATCCAGCGAAATGCGCCGGCCGATATAACGCGTTTCTCCAACAACTAAATCTTCCTTTGGCGTGCTTTTCTCAGCACCCTCTGCCTCGGAGGTCATCTGGACAGGGCGTACATGAAATTTCGTTGAAGACCGGCGAACCGCGGCCATTGCCCGCTGAGGCGCCCGAGAGATGACAGTCGCCTGGACCGGCGGCATTACAGGAGTCTCCGACTCGATGGTTTCGACCGCCTCACCACGGGAAGGATCTGTCTCTGCGACTCTATCCGTTCCGGCGCCTTCGCGAAGAGTCACAATAAGATTCGCGCCTTGCGGTTCGACCGAGTAGGCAGCCTTTCCGGCAAGGTCCAATACCACTCGTACTTTATCGGCATGATAACCCAGACGCACTTGCTTCAAAAACTTATGATCCACGGATATGACCGGCTTACTTATGACGGAAGCCACGCCTGGAATGTCGATCATGAGACGCCGCTCGTCAAGGCGTGTCACCTCGTGGGCCAGCCTGCCATCCCCCGAGATGACCACACGGATGTCGTCCGTGCCGCGCTGAACATCGACGCGGGTCAGGGTCTGTGCCGGACTGCCCTCGATGCTCGAGGGCATACCTGCATCGGCAGCAGGCACCTCGGTTGATGCCCCCATCGATGGCATGACCATCGGGACACTTAGCGCTCCCACTGCCGAGAGCATCCGAACAAATGCTGTAGTTGTCATCGTCAGCTTAGGTGTCATTCTACGCCCTCTTTCGGGTGAAGGAGCTTGACATACTCCCGCTCCTGTTTGCTCCCATACACATCTGTAAACCTTTCTTGCACCACAATGCCTTTCTCCGTCACGGCACTCACCACGCCATTATTGGGACCGATACGCGTTCCTCGACGCACCGTATATCCATTCCCATCTGGCGTCTGAACCATAGCCGTATTGCCGTAGGCCCCCCACACCACAGCGATCAAGTTCATCTCAGTGAGCCCGACACGCTGGAGCGGAGGTAACGTGGGGTCACTCGGCCCGAGCCCCAACTGTTGCAACACTGGCACGAACGGATCGCGCCGCCCAGAAGGGTCATAGGAACGTGCGCTCACTGGCTCCACCATTGAATTGGGTGCAACTGGTTGCGCACTCTCATCGCCAGTTGCTTCGGCTACGGTTGGAGGCGGTGCGTGCCTCGGCACATCATTGAGAGAAGGCACTTTCAAGGAATCCTGCCGCATTGGGCTAATTTGTCGGACATGAGAGCTCATAGCTGCCTCAGCAAGGCCCAGGCTAACTACGACGAGCAGGCCGGCACATCCCACACATCCGATCAGAGTCATTCTTGTTGTCTTCATGATTAACCGCCAGTTTTCACAGATGGCATTCATCGCTCAGGCCTCGCACGAGACTCTGTGCCCTATTTCTTCTGAGGAGTCGCCGGAACAACCGCAACCAGCTTGGTTTCCTCTGGTGCCGCATAGGCTACAAGGTCAAACACGGTCTGTGTGACTACCCGTCCCTTCTCAAACTTTGGAGCTCCCATCTTGAGGCCGGACACGGTCACAATCCGAGGCAACGCGTTGATTCGATCGAAAAACAAGGCTGCGGTATGGTAGCCACCAGAGACCTCTACGTTCACCGGCATCCGCACAAAGAGTTTCGATGCATCCTCGCTCTTGGGACTCGGTTTCCACAGCTTAATGTCCAGTCCAAGGCGAATCCCCAAGTCTGACACCTGCTTGAGCAACATCACCGCCTCTTCTTCAGGCGGCAGGCGCTCTTTCTTTTTCGCGAGCTCAATCTCTAGTTGTTTGCTGGCGGCGATGAGTTGATCGAGATGCTTGACTTTAATGGTCAATGTTTGAATTTCGTTGTCGAGCGTGCCGGTCGCTCCTTGAAGCGCTACAATCTCCGTCGACTTTGGCTCGGCCACAAAATAGTAGAAGCCCACGATAATCCCCGCAAGAACCATCAGCAGAAGCCCCACCTTCTGAACCAATGGGATGGACCGCAATAGGTCAAGATTAATAGCAGGCAGCTTCATGATTCTTACCCTTTGAGACGGAAACCGAGTTTAAACTGATAGATATTGAGTTGGCTCTCCACTGCAGCTCGACTTTCTTGAAGATTGATATTCGTGAAATAGTCGGTACGGCGCAGGTTATTCACGAATTCCACCACATCATCGTTAGTCGCCGCACGACCCTCAAGATCGATCTCTTGCCCGGTGACCGCGACTCTCACTAGCCACACCTTCAGCGGTTCCAGGCTCTGACTGACATGGTCGAGCACCTTGACGGGGCCAACACGTGACTTTTCCAATTCGTCAATAATACGATTCTTGTCTTCCAGCACTTTCTTTCGGCTTTCAAAATCCGAAACCTGCTTTACTTGTTCCTTCAGCTGCACGACCTGCTTCTCCTTGTCGAGTTTTTCGGTCTGCCGCACGGTTATTTCATCATCGAGTGACGCCGAGTACCACCAGCATCCCGCCAGGGTGATGAACAACATCCCCACACCCAACAGCGCCTGTGCTCTGACGTCATACTGCGGCTTCGCCTTATGCCCCTTGGGCCCTGGCAATAAATTAATGCGAATCATCGATCCCCTACCGATCTAAGGGCCAATCCAACCCCCACGGCAGCCAGCGGAGCCATTTCGGCTAACGTATCCTGATCAAAATCGCTCCCTGAGGTATCGATTTCACCGAACGGATTAGCCATCTCGATAACAGCTTGCATTCGA
>JAENWB010000006.1:0-21568 GCA_016650275.1 Nitrospiraceae bacterium | reverse complement strand
TGGGCGGACTCCCGCACCAACCGCACCGCCTCCCTCTTAAAGTCCTCGGTAAACCGACGTCGAGTGCTTGCTGGCATGGGCACCTCCAATTTCACCATTCTCCCCCTTTATAGAGGTGTCTGTAAAATCGGGGGAGGGTCAAGGTGTTGTTAGCCTCCGCACGCGGTCACAAGTCACCATTTATCACCATCTTCGTGTGATCGCTTGTCCCACGCTGGCCCCTAGTTGGCACCAGGCCGATCGCGAACGGATCTACGCCATGAGCTCTCCCGACCGTCCGCAGTCTGCAACGTCTGAAGGACCTGGGCTATCACGCGAAGATCAAACCACGTCTATTCGTCGTCTGGAAACATTCTCTCATGCGGAACACCTTTGATATTGTCCAGCGTGGAATACAGGGCTTCCTGCTCGGTGTTTCCGCGCCCAATAAAATCTGCTGCGCTATAGGTCGTCCCCAGATAGGGTTGTGCCATAAACTGTCCTATGCGTTCTCCATTGAGGTATTTAAAAACTCTGATCTCAATTTGTTTGTTAGAGGGGGCGATGTCACCTTCGGAGTCAACACGTTTGCCAGGACGGAGGAGTTGGTAAATGGTCATGGACCTCAGAACTTCGCCTTCAGCTAACTCGTCCAGTTTCGTCATAGGCGCTCCAGGCGTTGGAAGGATAATTTATGTGTGGACCGTATCTTTGGGACGAAAGTGAGCCTAGCAGGGCCACCGGGGCAGCGCAAGATGTGGCAGGTGAGACGTGAGGCCCTGTGATGAATGTGCCGCTCTTCTGGGGATTGTCACGCAGTCACGTTCGGCGTATCGTGCGGCCAACCAATACGGAGGTCCTATGCGATGCGCCCTAAGTGCGATAATCATGGCCCTGACCTGCCTCACCCTGAGCACGGCTCAAGCAGCAGGCTCTAATGAGCGTGAATCGTTGGTGGGGCTACCAGGGGTGCTAGTGGTCATCGAGGAGATAAACCCAGAAGCACAGACGGACGGCTTGTCGGTAGAAGCGATTCAAACAGCCGTTGAACTCATCCTCCGGTCCAGTGGCATACCGGTCCTCACTCCATCAGAGAGAGATGACGCCCTCCAAGCCATGTCTTTACGTACAAGTCAATGCACTCAATCGTGGCCCTACCTATGCTGTAAGTTTAGAAGTTCGTCTCACCCAGCAAGTGTCGTTAGTCCATAGACCAGGATGGAAGATGATTGCGGCAACATGGAACGGAGATTCGGTAATAATTGTCGGCAAAGCCCAATTGAGGATGATTATATCCGAGAATATTGGACCGCTGGTCAAGGCATTTGCGAACGACTTTCTGGCCGTCAATCCTCGATAGCGCGTGCTCGGTAGCACCATCAGTCGCGGCGCAAGCGAGAGGCGAAGTGACAGGAGCGAGACGCGAAGGTGCGGCTGCTGATCGGGGAGGCGCTGGAGCTATTGTCAGAACGTGAGGACAGGGATGCGGAAGAAGTCAAAGGAAGAAATACTTGAGGGCTTTCTGTGGGATCTCGAAAAAATGCGACCCACGCTGCAAACCTTATTCCGGTTGGCCAGAAAGGCACAAAAGGATCTCGACGGACCCCTCCGACCACAACCGCAGCGCAATCTTCTCGACGGCATGCAACGAGGCGCGATGTTGGACCGGGCTCAAGAGATATATGCTGCATCGATCTTTCTTGTCCTTGACCTATGGATTAAGAAGTTAAGAAAAAGCCTCGACCTCGAACACGATAAGACGGAATTCGGAGAACAGGTTAGTCGTACTCGCTTAGCTCCTTTGATAAAGGCCACCGCGAATAATTTCCGACACTATTACGGGTGGGCAGAGCCCAGCGCGGAGGCCATTAAAAGTATCAGAATTATCGACGCAGCGGGAATCCGTAACTTTCGAGACTCCAATATCTCCCCGCTCGTACTCCAGGTGCTAGAGGTGGACACCTATGAGGAGCTAGAAGCCAAGGTTCGAGGTATCGGACAGGAGATGCTCAACCGGGCGCTGGGGCGGCTGAAGAAGTAGGGCTTACTTCTACGCTAACTAGGAGTTAGTATCATGACACGGAGATTGTCGGGCATGATTAAGCAGCGGCGCACTGAGCTGGGTCTCAGTCAGCGGGCATTGGCTCAGCGGGTTGGCGTGAGTGACGCCTACATTACGCAGCTGGAAACACGGGAGCGCATCAACCCGTCGCTTCATGTGCTGAAGAAGCTGGCCAAGGCGCTGAAGGTCACGGTGGCGGAACTGGTGAAATGAAGCGGATTGCCCTGGACACGAATATCGTAAATCGAATTGCAGCCACTACAGGGCTGATTGAAGAAATCTGTACTGTCGCGAAGGCGGGCCGTATCATCATCGTGGGCATTCCCACCGTGCGAAATGAACTGGAGCAAACACCAGACCTCGATCGTCGAGCACTTCTCGTTGGCGTTTACGATCAATTCCCACGAGAAGACGTGTTGGACCAAGCCAGCGTTTGGGATGCAAGTAAATGGGGGCAGAGTCTATGGGGAGACGGTAGCCATACCGGCGTGTCTGTCGAGGCGACCCGCACCGGTAACACCCACCGTGGGGCGCGCGATGGCATCATTGCGGTTACCGCATCAGGAAAGGCGGATGTCTTGGTGACAGAGGATCGGGAGTTGAAAAGGAAGGTCTGCGAAAGCACGGCACAATGCGAGGTGTGGACGTTTGAAGATCTCATTCACCTGGTTCGTGAGACTAAGTGATAATGGACCACACGGCGACACAGAAAGCAGGTGGACCGACCATGAGCGAGCCTTTCGCATTGGGGCGGCTTCTTATTCGTTCGGCACTTCTTGGATTATTTGTGCCTGTTACGCAGGGAGAGTTTTGGAAGGTAACAGCTGTTCAAGTCGTACTTGCGCTGGTGATTTGCCTTGTTCTTATGGTCTTGGAAAGGCCATCTTATGGCCTTTTCGCACTAAGCTTAGTATCAAGCCAAGTATCTCGGCAGCCTATCGAGGGGCGGTTCTGTATGGTCTGATGTTCATTGGACAGATGGGCGATTTTTACCAGGGACTGGGGGCAGGCGCAGTAGCCGCTTTAATTGCGATGGGCCTATTCAAGTCAGAGGAGCGCATCATAAGGAGATACATCAAGAAGCACGACGCAAACACTCCCCAGGAAACGTCGTCCGATAAATGAACGCGGACATTTAAGAAGGACTGAGCGATGGATGAGCAGACCGACAAGCGACTCACGGAACTTTATGTCGCCATTGAGGCGGGTACGAGTCTCCTCACGAAGCAGGACGTGGCCGAGGCGCTCATGGTGGCGATGTTCCCGCGAGGGACTCCGCTCACCATGGACAGTTCGCTCGCGCAGATGCTGAAGGATCACGTCAGCGAGGGTACCAGTGTCAGTGACATTAACTGCGAGTTGCTCCTGTCCACGCTGGAGGAGCGACTACGGATCAAGGAGGGCCGCTCATGAGCGTCACGATCTATGCCATTGAAGCCGAGGATGACGGAATAAACCAGGTGCGATTTGGGGACGAGAGGAGGTGAGAGGGTATGTTTTTTATTGATGTCTCAGATGGTGAGGAAAATCTGGCGGTCAATCTCGCGGAGATCAAATTTGCCAGGTACGTTGGCGGAACGCTAGAGCTGTATTTTGAAGGTGGCACGGATGAGAGTCTAGCATTGCAAGGGTACATCGCTAAGTAATTGTGGAAGGAAATAATAAAGATCCGCTAGGAAGGAGGCCCAAATGGCACGACGCGGTGGGGGACTGACCAAGGAGGAGGCCCAACCATGCCACTGACCACAGTGCGTCATGCACAAGGCATAGGGTGTCGGATAACAAAGGAGGGCCATCATGGTTCAGCGACCGACTCGAAGCGCGGGCCTGTTCCTGCTGATTCAGATTTCGGTCATCGCGGGATTTGGATACGCACTTAGTTACATCCCGATCAGCCCGAAAACGCTCTTATGGTTGCTCTTCGCCTCCGTGGTCTGGATCGGTCTGTTGGGCGTATACGTTTTGAGCAGCGCAGTAGACCGTATGGTCCATCTTCTCGATGACATCTCTAAAAAAATCAACATGCCCCCCAAGGAGGAGAGCCACCCATGAGAGTCGCGTTGTACGCACGGTATTCGAGCGAGCACCAAAAAGAAAGTTCCATCGTCGATCAATATCGCAATTGAGAGACGCGCGCCACGCGCGAAGGGTAGGCGACCACGCACCGGTACGCAGATCGTGCGATCTCAGGCACCACGGCTGATCGTCCTGAGTATCAACAGATGCTCAAGGATGCGAAGACGAAGGCGTTCGACGTCCTGTTGGTGGACGACTTTTCACGCCTGTCCCGCGATAGTAATGAAGCAGAACAAACACGGCGGCGGCTTGTCTATTGGAAGGTTCGCCTGATCGGGTGTTCAGACGGGATCGACACGGCGGACAAGGGCCATAAGATGCTGGCCGGGTTCAAGGGCATCATGAACGAGCAGTTCGTCTCGGACTTGAAGGACAAGATCAGCCGGGGCATGGTCGCAAGGCGCTCGGCGGCTATCACTGTGGGGGGCGGAGCTACGGCTACAAGCTCATTCCCGTTGAGGATGCGATCAAGAAGGACGCCTACGGACGCCCGCAGCGTATCGCCACGAAGCTAGAGATCGACGAGGAGCAGGCGACGTGGGTGCGGTGGATTTTTTCACACTATGCCGAAGGCTGGTCGCCGCACAAGATCGTGACCGAACTGAACCGCCAACAGGTCCCGGCTCCTGGCGCCCACTACAAGAGAAAGAAGTTCATCGGCACGACGCCCACCTGGTCAGCCGGGTCCCTCCAAGGGGATGCGAGCATCGGGACCGGCCTGTTGAACAACCCGTTGTACCTTGGCCGCATCGTCTGGAACCGCTCGGTGCGCGAGAAGGACCCCGACACCGGCGTCCGCGCCAAGGTGATGCGGGACGAGCGGGAGTGGGTCAAGACGGAGGCCCCTCACTTGCGGATCATCGACGAGAATCTCTGGAAACGGGTGACAGCCCGGCGCGCTGGGGTGAGCCGTGGGGTCTATGACCTGCGGCAGGTCCATAGCCGCGCCCGAAGTACCGGGCGCAATCCCAAGTATTTGTTCAGCGGGCTGCTGGTCTGTGGCCTGTGCGGGGGCAAGTTCGTCGTCTGCTCCCACAGCGACTATTGCTGCTCCACGTGGCGGACCCGTGGGGAGACCGAGTGCGCGAATGCCATCAAGGTCCCACGCACGCTCGTGGAGTCGGCCTTGGTGGCCGCAATCCAACAGGACCTGTTCACCCCGGAAGGTCTCGACGTCTTCAAGCACGAAATCATCCGCTTGCTGGCCAGTCAACGACGCACCCGCAGGCCGGACGTGGCGAAAGCCACCGCGCGCGTGCAGGAGATCGAGCGGGAGCTGGCGGCCATCATCACGGCGATCAAGGCCGGGGTGTTCTCGACCAGCACCAAGGCGGAACTCGACCGCCTCGAAGCCGAACAGGCCACGTTGACCCAGACGATCAAGGGGAAGAATAAGCTCTATGAAAAGGTCGTGGCATTTTTACCCAATATGGAGCAACGGTTCAAGGCGATGATCGATGACCTGATCACCGTGACCCAGCCCGAAGTCGATAAGGCGCGGAGGATTCTCCAGGAACTCGTCGGCGGCTCGATCCGGCTCCATCCGTCGTCCGACGGGGCCGACCGCTTCTTGACCGCGGAAGTAACGGGCGACTATTCTGGGCTCCTGAAGCTGGCGTGCGGCCCAGTAGTATTATCAAAACCGGATAAGTGGATTGAATTCCGTGCCCGGCGGACGACTCGACTGCGCAATCAAGAAGTGGACAGAGATTTCTGAAGGGCATGCCGCACCAACAAGGAAGCTGCTAAGGGATCAAGCGGCAAATCCTCTGATTTCACCTGGGCGCATTGGTGAAGACAAAGGCGACTCTTGATTGGAATGGAAATGAGTCTGGAAACATTTCGCGACGCGTGGCGAATATTTCCTCGGCACTCCTTACGGGAGGTCCTGTTATGGAACGTACGGCTCATGTTCGCGTTGTTCCCACTCTTGTTTCTTGGCTCTCCTGTGTACGCACAAAGCCCTTGTGCAGAATGTCTCAGGACAGCTCAGGAAGAGCTGCAAAAATGCCTCGATAATGCCATTAGCGCAGATGATAAGATTTCTTGTGATGAGAATCAGCAAGCGCACGCGAAGGCCTGCGTGAACGGTGAGTGCAAGATTGAAAGAATTGAAAGAGCCGAACAAGATAATAGAAACGAGCCACAGACGCCGAGCCGGCCCGGCCTCACACCCTACGCACCAACGAAAATCGAGTGGCTAGCGTTAGCCGTGAATTCCCAGCTTCGACAGAATGCCAGCGCCGACTTCCCGTTTTCACTATCCGTTGTTCAATCCGATCACGAGACTCTCTTGATCTTCGTTCGGCATCACACCACTGTGAACCGAGAAATTATGAATAGGACAATTGATGCCGCTCGGGAAGTTATCACGAGCACGGCAAAAAGCTATGGATGGGACAACTGGGTAAAAATTCGTGAGCGGGTCGAGATGTATCCCTCCAAATGAGCTTATAGATGCGATCCAACCCGTCCATCCGGCAGGCCAAGAAAAGCTAGTGCGGGTGGGGAGACTCAAAGACAAATGAGCAACGGCCGCCCCACACGCGAATCCATGTCCGTCGCGATTGTGGAAGTGCTCGAACGGAAGGGCCTCTGCACGAAGCAGGACCTCTATAACATCATTGCTGAGTTTCGCCGCAAAAATCCCCGTGCCAGCATCCCTGAGACCGCTTTTCCGGAGCCGTACTTGCTCACAGAGACGGAGAACAAGATCATCGACGACATATTGGCATTACTCAACAAACATGGCCTGACCTCTCACCAATCCATGAATCTACTTGAGCGGTTGGGCGGGATCATTGAGATAGGGCAGCGCGTGGCGAAGGGCCCGACGCACTAACGAGGAGGTTTTATGGGATCACTGCTTTTCAGATGGTCACGTAACACTGGGCTAGGAATCCTGCTCTTGCTGTTGCTCCCATTGTGTCCCTTCGCCGTGTCCAACACCCTGCTAGTTCAAGCTGCCGAGCAAGCCGACTTGCTCGACATCAACACTGCCACCGCCGACGAGCTCAAGAGGCTCCCTGGTATTGGCGAGACCTACTCAGAGAAGAGTATCAAGGGGGCAGAAACGAATAAGCGGCCATTCTGGACAAAACAATCATCCTTTATGGAAGGAGAAGACTTGTTCGTAGTCGGAATTGCCCCCCATGCGGCCACGGTCGAGGAGGGCAGAAAGCGAGCGTTTGAGAATGCCAAGGTCGAATTGATGAACTTTGCGCAAGTCACCGACGTTGAAGCGAAAGGATTGGTGATTGAAACTCAGATGACGTTCGAAGAAGAACCCAACCCAATCGGTATGATTACGGTCTATCAACTGTTGCGCGTTCCCGCCAAGAAACTGATTGAGATTCAGGGACACGTACAAGAACAAACACGTCTACAGGAGCAAGCATTTGATAAGTCGCGGCGAGACCTTCAACTAGTGCAACAAGCGGTGGTAAATAGATATCAGCGTCTCGAAGAACAGAACCGACTGATTCAGGACACCCTCGATTCCGTGTCTCGGCTACAGGAAAGCTTGCGAGCGAAAACTCGAAGGATTGAGCAAGCGCATACGGAAGTGGAACAAGTCCTACAACAACTGTCGGCAAAGGTTAAAGACAGCCAGCCCACCTCAATCTCATTCGCCAGCCCAGCCATGAATAACAATTCCACCAAAGACAAGAGTATCGCAGAACCACTTTTTAGGAGAATTAAAGACACAGAGAATAAACTTGATGCGCAAGCGGCCCAGTTAAAGGACCTATCCAAACGAGCAAAGGCCAGATTGGCGAAGGAAGATGAGCGAGCCCGTGCCTTAGAGAAGAAATGTAAATATCTGGTGCGGGGAATGACAAGAGAAGAAGTAGGCCAAATCATGTCCGAGCCAGCTGAACAATATCTCCATATTTCTTCCAAGACTACATCTTCCAAGTACAGGTATATGAACAAAAGGGGAGCTACAGGAATAATTTCTATCGGCTTCGCTTTCAACGAACTAGTCGATTCGCTCGATGGGTGTCCGGGGAAATCGTTTAAGCCCTAAGGCAGCCAAACGCTATTTCGTTGTCGGTGTGCCACTTTAAAGATCTGTAGCAAGGTCTTCAGTCGTGTCTGCTGATTCACACTGCCACAGGTATAAGACCCGCACCGCATACCGAAAGTTACGAGGGAGCATCAGGAACGATACGCTCTTCAGCAGCTGCGAAGCTAAGGTAGAGGTCCGGTTGGGGATCTGGAAACGATAGGTGGGCGCCCTTTCTCCAGGGACGATGAGCTGCTACATGCAGCCGATGCGCTGTCGCTTCATCGCGTTCTTCACCCTCACGCTCTATTTCACAGGGTCCGTTCTGGCCGGCGTAGTCACCGGCACTGTGACCGGCGTCCTGGGCGGCGACACCATCGAAGTCCTGCACCATCACAGCCCTGAACGCATCCGCCTCAACGACATCGACTGCCCTGAGAAACGTCAAGCCTACGGCAGCCGAGCGAAGCAAGCCGCCTCAGAGTTAGTCTTCGGGAAGAAGTCACCCTTCAAACCTACGGTCTCGACAAGTATGGCCGCACGATCGCTGATGTGTTGCTGCCCGATGGCACCCACGTCAATCACACACTGGTCAAACACGGCTGGTGCAGGTGGTATCGAAAGTATGCGCCAGGGCATCGGGGCTTGAAGGCTTGGAGAAGGAAGCACGAGAGGCCAGGATATGGTTGTGGGCTGATCCGGTCCCGATCTCACCGCGGGAGTCTCGGGCCGCTCCTTGCGTCATGATTCAGCGGGGGACTGCCCGCTTCTTCTGTAGGTCATCCCCTATGCTTCCGCTTCCACCGAAGATAGGCCATCTGTAAGACTTGGAAATGGTTCTCAATGAAGAGGAATTCTACCTCATTTAATGACCTGTCCTGGTACAGCACGTTGCGCAAGGCCACGGCGCATTTCCCAAACTCCCTGAGCGTGTTGTCCGTTTCGTTGTGATCCTTCGCGTCAGCCGCCTCACGAGCTGTTTGAGCCAACAGGGTTTCAACAGCCATATGCCACCTCTTTCTTTCATTGTTCATTCACCAGGGACCAGGCCGCGGCGAGGGGTACAACGTGGGATAGATCAATGAGACTTGGCCGATCTGCCAAGCTGATCGACCAGAGCTGGTTCGGACCCACGATCCCAGCCTCCCTCCTTGTCACACTCAAAAACCGCTTCCCGAGGCAGGCCTCTTGACCTCTCGCTAGGCGACCGCCAGTGTCTCCATGACCTGGGCTGCCCTGATTGTCTCCATCGCCTGCGTCAAACACCCCGGACAGTAGGTGTGAGTATGAAGGCACTCGGCCGGATTTATGCCATGTGTCTTTCGATACGTTCGCGGCGTGACCCAGCGCGCACTATCAGGGGAAGCTCCGATCTCGTCTCGAATGAGTCTGCAGAGACAACAGACAGGGAGCAGCGGCGTTTCTGTTGTCGAAGCGGACGGCGCCTCATGAGTTATCTGCGCGAACAGGGTGTCAACAGTCATCCGCTCCACCTTTCATTGCTCCGCTCCGTATTCCCATGATGTTCGACAGGGGACTTCGCCGCGTCAGTCCCATGAGGGCTCGCCTGTTGGCTGTAGCCATGCGCGAGGTGGGCAGGGTGCGTCCTTTTTCATGTTGGTTCGCCTCATAGCCCTTCGAGTCTGCTTTATGCTGGTGTGCGGCCTGTTCATGATGCTCCGCGGCTTGCTTCTGATGGTCAGCTGCTTGTTGTGTCATGGTCTCCTCCTTAGAAAGGTTGGCTGCAGTATGCCGAGAAGCCAGCGTGCTGTCTGTTCACAATTGCTCAGTGTGGAACATATTATTTGGCAGACCACAGGGCGCTTGTCCCTGCGCGAAGATTCAGCCAGAAGACGGGAACCTAGTCGTGGAGGACGATATTGAGGAGGGAACGGTGCACGTGCATCCCGCCGTTGTACTCCAGGAAGCCCAGTTTGCGGAACTTATTCAGGAAGAAACTGATGCGGGAGCGTGTGGTGCCAATCATCTCGGCGAGCGTTTCCTGACTGATCTTCGGAATGACTGCCTCCGCCTTGCCTTCTTTCCCAAAATGGGCCAGTAACAGCAGTATCCGCGCCAGCCGCTTCTCGCTCGAGTTAAAAAGTTGATCCACCACGTCTTCTTGGATGCGAATGTTGCGAGCCAAGAGGTACGCGAGGAACAGTTCGGAGAAAGTGGGCTCGTTGTGGAGTGTGTCGATCATCACCTGTTTGTCAATGCGCACGATACTGGAGTTTTCCAGGGAGGTCGCCGTGGCCATGTGCACCAGCTGTCCGGCGAGGCACCCTTCCCCAAAAAAGTTACCCCGCTCCAGAATCGTGACAATGGCTTCTTTGCCTTGTTGGGACACGATCGAGAGCTTGACCTGACCCTCCTGGATATAGAAGACCGCATCCGCCGCATCCTCTTGCGAAAAGATAATCGTCTTTTTGGCGGACGTTAGCAGGGTTTTCCCCTTGCCGACTGTTGTGAGAAAGATCTTGGGGTTGAACCGCGGGGGTTGTTCGCGTCCCATCAGTAGACCTCCTCTCAATGGAGGGACTGAGCCTACATAAAGTAGATACCTAGTGAGACGAACAATTATAAAAACACGGGGGGGGGTCAATCAGGAGGCGACTGTACTGCTCCACTTGATTTCCGGACAATTTATTGAACCTTGCAAACCATCCATTTTGCAAAGAATCCAGCCCGCTTCGATTCTCCATTTCTCAAGAGACATCCGGGTGCACTCGCTCGTGACTCTGGTAAGAGATCCTCGGCGGTCTTCTGCTGCGATGGGTCTTGAATAAATTCAGTGGGGTTCCTGCATCCAGCTGACTCAGCGACCTGTCCACAATGTAAGTGGGGCACGACAATGCGAGTTCGCAACGATGGTCACTCGATCGGCGTCACCGTCGTGGGTGCCCGACTGGACGTTCTCCGTTTCTCCATGTCCTGATCGATCACCTTCAAGGCGTCCAACTGGGCCTCTAACTCCGCAATGCGCTTCTCTCGCTCTCTAATTTGTCGCTGAAGGGACTGGACGACACTTGAGTCGACAGCAGCCGGATCGATTTTCTTGTTCACTGAGGTGGCAGGCAGGGTTCCGCACGCGCTCAGGGTGATGGCCAAAAGCAGACTACCTCCCAGGCGGCTCCAGACCCTTCTCCGCATCACGCTCAAATTTTACGTGTGCCATTAGACGCCACATCCCGCAAGCAGATTCAGGATTCTGACCGTGGCCAGCGGAGGCGTGCGGAGTCGTGGCTCGGTGTGGGAGTCCTCAAATAGGCCCCCCGCCTGCCGATAAAGCCATCTGGCTATTAGATGGCTGACTCCGGCAAACCGTACTTGACGCCCTGCCCAACCGAGGTCTAGGCTGAAGGCCCACCAGGAGGGGCGGTATGAAGCTCCTGCTCGTGTCCCTTCTCGTCCTGATTCCGCTCGCTGTCCACGCTGAATATCGCGGCAATCTCTCCGCTAACGAATTCGATCCGAACTCGATCGCCGATCCGTTCGGTGCCGAGAATCCTGACGATCCGAACAGCATCACCAACGAGTTCGAGTTGGGGCCGTATGGCAATCCGTATAGTCCCTCATCGGCGACAAACTTCGAAGCGATCACTGCACCATGCCTGTACGATCAAGAGAGGAACGATCGTGGCCGCTTGAGCGTGAAGACCTATAATCGCGAGTGTGTCAGCAATCCCTACGGCTGGTATGGCAATCCCTATCGCGCCGACAGCCCCAACAATCCCTACGGGCAAGGTTGGCGCATCGAAGGGCGATAGCTCACTGACCGGCCGTTGGTCACAGTGACGTTATAAGGCTGCTGCGATCTCAGGAAGGTGGTTCATACGTCACCTCCTTTGTTCATGTCGATCCATTCGGTTTCACGAACCGCACCGGCAACTTCGGATGTGTCGTCGTCCCGGTCGGCACAATGCTCGTGAGCCCTTTCGGATTGACCACCACCGCCACGGGCGCGGACGGTTCTTTGCGAATAATGATCGTGATGCCTTTGGGCGGCTCCGTGGGCATTTCGACATCACGCGGCTTCCCGCCGTAGAGCTCCACGAGCCGATCCGCTGCGTTCATCCGAATCACATGATCGGGGTACGGGAGCTGCGTCTTTGGTTCGAGCGGCATGTAGGCATCGCCCAGCTGCGTGCTCTTCACGATCAGCGGCGCGTCCAAGGCATCGACGTACCGTTCCACAATCCGATCGAACGGAATGTTGCGCTTCTCGAAGATCCGCTCGCACGACTCGGTAAAGGCACTCCGAATGCACGGACGCTTAATCGCTTTGTAGCCCTGGTGCTGCGCGTAGAGCGGACTGTACCTCGCCGCGACCATCGCTTCTTGTGCGCCCATCCCCTTCGCCAAGTTCTCGGCCGTGGCGCGTTGTCGACGCAAGTTGAATAGGGCTTTGGGGGATTTCGTTGTCTTCTGCTGTGCCTTAATGTTCTTCATGGCATGCAGACCAACACTTTTCCAACAACCAGATGATAACCTCGCGCTCTCGAAATCATGGTCAGCCTTCTCCTCTCGCTGCGACCGAAACATGTCCTAGCTCCTCACGGTCGCAGTACTCCACCAACAGGTGCAGGCCAATCAGGTCCGGCAGACTCGAACAGGACTTGAGGCGATCGTGTCCGGACACCGGGCCGCATGGAGCAAATTTAGCCCCTGCGAGGAGATCGCCGACCTTCTGAAGCGGAGCGCCGTACTGTAGGGCGAGACTCATTAGGCGGGCAACCACGTCGCAGAGAACGATTAATTTCGAAAGCTATGTTGCCTCTGTCAAGTAGGCTCATCATGATGTTGGTGCCAACTTGGTGCCAAACAACCATGATACAGGCTGATCTAGGGGCACTGATCATTACCGCTTTTCCCGCTCTGAGTCGCCTGATGGATCAGCATGGGTGTCCTCAGGTCGGCTATCGGCTTGATTCATCATCATGGGTCGGCGGTGATGGGCTGAGGCGGTTCGCTCTCTGTGCTCGCGCAACGCGCGGTCTCAGAAGGCCCTCGTTGGACGCGCGCAGTTGAGAGCACAACCGCCTCAGCCCATTGTTTACGGGTGAGGGGAAGAAAAAGGCTTGTTTATAGGCGCAGTGGGGGAACCATTCAGCCCATGAAAGTTGTCGTTAACCGACCGTAATCCTAGATCAAGTCATGCTTGGATCGAAGACCGACAAGAAGAACATCGAGCTCATTAAGCTGGTCGCCCAGCTTCGTGACCATATCGACATCCACCGCATCATCGGATTGAACGTTGACTCGCTCCGAAATAGCGATATCAGCAACGCGTTCATTGGCTATCTCCAAAAGGCAGCCCAAGAATCCCTCTCTATCTACTTCTGTAAGATATTCGAATCGTCGACACGAAACGAGCTGAATTCCATTTCTGGAATAATCGACTCACTCTCACCGACGGCTCTCGTTCTTGGGCAGAGATCGGCGCTTCTTGCCTTCGGGAAAAAGTATGGGAACGATATGGAGCCCACAGAAGCAAAGTCTCATCTCAAAGAGACATTTGGCCTCTTCTGTGGCATCCATTCTGGAACACTGGATCGCCTGAAGGAATTCCGTGACACAATTGGTGCTCACAGTGACTCAAAGGCTGCTCTCGATTCTCTCCCGTCCCATGCCGAATTCGAGACCCTCTATAGCTTCGCGGCTGATTTCTATGGTTTCATTTCTCGTTTCATAATCAACGCCGGTCCCGCGATGGTGCCAAGGCAGGCGGGTAAGGGGTTAGTTAAACTCATGGAGTCTATGGGTGTTAAGGCTCCAAAATTTGACTTTGACACCAATGAATGAGCAGTCTCAGGGTGCTGCCTAACAGAGCATTGCAACGACCGCTCGATATGCTCGCAGTCGCTGAGTCTTCGCAGTTAGGTTTTTGGCGCTGAGGCGGTGGGGATTTCTTCGACGCGGATGGTGTTGGCCCATTCGGCGACTAAGGGGTCTCGTTCTTCCATCGTCATCCCTGCATACTTCATGAACATCTGCGGGCCTTTGCGGCGACGCCAGGTTAGATAGCTCAAGAAATGTTCTCGGCAGATGCTGTGCGTGCCGGCAGGGGCGTAGACTTTGGCTTGGCAGCCTTTAATCATGCAGGTCAGATCGTGCATTTCATGCTCCGTTTCCGTGCGACAGTATGCAGGGCGGCGGGGCTGATTATCAACTGCTTGACCCGGTGACACCGTTCCGGTAAGCCAATCCACACGATGCTTCAGTTCTGTCTGTTCTTCCTTCTCCTTGCCTCGATACCAACTGTGTTCAGCTGCGTGCCAGCGTCCCGAGAGGAGCTTACCCCCGGGAGTACTTTTGCAGAGACGGCTGCCACTTCGATGAATCCGCTACCTCAAGGCATTGCGATCGGAGACGTCACGAGCCAATCGGCGCTGTTGTGGCTCAGGACAGAGGGGCCCCAGGCGGTGCAAATTGAATGGGCTTCGGTTGCGGCTTGGGATCTCATGTCGAAGATGGCGACGATCCGGTCACCGGCTGCTCGAACGGCGGTATTCGTCACCAGTGCCGATACCGACTACACTTTGACGATTCTACTGGATGGCCTCGCCTCTGCGACACGCTATCGCTATCACGTATTGGTCGGCCAAACGCAGGGAGAGGCGCTGACCCTGGCGGCGCGCGAAGAGTTCGCGACCTTGCTGGATGCCGCGAATTCGGCCCCGGTGACCTTTGCATGGAGCGGCGATCTGGGTGGCCGGGGGCGCTGCAGGCGTGGCGCTGCCGGCTACCCTATTTTCGATGTGATGCGCGCTCAGCAGCTCGATTTTTTTCTGTTTCTCGGCGATACGATGTACGGCGACCATTTGTGCCCGTCGCCTCCGAACGAACCGGGCGCCGACTTTCTGGCGACGACCCTGGCCGAGTACCGTGCCCGTCATCGCTACCAACGGGGTGCGGAGGCTCTGCGGCGCTTTCTCGACAACGTTCCGGTCTACGTCATCTGGGATGATCATGAAGTGCGGAACGACTTTGCAGGGCCCTTTGATAGCCAGATGCCGGCTGGGCGTCAGACTTTGCGCGAATATTGGCCGATCCGTGTGGCGCCTGACGATCCCCATCGGCTCTATCGAACGGTGCGTGCTGGGGCGGACCTCGAGCTGTTCATCCTCGATACGCGGCAGTATCGGAGCCGCAATGCTGATCAGGACGGCCCGGCAAAGACGATGTTGGGAGAGAGACAGCTTCAGTGGTTGCTGAACGGGCTCACAGAGTCAACCGCGACGTGGAAAGTGATTGTGACCACGGTGTCTCTGTCTATTCCGAAGGGAGGAGGCGCAGGCGTCTCTGGGAACGATGGCTGGGCCGGAGGGTCTGGCACTCCAGGGTTTGAACGGGAGCGGCAGGTGATTGTGGACCGCATTCTCGGACGGAGGGTGAAGAACGTGGTGTTCCTGGCCGGCGATGCCCACTATGTGCAAGCGAATGAGTACGATCCGAACGGTGACGGGATTCCTGACTTCCATGAGTTTGTGGCTGGTCCGTTGTCCGCCGCGCCTGGTCGACAGACGCCGCCCAATGCAGGATTACGCCCTACCACATTGATCAATGAAGGCGGGTACATGAATTTTGGTCTCGTTCGAGTCACCAAGTCCTCATTCGACGTCACAGTCCTCGACGAGGCCGGTGCCACGCGGTTTTCCCATCATCTGCCCGCCAAGTAACCAACATCGTCTTCCGCGAAGATCCTCTTGATATCAGGACGGGTGGCCAGTTACGGTACGCATGCGTTGCGCGCATGTGTGTAAGATCTAGCAGATGACGGGAAAACTCAGTTTGTGCTCAACACCCACTGTGATCTTGCGAGTGGTGATGGTGCAAGAATGGCTCGCAGGATGCTCACAATGGCCGTCCAGCGCGGCCGCAGCGAGCGAAGAGGTGAGGCGTACGCTTCGGTACGTTGAGCCTCTGAGCGATGCGAGAACAAAGCTGGCGGACTTTTTCAGCATCCTGCTAAACGAGGTGCGTGATGCTGTTGCAGCTGATTTCCGTCCTAGGCGCCCTGATGGTGCTGTCGGCCTATGGCCTGATTCAGGGTGGGGTCTGGCGTGAACTGAACGCGGGATACCTCGCGTTGAACATCGTCGGGTCGTTGCTGCTGGGAATTGTCGCGATTGCGGATCAGAGGGTCGGATTCATTTTCTTGGAGTTTGCGTGGGCCGGCCTTGGGTTGGTCGGCGTAGCCAGGGCCGTGAAGGCCAGGCGTACCGCGAATTAACACGGTTCGGATGAAAGGACTACACATATGGCAGGGTTGATGTCAGCGGATGAGGTTTTTGAAAAGGCTCAAAATGCTGCTGCGGCGGCGACGGGGCCCGATGAAAAGGCCATGCAGATCGATTACCCGGTACTAAAAGAAAAAATCCGTGCGGCCTTAGGGGATCGCAAGGTCGCGCTCTGCCACATCAACAAGTTTTTGCCGGAGGGCTACGAAGATCAGGGGCGCTTTAATCTAGTGTTGCTCACTGCCGGCAACGTGGTGTTCGACATGGTCATCGGCGATTCGTATTTTCGCTACGACGTGGTCTCGGTCGGCCAGTTGGACAAAGTTCAGGTGATCGATGCGATGTGGGAAAATAGAGAGAAGCGCCGAGAAGAGCCGTTTCTCAGTCTTCGCCTGATGCATGCCGAGGAGGCCCACCTCTTGCTGGCGCTTGAAGACGATGAACGGAAGAGCCTGCTAGCTTTCGCCAGCGCGGTGTCGTCAGTCAGGAACCCCGAAAAGTAAAGTGGCAGGATGCTCAAAAAGCCCAGACTTCTCACCCACCCCACCCCGGCGCGCCAAGACGCGCCGTTCCGCAGGCGAGGCCGCAGCGAGTGAAGGCCCGAGGAGGTACATGCCGAACTTCGTGTGGGCCGTTCGCCCTTGGTAATGGATCTTGGCGAACGGGAAAGCACCTACATTGCTTCCGACCTCCGAGGGACTCATCTTCAACGTTGAGGGTCTGAACGATGCGAGAACGATGCTGGCGGGATTTTTCAGTATCCTGGGGGATTAGGGGCGACGGTAGAAGGGGATGGCCTGGACGGTCGCGTCGTGACGTGTGCCGGCGACTTCAATGGTGAGGTTGGTGCCGGGGGCTGAAAAGTCCCGGAGAGGGTATGCCAGAGCGATCGGGGTCTTGAGCTGTGGTGAGTGCGTGGCACTGCTGACCCAGCCAACTTCCCGGTCTCCGCTGAATAACTTGGCGCCTCTCGGAGGGATGATCGAGCCATTCATGACCAGCCCGACTAAGTGCCGCCGTACGTTGCCGTAGGTGTCCATCCTCGCCACGACCTCTTGCCCAGGATAGCAGCCCTTATTCAAGCTGAACGCTTTCCCTTCCAGGTCCGCTTCTGGTGGGACGATCTCTTCGTTGAGGTCTGGCCCGGCCCTTGGCAGCCCTGCTTCGATGCGGAGGGCCTCGCGAGCGTGACCACCGACGGCCTTGATGCCGTATGTCGCGCCTGCCTCCATGAGTCGCTCCCAGGCCGTGCTGAGGGCGTCAGCAGGCAGTAATACCTCGAGGTCTACTTCTCCGGTTTCTTCTGTGCGCAGGACGAATGAGGCCTGGCCGCCGATCTTGGCAGCGATGGCGCTCACCGGTGGGAGGTCGCTCATCTCGACGCCGAAGGCGGCGCTAACAGTTGCACAGGCCTTGGGTCCACTGACAAGCAATAGCCCCCAGGACTCCGCACAGTTCTCCATCTTCGCTTTGATGCCGTAGAGGAGAAACTTTCGGAGCGCTTGGAAGGTGGCGTCGCCGACCTCGCCGACATCTTCCACCCATAGGCTGTCTGGTAGGGGATAGACTCGGAAGTAGCCGAGCATCTTGCCCTTGTGTGTGAGAAAGCTCGAATAACAGCCCTGGCCTGGCTGGAGAGGGAGAATGTCGTTGCTGATGAGGCCCTGCAACCATTTTACGCGATCGTCGCCGGTGATGCGGATCTTGCCACGGTGCGAAAGGTCGGAGAGTCCGACTGCCTGGCGCACCGCCTGATATTCCGAGATCCACTTGCTGTAGTAAGCGGGCATGTCCCATCCAGCGACCTCCTCAAAGGTCGCACCAAGCTTCGTATGGAGATCGTGAATGGGTGAGTGCTTCATTTTGAAATGTTGAGTTGTGAATGTTCAATGTTGAATGAGATTCAACATTCAGCATTAAACATTCAACATTACCTCTTCAACCAGATCTTTGAGCCGTGAGGAGAATTCATTCCGCGAGACGACTTTGGTCACCCCCAGCGCTTTGGCCCGATTAAAGGTATCGACTTCTTCGTGATTGGCGAAGGCGAGGATGGGAATGGTCTTCAAGCGCGCATCGGTTGCGAGTGTTTCTAGGGCTTGAAAGGCATTGAGTGTCTCGTCATTCATGTTCAATATCACCGCGGATGGGATAGTGGCCGAGGCTTTTTCGGCGATGTCCTGCTGCGTGCGAGCCCGTTCGATCTTGTAGCCCTTCGCCATCAGGGCATCGCGGACTTTGGTATAGAAAAAGATGTCGGTGACACCGACGAGAATTGTCTTCTGGTCCATCTGGTTTGTTTGGTTCATTTGGTTTTTCTAGTTTCTTTGGTTCAAGAGGGGACCAGTACAGTTCAACTGTGTAGCTCGCGCTAGGAAATCATGGCGACTAAGACTGCCTAAACAAACCAGATCAACTAAAACAACGAGACAAACCAGATAAACCAAATGAACCAGACAAACCTTCTCAGTTGAGTGAACTGATCAATCGCCCCAGCGCTTTCTTGGCCAACGCGTAGTTGGGATTGAGGGCCAGAGCCTTCTTGTAGGAGTCGATAGCCTCGGTCCATTGACCCTTGCGCTCATAGACCCGACCGAGGTTGAGATGGGGGAAAGCCGGGCTCTCATAGCGCCTGGCCTGTAAGGCTTTCTGAAACCAGGTAATCGCTTCATCCAGTTCACTCTTCTCGATCAGATAGGCTCCAATGTCATTATAGGGGTTGCCGAAGTCCGGATCCTGTGCGATGGCCTTGTGACATTCTTCGATCGCATCGTCGAGCCGTCCCATGAAGCTGTAGGTCCACCCGAGGAAGGTATAGGCCTCGGCGGTGGGATGCGTCTGAATAGACTTCTTGTAGAGCGTCACGGCCTCTTCCAGTTCGCCTTTCATCTGGCGTTCATAGGCCTGCTGGAAGAGTTGCCAGGCCTCGCGTTTATCTTCTTCGTGGCCTTCGCCTTGTACCAAAAAATCTTGTACATCCATAGTTAGGCCGATGAAAAAGGTCCCCAGCGTCGTTCTCAGTCGTGCGAACTCCTCAACGTACCCCTGAGGGTACGCCTCCGGGTTCGCACTCCCTGCGGCCTTGCTGGATGACCTTTTTGATCGGCCTCCAGGAGTCGCGGGGACAGGTTATTCGTTCTTTAGCTTCTTCTTAATCAGCTCTGCCCCGTAGCGCCCTGAGAGCAACATTGAGCCGAATGCCGGACCCATGCGCGGGGTTCCGTATACTGCCGCCACTGCTAATCCAATGACGAAACAGTTGGGATAGGCCTCGCCGGTCCGGTCCATGATTTCCTCTTCCGATCGCGCGACCCACATGGCACCGTTGCCGGGCACTTCTTTGTAGAGATTGCGTTTGTGCAGGAGATTCACGACAACGGCATCATGGCCCGTCGCGTCCACGACGATTTTGCTTTCAAGTGCGATGGGGTCCACGTGGAGGATGTCATGGCCGGCCATTTCAGCTGTTGTGTTATTGACTACGACCCCTTCGAGAATGCCGTCGCGTCGCAGGATCAGGTCGACGACTCTCGTGAGATTCATGATCCTGGCGCCGCCTCTGTAGGCGGCGGCAATCAACGCACCGGTGGCGTGCGGGGGATCGACCATATACATGCCTTCGCATTCCGTGATCTTTTTGCAGGGCACGCCGATTTCTTCGAGGATCTCATTGGCAGGTTCACAGATCGTGGCCTTGTTCATCAGGTAGCCACCCGTCCAAAAGCCGCCGCCAAGGGCAAGGCTCTGTTCGACGATGACCGTCCGGAATCCCATCGCAGCCAGATCATGGGCGCAGATCAACCCGGAAGGTCCGGCGCCGACAATTATCACATCGCTCTCGATAAGCTGGTCGAATTCCTTATAGTATTCCCGCGCGATCTGGCGCGTGATATCTCTTTCCCGTAATGGGGCTGGCTTCGGCTTTCCCATACTGTATTCTCCTTCGACGGCTGCTGAAAATGGCTTCCGGCTTCGTTCTCAGCTCCGCCAAATCCTCAACGTACCCCAGAGGGCACGCTTCCGGTTTGGCCTCGCCTGCGGCCTTGCCGGAGAACCATTTTGAGCAGCCTTATCGATAAATCTCGGAGCCTGTTTTCTTAAACTCTTCCGATTTTTCCTTCATGCCGATTTGAATCGCTGTCTGTTCATCCACTTGTAGTTGCGCGGCATAGTCCCGGACATCCTGCGTGATCTTCATTGAGCAGAAATGAGGGCCGCACATCGAACAGAAGTGCGAGACCTTGGCGGCGTTGTCCGGTAAGGTCTCGTCGTGGAAGAGCTTTGCCGTGTCCGGATCGAGCGAAAGATTGAACTGGTCTTCCCAGCGAAACTCGAAGCGGGCTTTTGAGAGCGCATTGTCTCGAATCTGCGCACCCGGATGGCCCTTCGCGAGGTCCGCTGCGTGGGCGGCGATTTTGTAGGTAATGACGCCGGTCTTCACATCTTCCCGGTCGGGGAGGCCCAGGTGTTCTTTGGGCGTCACATAACAGAGCATCGCACAGCCAAACCAGCCGATCATGGCGGCGCCGATGCCGGAGGTAATGTGGTCGTAGCCCGGCGCGATGTCGGTCGTGAGCGGTCCCAGTGTATAAAAAGGCGCTTCCTGGCAAGCCTTCAGCTGTTTTTCCATGTTGACCTGGATCATGTGCATGGGTACGTGGCCTGGCCCTTCGATCATGACCTGGACGTCGTGGCGCCAGGCAATCTTGGTGAGTTCACCCAAGGTCTCCAGCTCGGCAAATTGCGCCTCATCGTTGGCATCTGCAATGGAGCCGGGGCGTAACCCATCGCCCAAACTGAACGACACATCGTAGGCCTTCATGATCTCGCAGATTTCTTCGAAGTGGGTATAGGTGAAGTTCTCTTTATGATGAGCCAGGCACCATTTCGCATGGATCGCTCCGCCGCGGGACACGATGCCGGTCATGCGTGTGGCGGTCATCGGCACATAGGCGAGGCGCACACCAGCGTGGATGGTAAAGTAGTCAACTCCTTGTTCTGCCTGTTCGATCAATGTGTCGCGAAACAGTTCCCAAGTCAGGTCTTCGGCCTTACCTCCGACCTTTTCCAACGCTTGATAGATCGGCACGGTGCCGATGGGCACCGGTGAATTACGAATGATCCATTCGCGGGTTTCGTGGATATTCTTGCCGGTGGAGAGGTCCATGACTGTGTCGGCGCCCCATCGAATAGACCAGA
>JAENWB010000005.1:0-28299 GCA_016650275.1 Nitrospiraceae bacterium | reverse complement strand
GCGCTCAATTTCTGCCCGAAGACCTTCGGCATCAAGTTGTCAGGAAATCCTTTTACAACGTACGCACTGGGTGATACCACAGACTCCATGATGTACTCTTGAGTGTTATGCGCAGTCCCTTTGTAGGCTGGATCCTTGATTCGGTTTGGTGCGTTCGTCCCCTCTTCCAGCAGGGGACCTTGCTTACCAACCGCGCCAGGGATGCCTGGGATTGTATGGCACATGACACATTGCGCCTTGGCAAAAATCTGGTCGACCGTCTCGGTCCCATCCGCCAAGAGCGCGCTGGCCGCACCTGCCGGCGCATCTTCCTGCTGTTTAGGACGATCAGCCTCAGGAACAAACTTCTCATACGATTTGATAATATCTTCGAATGACGGAGCGTCACGCCCTTCGCGGACCCACAACCAGGTGTCCACGGCCGCCAACTCAGGAAGACTCAACGAGATCGGTGGTTTGTGAATGGGAGGCATCGGACTTGTTTTATCGTTCGTGCCCTTGACGCCATAGCCGACAACGACATAACAGCTCGGGCACGCATGGGACTCAGCAATATACTCCTGAGCCGTTTCCGCAGTCCCCGCCCCTGGGAAGGATTCCTTTTCATCATACTCTCTAGCCTGCGGCTTGCCCTTACTATATTTGGGGTCTTCTAACCGCTCCTTGCCCGCTCGCTCCGGGAGGCCCATCAAGTTGGGAGCACGTTCACCGAGCATCCCTGCGTGGAACGCATGACAGAGAGGACACTGGCCTTTGCCGACCGCGCCCTGTTCTTTGTTCTTTCCAATTCCACCGAAAATGATCTTTTCACCTTCATCGGCAAGTTGCTGGGCAGTCATCGAGCTAAAATCAAGTTTCTCTTCCTTAGGAGGAAATCCACCTTCGACCTGCGGCAACCAATTCCCATATCCAGAGAGGCCGGCGGCAACCAGGAACATGAACCCACCGATCTTGAGCATTGCGGCATGGTTGGGGAAATAGATCCCCATCATAAAACACATCGCAGTGATGATAACTAGGGAAGCCGGAAGCACCCGGTTCGCTTCGTAGAAACTCCCCTTATAGTGCGCAATTGCCACCAGTAGCATGAAGGCGGCAATTGTGCCGATAAAGAGTTTGAACAACGAGCGCTTCTTTGCCGCACCATCTTTGATGGATACAAATGAATACACAAAGAGACCGGCGAGAAGCGCGAATAGCGGCCACCCTATCGTTAGAGCTTCCCTTATCAGATCGCCCACGGTTGAAACCTCCTGAGGTTTAGGTAGGAAGGAGGCACGTTCTTCATGCCGCCACTCCCCCAACCAAGATCCTATAGATGATTAGTGGCCCCCAGCCGGCTGCGGTGCGCCGCCAGGGACCCCTGCCTTTGCCTCAACAGGCGCCTTCTTCATCCCGAGGCTTCCCAGCCAGAAGACGAATAGGATGCTGACCCAGAAGAACAGCACATTAAATGAAATCATGTTCGCTGCAAAACCCACCGTATGTGTATAAGCCCAAGGCGAGTTATCACGCATAATCTCATTCACGTGCCAGAATAATCTGACTGAAGAGCGTATGTACCCCATCAAGCCCATCATCCAGGTAAAGGCGGTTGCGAGCATGATCAACGCATATTGCGATCGAACGGAGATCTTGCCCCACTCAATGGCCCCCATCTGCTTGGCGCCCTTCATCATGGCGGCGTTCAGCGGAAACATGAAGAAGAGACAGGATAGTGTCGTGGCAACTTGAGGCACTGAGAGACCCACCCGCACGTTTGCCGGGATGTAATACCCGTAGATCGCCAGCCAGATGATGTTCACATAGGCGCATCCGAAGAAGACACCCATGAAGATATTACCGAACTTCGACCATGATACCGTCGAGAGCTTATTGCCTCGCATGTACCAGACGAAACTCAAAATGGTGGTGGTGATGATCACGTTAATTCCACCGTTCTTGGCTGACATCACCCCGTAGTTTCCCAACACCGGATGCTGTTGACCACCCATCGCCTTGAGCTCCGCTGGACTCATGACAATTGTGTGGGGGGTAATGAAAACCAGGAAACCGCAACAGAGAACGAATACGAGATACTTAATATAACGTTGATATTTCTCAGCACCGCGCATCCGACCAAGCGCCTGCCAGAGATAATAGTTCGTGCTCAGGAAGAGGATGCCGATCATGGTGGCTTGAATGATGAAGAGCCAAGCCAGGAGACCGCCCATGAGCGTAATCCCCATCTGTTGGCGGTAGGCATACACTTCGCGCATCAGCCAGTACCCGGCGAACGGCAAGGGAATCAAGAACGCTACACCGAGCGCCATGGCGATATAGCCCATCCAGTCATAGTGCGCACGGTCCTCATCGGTCTTGGAGGCCAAGAACTTATACGCCGCGTAGGCCGCCACGACACCACCGCCAAACGCCATATTGCCCAAAATGCGATGGACGTTGAGCGGATTCCAGAGGGCGGTATGAATGACGTGCCAGATGTTCCCCAGGTAGCGGCCCTGCTCATCGACGCCGGCCGGCGACATCATAAAGCCGATCCAGGAATTCGCCAGGAACATGAGCAATGTACCGATCACGTTCAAAACCACGGACATGCTCAAGTGAATCCACTTGAGGAACCCGTCTGTCATCTTGTCCCAGCCGTAGTAGTAGATGTACAGAGTTCCGCTCTCCGCCACAAACATCAGTGCATAGATATGCATGACCGGACGGAAAATACTGGATAAGTAGCCGAAGAATGCAGGATAGAGCGTCAGAAAGGTGAAAATCAGGATACCGCCTAGAATCGCGGTCAGCGAATAGGCCGTCAGACTGATCTTGATGAAGTCATGGGCGAGTTGGTCATACCGTTTCGCCATCGCCTTATCCTTCGTCACCACCCCCATAAACTCAATAACCATGCAGAAGATCGGGACCGCGAGCACGAAACTTCCGTAATAGAGGTGCTGTTGATTCGCAAACCAGAGCAACACGCGGCTCTCGAAGTTGTACCGTGGATAATCTTTAGGACCATCGACGGTCTTCGGAGCAGGGGCACCGACCACGATACCCTCTGTCTTATAATAGACGTCTCGCCCCTTCTCGACTGCCGCCTCCCCCTCCTTCTTCACCGCATCAGGTGCATCTGCGCCAATTGCCAGTGAGGGAAGCGATACGGCGATGGGGAGCAGGAGAAGGCCAACCATCGCGCAAAGCGCCATGATTGAGAACAACTTCTTCCCGGCTACACGACCCATGAGATACCTCCTTGACGCTTTCTCAAAAAGACTCATATTACCCCCAGACAGCCCGAATTTGAGCAGAACAACTATCAGCTTTACTTTCTGAAAAGGTACCAGTAATCCAGTCCCTGCGACTCCATCAGAAAGTGGTCGACTGCCGTAAAATACGCGATGCAGACGACTAAAGACACCACCACGTAGACAATTGTCATACCCATCGCCTTCCCTCCCTCAGACCTTGCGGACGTTCAAGAAATCCCAGCGCTTTAGCGGCCCTGCTCAGCAGGGGCACTGAATCCCGGCGAACCAATAAAAAAATCCCAGGCCCGCCGCACACGTAATGTAAAAAATCATCTTGCCGATCTTGACCTTTAGCTCGCTATCCGCTGTTGCCGTGGCCATCGTGTCTCCTTCTACTGATGCAAATAATACGTCTCGAATCAGCTCAGCGAATTTCTTGACACACCGATATCCGTATGTTATTCAAAATTCCTTGCCGCACATGAAAATTCAGGGGAAACTCCATGAAGAGAAATTCAAAAGTGTTCGACATTATAGTTTTGGTCGGTATGGTTGTCAATATACTTTTGGCCGTCTTTCTCATTCTCTACTACTTTGATTTCTTGTAAGTTTCGCATGGTTTGCCCCTTCAGCCCCTCTCTGATTTAGCACCTGAAACCGCACAACGAAACCCGATCGTTTCATCGCGAAAGTCCTGGACCATCTTACTCCGGCTGGTGATGCGAATATCGGCTCCCGTGGTCGCATACCCTCCCCCACGAAGCACCCGAAATACACCATGATCTGGGCTCGGTGGGTTTCGTTCTGGGGCCTCCTCGAAGTAACGTTCCGCATACCAATCAGCTACCCACTCCATCACATTTCCTGCCCCATCCATAACGCCATACGGGCTCTTATCAGTCGGAACCGAACCGACAGATGCAGTGACCTCATGACCGTCCTGCACCCTGGCCCAATTCGCTCCGTTGGGCTGTTCCACATTTCCCCAGGGCCAAAGACGGCCATCCGGTCCTCGCATGGCCTTTTCCCACTCCGCCTCAGTTGGAAGCCGTTTTTCCTTCCAATGGCAATAGGCCTCCGCATCCTCCCATGACACGTAGACCACAGGCTGATTGATACCGCGCAGCTTGCCCATGTTCTTGGCGTAGCGGGCAGGAGGGCCCGACTTACGATGCCCCGTCGCATCAATAAATTGCTGGTATTGAAAATTGGTCACTTCGTACCGATCAATGGCAAACGCATCCAGCACCAGCGTACGCTGTGGCCGTTCATCGAACCCGCCTTGATCGGTCCCACGGATGAAAGGTCCTGCCGGAATCGAAACCATTTCCTCCCGGACTGGCTCTTCACGAGAAACCTGAGAGAGGTCGAGCGACTCTGCTGGGGTTGAATCCGTGGAATCGGCAGGAGGCTCTTCAAACGGGGTGAGTGAGGTGCCGCGGAGAATTCCCATGATGGGAATCGCAGCAAACGCAAGGATGGCTAGAAGAAACAGGACTTTGAATTTGGTTTCGAGCATGTCTATTGTGACGCCGCGGGGCTGCTGCCAACATCCATATCGCTATCGCTGGCACAGCGAAACCCGATCGTAATATCCGTTCGCCATCGCTTCGCGGCAAATCGTTTGGATAACCGAGCGTTATGTTCGGTTTCTCGCCACGATCCTCCGCGCACGACTTTCAAATCTCCGGTGTCTGGCCCTTTCGGGTCGCGATAGGGCGCTTTCTGGTAGAAGTGTTCATCGTACGAATCCGCGACCCATTCCGCGACGTTCCCCGTCATGTCATAGATTCCATAGGGGCTTCGCCCGGTCTCGAACGACCCAGGAGGCGCGAGATACCGATACCCGTCTTCACTCCCATCTGCATTGGCATTGGCGCGGCCGTTCATGAAGGTGTCGCCCCACGCGTACGTCCGCTTGCCCTCACCACGGCCGGCTTTCTCCCATTCCGCTTCCGTAGGAAGACGCTTTCCCGCCCATTTGCAATAGGCCACCGCCTCGTCCCATGTCATGCTCATCGCCGCAAACTCGGGCTGCAGCAGCTTGGATTGATCGTCTTCAAACACTTCGATCTTGGGCAGCGGCCGCTTCGTCATTTTGGCGAACCGGGCATATTCCTCTTGCGACACCTCTTTCATGTCGATATAGAACGCCTTGAGAAACACTTGACGCTCCGGCACCTCATCCGGGTCGCCATCTTTGCTGCCCATGATGAACGGGCCTTCAGGGACCTGCAACATTTCTCGCCCTTCATCGCCTATCTTCGTTTTATACATAGAATAATCCAGCGAGGGTGCGCTGCTCGGAGCAGGGCGAGCCTCGGTCTTGATCGATAGGACCAGTGCTTTCATCTGTTTCGCCTTGTAGGACTCATAGAACAGCAAGCTCATCATCAGGATGAACGACCCAAAGACAAACACGATCGAGCCAACGAGTACTCCTCTATTTTCCATCGCGCCTCATGCTCCTCCGATTGTGCGTGACACAAAGGGATCGGACGGCTCAGATGCAGCCTTCTTTGCCGCGCGCATATCCAGCAACATCGAGATCTGCACACCGAGAAATCCACCCATAGCGGCACCGGCCCCCGCACCCACGGATATTCTCTCCGGCCCGGCAATGAACCAGGCCAACGCCCCGCCCACCAGCGTTCCCACCAAAATACTCAACAGGAAACGCCGCCCACCCATAAACCCTATGACTCCGCCGAGCACCAGCCCTGCCCCACTCGCGAGCGGCATGATCCCACCGCCCATAATGATCCCGATGAGCGTCCCGACGGTTCCCATCACGGCCACGCCGAATAGGATATCCATCGCCTTGAAGGGCGCAGTGCGTTCCGTACCAGACTGGGCCATGCTAACAACGGTCCATTTCTTTAGCGTGCGGCGCTTGCGACCATTGAACCAAAATCGATTTCTACGCCGGATCCAGCAATGATCGAAATGCCCCAGGCTTTGGCAGCCGGCTCATGCCGGTGAATCCGTTTGAAATCTTCGTAGACGTTCACACGTTCCTCAAACCACTGACCGACATCCTTCGTGCCGCTTTGCACCACGATCTCCGAGCCGCTAAACATGCCGCCTTCGGTAAACGTGCCCTCGGGCTTGGTGGCGCTCCAGATATACTTCGTAAACACTGGAATAAACATCAGGTCGGTATCCAACGAGGCATAGATTGCCGCAATGGGCTCAGTGTCCGTCGTGGCTTTTTGCAGGCGCCAACGCCAGGTGAGGACTGGAAAGGCCTTCGGGTCCCAATCGATCTTCTTTTTCTTGATCCTCTGTCCTGCATCCTTCGCTGCCAAAAAGTTCACACCGTTCTCTGTCTGGACCTTATAGGCATCCCGCCCCTTGGACTCACTTCGCTGACTTTCGTTATCCCAATTCGAGGGAAATCCATCCGCTTCTTTCGCCTGAAAATCCTCCAGGATCAAGGATTGGTTTAGGGCCGAAACCACACCCTGCATCACGAAGCTTCCACACACCACCAGCCCGACCGCGAGACATCTCCGGAACATTACCCCTCGCCTCATAATCTCCCACCTCTTTCGGTTTTTATGCCTCTTGCGACGACGACGGCGGCGCTAACACCCTTGCGTTTCCCTCGACCAATTCTTCTCCGACTACCGGCGACTGGTCACGCTGAGACATCCAGAATAGAGTGAACACCGCGCCCCAGAACACCATCATATTGAGCGTCACCATTTTCGCAGCGAACGCAAAGTCCGGGGTAAAGGCCCAGGGCGAGACATCGGCCATCAACTCACTCACATGCCACGCTAACCGTCCGGAGGAACGGATATAGCCCATGAGACCCATGACCCACGAGAATGCAACAGCCAACCCGAATAGGCCCACCATGCCTCTGAGGGAAATTTTCCCCCACTGGATCGGCCCGCGAACGAGCGCCCCTTTGAGCATCATGCGGTTGATCACCACACCGACCACAAGGACCGTCAGCGTGGTCGCAGCCTGCGGCGACGACAGCCCGATGCGGAGCTTCGCCGGCAGATAGTACCCATACACTGAGAGCCAGATAATGTTGAACGCCCCCAGGAGGAACAACGCGCCAATGAGGATGTTCCCTCTCTTGACCCAGGACACGACCATCGTTCGATTGGCGCGACTGTAGTACATGAAACTCATGGTGGTCACGAGAATCATGATGTTGACCGCGCCGTTCTTCGCCGACATCACTCCGTAGTTGCCGACTACGGGATGTGCCGCTCCGCCCATCGCCTTCACTTCACCGGCCGACATCAAGACGCTGTGCGGCGTCAGCCAAATAACCAGGGCCAACATGAATACCGTGAGCAGCACTCGGTAATAGGGCTGATATCGTTCCCCTCCACGAAGGCGTGCCATACTCTGCCACAGGTAAAAGTTCACTCCGAGGAAGAGGACTCCGATCAAGAGGGCCTGCACCACAAAGAGCCAGGTGAGTAATCCGCCCATCATCGTCACGCCCATACTCTGGCTGAACGCGTAGACCGATCGCATCAACCAGTAGCCGGCAAAGGGCATCGGTAACAGCGCGCAGACCGTGACAAACAAGAAAATGTGCCCCACCCAGTCGAAATAGGCGCGCTCTTCTTCAGTCTTGCTGGTGAAAAACCTGTAACATGCGTAGGCCAATACCACCGCACCCCCGGACATAATGTTTGCCAGGAAACGATGGACATTCAATGGATTCCACAGGGCCGAGTGGAGCAAATGCCATCCGTTCCCCAGAAACCGCCCTTGCGCATCGACACCAGCCGGAGCCATCATGAAGGCTGACCAGGCGTTCGCTAAAAGCAGCAGTGCCGTCCCAAACATATTGGCCAACAGACCGATCGACGCGTGAGCCCATTTCAAGGCCGGCTCAGTCATCCGGTTCCAGCTATAATAATAGGTGACGAGCAGCAACGACTCCCCGACAAACACGATCGCATAGACCGGCATAAAGTCTTTGAATGTCCCGCCCATGTACATCATGAAGCTGGGATAGAAAAAGAGAAACGTCCCCAGCATAAGGCTTCCGACCACAGCTGTTACCGACAGGGCGAGGAGCCCGACTTTTGCAAAATCCCGCGCGAGGCCATCATAGCGCAGTGCGCGCGCGGGCTTTCTGCAACTGAGTCCAAGAAATTCCAGCAACACACAAAAGATCGGCAGCGCGAGAACTAATCCTCCGAAGTAGGTGTGTAGTTGCGTGACGAACCACACGAGCAATCGACTGTCGAACGACCCGATGCGCGAGTAGACGGTCTCCTGGGGAGAAGGAGCCGGCGGCCCCTGGGGAGTTCCTGGTGTCTTGAAGTATAGATCGGTGGCCTCCTCGGCAAAGGATTGGCTCTGAAGGCCCCAGCCAATCCCCAGGGCCGCGAGAACAACCAGCAGCAGGACAGAATATCCGATGACTCCGAACGCTTTTCTCTTCATAACCATATGCTTAGTGAACGACAGAAAAAATATATTGGCCCACGAGAACTTCGATAATTCGCACCAGTGGCACAACAGAAGAACAATCCTGCAGGATGCTCAAAAAGTTTGCCCGACAAGGCGCCGCAGCGAACTATCACTTTCATAAGGGGTGGCTGGGATGATCCCAACTGCGCGCGTCCAACGAGGGCTTTCTGAAGCCGCGCGTTGCGCGAGCACGGGGATCGTCCCAGCTACCCCACCTCCTTTTTCAGCATCCTGCTAGACCTTCGAGCCAGAACCAGCCGTCATTGAGACGCCTGCTCTCGTTGACTTGCCAAGAATTCCCATGACAAAGGGACATCGGAGCAAGGCACTCGACATCGTGTGTCCCTGTTGATCTTCAACCTGCCGGCGAAACCCGAGATAGTAACAATACAGTGTCATCAGGCCTGTCACGAATCCACCACCGGCCATGGCATAGGCAGTGGGAATTCCGGGCTGTCTTAAGAGGAAAAGTACGCATCCCGCCGCCACCAGATAGTACGTCGCGGCAAAGGCGAGTCCAGGCCACCACCAATATTTCAGCAATTCGCTCGCCTTCGTCTGGAACAGCCCTTGGATCCATGACGCCTGTGGACGAAGCCCGCCAAAGTAGGCACAGAGAGCGACCCCGCCCCCCAGCACCGCCACAGCGGACAACTGGACCAGAGCCGCACCCTGATTCGCCTCGACGAGGTACCCCAACGACGCGCCTAACGCACCAACGGCGAGACCAACTGCGACCCAGGGGGTAAGTTCCATCGCATGATTGGCCACCATCGTACGGAGGGCCACCCCATCGGGAAACGTCGGAAATGGACGGCCCATGAGGGCCGCTTTCCGCACGTGACCAATCTCGAAGGCGTCGCGCGCGACAGACGTACAGGAAATGATGATGGCCATCATGGCCGGCCCATCCGGATGTTTGAGATAGTCATACCCGACGAGCCAGAGCAGTGCCAAGACCAGCAAAGACAACTGGACCCCATACACAAACCCAATCCAGCCTCCGAGCCATATCAGCAAACGGCCCCCATCCTCTCGAAGTATCCTCCCCCAGGCAGTGGCGCGTCCGACACGATAGGCTGACAGAGCCGTCACCACCGCGACAAGACCGCTGACCATCAACAACACGATCGGTTCCGAGAGCGGCAACAGAAGCTTGGCTAACCGATAGACAGCAAAGGCCACCAACCCAGGCACAAACATGACGATCCGTTTTTGCTTGCGCACAGAGTCTTCTGTGACAGCCAGACTGAGGCTGGGTAACACTCGTAACGCCATTCGATGCAACATGATTTGCTCGTTAAACGTGAAAGGTGAAAGGTGAAACGACGGAGGCTCTTCTCGTTTTACGTTTCACGTCTTACCTTTTACGCCTTCTGTGCGCCCATCCCGAAATAGCGCGCCTTCACTTCTTCCATCAGCGCAACGGTGATACAAGTCTCGCCGCGATCGGCCGCAGTCCGTTCTAATTCAATGCGTGCCATGGCACGTACCGGCGCCGGCACCTTGTCCAATCGACGTTCTGCTTCAAGTTCCCACTCGATGCGTTCGCCTGTTCTTGGGCGGAGCAACGTGTCGTAGGTGACAACTCGTTCTCCCCGCACCAGCACATCTTGCTCGACTTCTGCGCGCACGAGCAGGGCAAGGTACGGAGGCATGCGCTCCAGCCGATGGAGCGCATCATCGGTCCACATCATCCGATCGACAAGCCCACCGGGTTGACCGGCAGGAACATCGCCCCCTACTTTGAGCCCACATCCGCGACATTCCGTCCGAATGAACCACTGGAGTGCCCCATCCTCGTAGGCTCGCTCTTCAATCCCCTCGGTATGCATCCAGCGACCACAACCACAGGTCAGCATTTCTAAACCCAATGTTCAATTTGGAATGTTCAATGTTGAATTATCGATTTTACGTTTTAATTTCGATACCTCAGCTGCTGCCATTCAACATTCAACACTAAACATTCAACATTACCCACTCATCCGATCTTTCCTGGGTATAAAAGATACAGCATCGTGTAGGTGGTCGTTCCGGTCACAAACAGAATGCAGTAGATGGCCATCGTAAAGCGTCCAAGTGTTCGGTGGCGTTGCCCGCCGTCCGGCCAAAGACGCTGGATCGTCATCTCCACGGCGAACACAATCGCAATAAGAGCGAGAAATCCGACCCACACAACGAGCCGCCCCATTCGAAAGCGATCTGCGGCCACCAGATACAGCAAATACACCGCCACCGGTACACAAAGGCCACCGAAGATCATACCGATCTTCCCCCAGGTCGTCTGAAGGACACGATCGCTCAGGATCCGTCGCCCTTGCTCGATTAACTGGGCACGGAACCCCAGCACAATCATGTAGACCGCCATGACCAACCCGATGACAACAAGAATGATATGAACAATGAGAATCGGGATGAACACATTTTGGTAGAGTGCTTCAGATCCACCGAACCCCTCTTTCCCCTCGAAGGCCAACACGCCTAATTGACGAAATAAATAGTAGCTCATGAAGAACGCCAACATGGCGATCATTCCGCTCAGCATCATCCAATGATGGACATCCGCCCGACGTCTCCGCGCCTGAAGCCAGCCAATCACGAAGAGCCCCGTAAAAACTGTCGCCATGAGCTGGCTCATATCCGCCCCGACCGTGGCATGGGTTCCAAAAAACCCCGGCTCTTTCAGCCATTCAAGCATGAGTCTCCTCGTCTTTCGTGAAGCGTGAAACGTCCGAATCCGGAAATGAACGACGCTTCACGAGATACGCTTCACTATTCACACGCCTTTACGCCCTGCACGACCGCTGACGGTTCCAACTCTGTCACGGATGGAAAGCCGGCTTCCCCCATCCACTGAATGGCATCTGCCGTTTTATAGCAGTCTCCTCGTTCTGTATTCACGAGAATGTGAACCGCAAACGCGGTGGTCCAGGCTGGACCGGTTCCTGCCCCATTTAAGAATCGATCCTTGATGACCAACCGGCCGCCGGGTGCTAAATGGGCGTAGACCCTCTTCACCAATGCCGCGTTCGTCGAAAAATCTTGATAGTGCAGGATGTCAGACATCAGGGCGACATCGTAGGGTCCGCCGAGTTCATCCTTGTTAAAATCGCCGGGCAGCAACGCAATCCTTGATTCTAAACCAGCCTCTTTCACCGTTCGTTCCGTCAGTTGGAGCGTCGCAGGCAAATCGAATACCGTGGCAGTCAGCTCTGGATAGGCCTGGCAGAACGCAATCGCGTTGGTCCCGGCGCCTCCTCCCACATCTAGAAACCGAACCGGCACACTCAGCTGCAGTCGCTTGGCCAAGTCCGGCCCGCTCTGCTGTCCGATCCGATGGAGTACCGCCAGCACGTTGCTGCCTAAATCAGGGTCGGTCTCAAAGACGTGCCGGTCGACCGACCGCCGTCCCGTGCGAATCGTCTGCTCCAGTTTGCCCCAGTTGTCCCATTCTGCATCGTGAAGCAGAAGGAGATGCCCGATATATTGGACGGATTTGCGGACCAGATGAGTGGCCGCAGCCGTCGAATTCTGATAGGAATCCCCGTACTTCTCCAACAGTCCTATCGCGACAAGGGCATTCAACAGCAGTCCCAGCGTCTGCTCATGGACGCTGAGACGAACCGCCACGTCGTGGAGAGTTTTCCCCTTCCCATCCAAGGCAGAAAACACATCCAGCCTGACGGCCGTGAGCAGGATTTTGGTCTCCCAGTAGTACCCAAGCTGGAAGATTTCAGCGAGTGAGAGTTCTCGTGACACACCACGTCCCTCAAGCAAATAGCTTTGAAACTCAGTATCTTACCTAGATCGGAAACTGAAAGGCAAGGCAGCCGACTCGGTGCGGCGCACGGCCCAAACACAAAGGGCAGCGGATTGCTCCGCTGCCCTTTGATTGCGGGTTACCCCGCCAATACGAAACGTCGGCTTATTTGATTTCAGCCTTGAGGTTGGCAGTCCCGCCTTCAGCCACATCGACCTCAAACTCGATTTTCTTACCCCTGGCGGCGAAAGGATGCCAGGCTATCACCTTGTGCTTGCCGGCCGGCACATCCTTGATCTCGAACGAACCATCGTCCTTCACGACCGCGAAGTGAGGGCTCGACACCGGGAGAAAAAAGCTCTGCATGAACTCATGCTGGTCGCACTGTAAACGATAGAAACCATCCTTCTCCGCTCCGCCACGAAACACCACCGGCTTGTCGAGCTTGTCACCCTTCTTGGCTAAACCGATGTTGAAACCGGTCGCGGAGCTCGTCCCCTTCACCACAAAGCTATGAGGATTGTGCAGCACGCCTAACGTCGACTTAGGATCGTCTGGATCGGCGTCATGGTTCTCAACCTTGAAAGACTTGTTATTCACCACCACACCAGCGAACGGCAGGAACTCACAGAATTCCGCAACCACATCGGTACCCTGATACCCATCGACGAACGCCTTATCTTCGACATCAATGACGGCGACCACCGCATTCTTGAGGCCGCCATCCTTGCCGACCTCGACAGTCTTCAAGAGCCGCTTCTCTCCATCTATCAACTCTTTATGAGGATTCTTGGGGCAGAACTTAGGGTTGGGAAACTTCGAGAATAAAAACTCCTTCTGCTCGGACTTGCCCGCATAGGTTACCTTGCCGGTAATCGTTCCGCCTGCAAACGAGGTGAAAGGAGCGGCGACAAACGCCACCGCCGCTGCACCCAATACCACTGATAACACACCCTGTCTCATGTGACTACCTCCTTATGAATACTTAGTTGTGAGCAACTAACAGCTCGGTTTATTGCACTCTCTCGTCCCCTTATATCTCCTACCACCGACCTTGAGGGAAACGGGAACCTATTCCTCCCTCGTGACTCGATCGCATTTGGGATTCATGTTGGCGAGGTTACTGTCCGACCGAATCTCTATACAAAAGTCTACCCTACCCTGTCAATCTGATACAAGGGGGTGTCAATGTGCGGCCTATTTTTTCTGTTGAAGAATGTGGAGCAGCGCCCCTCCGGCTGTGGCTCGCACAGCATCATTCGTGTCGTGAAGGGCTTCTTTCAAAAGGGGAATAAGTTCACGGTCCCCCACATGCCCGAGAGATCGAAGCGCCACAATCTTCGGACCGGGAAGCGGATCAGCTGTCAGGCTGGTTAAAAGAGAAATTGCTCCAGGTGCGTTGCCCTTGGTCGCCTTCCCAAGAGCATAGGCAACAGAAGCACGCATGGCCGTATCGTTCTGTTGGGCCAGCGATTGTGCGGTAACAGCCACCGTCGAGTAGGGCTGGCCAAGCTGGAGCAAGGCGGCAATCGCTGAGGCTCGAACGGTAACGTTGCCGTCACTGAGCGCCTGGGTAAGTGCCGGCACCGATTCCTGTCCTCCTAGCTCCGCTAGTCCCCCCGCCGCAGATTCGCGCACGGCCGGCACGGGATCTTTCAGTAACTGCTCAATTTGTCCCCGCGCCTCTTTTCGTCCAAGATGCCCTAACCCCCTGGCCGCAGCCCCACGAACAGAGGGCTGCTTGTAGGTCAACGACTCCGTCATGATGGAGGCGCCACGCTGGTCTTTCAATTCGGCGATCGTGCGAATCGCGTCGGCTCGATCCTCAGGATTCAGCGACTCTGCGGCCTGCTGCAATTGGGTCCAGACCTCTTTCTTCCCAAGCCTGATCAAGGCACCATAGGCCGCGATGCGAACCGTGGTGAGCTCGTCCTTGGTAGCCGACTCGACTAACGAAATAACTCCTGGATCTCCCGTTCGGCCAAGCGTCTTCACCACGCGCGCCTTCACCAATCCTGCTTGATCCTCGATCGCCGCGCGCAGTTTCGTGGATTTCCGACCTGTCTCGGATCGGCCGAGTCCTTCGACGGCAAGCACACGGACCGGTCCCGACCCATCGCTCAAGCCATCCTCAAAATAGTGGACGACCTCGTCCGAATCCACCTCTTTGAGCGCCGTGTAGGCAGCTCCGCGCATTTGTTCACGCATGTCCTTCACCATGACGACGATGAACCCCAGCGCCACCTCTCGGAGGAGGGGTACCTCATCCTGCTTGAGCGAGAGTTCCAGCTTGTCATACTCACCGAGTGCGCCCTTGGGGTTACCAAGCTTGAGAAAAGAACGGATCTTGAGTCGGCGAACGTCTGAAGCGGAACCCTGTTCCCTCTCCAGCTTGGCCAACTGCTCAAGCACCTGCTCGTACAGTTGTTTGTCGAACGATTCTTGCGCGTCCTTGGGGACAGATGCGGTGGTCCCGGCAGCCAACAGCAACTGATCCGCTCCACTCCACAAGTAGAACCAGGCCACCGTTACTGCAGCCAGCAGATTCCAACGACACACAGGCCTACATAAAGTCCGTCCACTCATGGTCTCCCTACCCCTCTCCTCGAGGCCCGGTCACCGACATGCGTTTTTTGTATCCTGGTGGCTCTTCAAAATAATAGGCCGGCTGAGGCGACAGTCTGAACCGCTCATACTCAAACGACCACTCCCGATCCCGGCTGACGAGCTTCAACACCACTCCTGTATCCAGATCCACCCATTCGTAGAATCGCTCGACTCGACCGTGATGGTCTGTCTGAACTTCAAAAAGCTGGGTCGCACGACCAGCCGCCGTCGCGGCGCCAACCAGGAACCGGTCCCGCTCCCCCGGTAAGGGGGGACTGATCGGGAGCAGATCATCGGGGTCCAACCCTGTCACCAAAAGTTCCTTCTGTTGCGTCAGCAGATACCAGGTCTCGGACTTATCCAACCGGATGATTTCGATTGCCGCATACCCGCGCTCGGTTCGAATGGCATATTTGTACTCCAGCCGCAAACGGTCTCCCTTTGCAAACACTTGGGCTTGATAGCGCCGCCCCTTGACGGTCTTGACCAGCGAACCGGAAAACTCTACCGAGGGAATGGTTCCGTCATCAGCCGCCGCATAGCTTGGCATCCCTTCCTGCCCCGCCAACAGAACAAGCCCGAGGCAGAGCCCCCACCTTCGGGCCTTCTTACCCAGGGGAATGAACATGGGTGCTCAGTGCTGATGCTCTACGAACGGCTGGATATCGACCGTGTACCCCAACGCGTCTGGACCGAAGCGAGGATTATCCATGACTTTGAAGGCGGAACGGTTCCCCTTCGGAGCGAGGAGGGAAAGATGTTCGACCAGCTTACCGTCCGGCTGGACCGTGACCATCTTGGTAATGCCAGGGCCGGTCTGCGGATGCCACACCACCAACTGATAGGTGCCGGGTGGAATATTCTCGATGGTGAACGCCCCGTTCCCATCGGTCAGCGTGTAGTAGGGATTGTTGACGGCCATCGCCCAACTTTCCATGTAGGCGTGGAAGCCGCATTGCATATAGAACGTCCGCCGCCCTCTGTTCAAATAGAGCGGCCCGACCAACGACTTGCCCGGTGCATGGTTGTGCATCGCATGGATGTCGCCCCGGTGGTGCTGATGATTCATGACCAGGGGCGTATTGAACAACACGCGGTTGCCGGCTTCGATCGAGGTCTCGTAGCCTTGGATATCATGCATGACCGGATCCATGTTGATGACTTCCACCGCATGACCGTTCCGAACGATGGTCATGAAAGGGGCAAATTGGCAATCCCGCGCTTCGATCAGGGGGACGGATAGCTCGAATGATTTGCCCGCATCAACGCCTTCCAACAGCACAATGGCATCTTTCAACCCGCCCTGCTGGCTCACCACAAAATCACGAAGGAGTCGCCATCCTCGTCCATTGGAAATACGCCCACAGTAGGCTGGATCGGGAAACGTGATGAGGTTGAAGCCTTTGGGTTCCGGCACGGCACCATTGAGTGTGATCGTACCTTCAACCGTCCCTCCATGCCGCACCTCGATCACATCGTAGGCGAACGACGGTAGAGCACCAGCGATCGTTGTCGCCAACACGCCCGTCACGAACACCCATCTTCTTATTCTTTTCCTCACCCCTTACCCCTCACCCCTTACGTCTCACGTTATTACGGCTTCTGCAGTTCCAGGGTCGGCTTGATATCGATAGATTTCCCCAATGATCCCAGTCCAAAGTGAGGGTTCTCCTCGATCACTTGGGCGCTACGCCGTCCCTTGGGGAACTCGAACACAAAATCGGCATCAACCATCTGTTTCGCCGGAACTGTCACTTTCTTTTCTGTCATCGTACCCACGCCAGGATGCCAGGCCACCAAGGTATAGTCCCCGGGAGGCACATCGGGAAGCGAGAAGGTCCCATCGGCCTGCGTGATGGCAAAGTATGGATTGTCGACGGCCAACCCCCAGCTCTCCATATAGGCATGGAATCCGCATTGCATGACAAAGATCCGGCGATCTTTCGTCATACGAATGACTTCCTTCATCGGTTGACCCGCCAGGTGTTCGTGGCTGTCGGCCCCGACATTGTGCTTGTGATGAGGGTTCATCGGCAAGGGCGTGTTAAACAACACCCGGGGACCGAGATGAGAGGTTTCATAGGCCTGAATATCATGAAACACGGGATCCATGTTCACGATATTCACCTCCGATCGATCTTTGACCACGCTGACAAACGGAAGAAACCGGCAGTCCTTCGCTTCAATCGTCGGCGGTTCGAACGTGAAGGGCTTCCCCTTCGTCGCATCTACCAAGACGACGACCGCGTCTTTGAGCCCTCCGTCGGCCGCAACAGAAAACTCTTGAAGAACGCGCCAGCCGGTTCCAGTGGAAATCCGACCGCAATAGACGGGGTCGGGAAACGTGATCAGGTTGAACCCTTTAGGAATCGGCTTCCCTTCCGTGATTGTCACCTTGCCGGTGATCGTGCCTCCGTCCGTGACCTGAATTTCTTCATACGCCCAGGCGACAGAAAGGCCCAGCATCAGCCATCCGCACAACACGAGCAACAGCGCCCTCATGAGTCCTCCACGATTCCTGAGTGTGATCGAACTGGAAACTCGACCATCGTATCAAAAGACCGCACCAAAGAAAAAGGGGGAAGCCGTTGGCCTCCCCCTTCTCCTGATTCATCTACCTCCTGCCAACAGCAGGTGGCGCGGTCTTACTTCGCTGCGACCGGAATGACCTGCACCGGTTGTTCAACCGACGCACTCTTCATCCCAGCACCAGCCCCGTGCAACGGCAGCAGGCGAGTATCGCCGGACGGCAACACACGCACATAGCCCCACTCCCCGGACTGGGAATACGGTAACCGCTGGTTGCTATACACATAGTCGCCCGGCAAACGGTATGGACCGCCGGCCGATGGTAAGAACGCATCAAGGGTCTCAGATCCGGCGAACTCGACCACGCTGATCAGATCTGCGCCGCGCATGAAAGGCTCAATTGGCCACTCATGCTTCTCGACGCTGAACATCCCGTTCTGCTCATTGCTCGCCCCGATCACATGGATACGCACCGGGTCGCCTGCATGCGCCTCTATGAGCGGAGTGGCTGGATCTTCAGGCTTATCCGCTTTGCAAGGCTGGAACATCTTGCCCAGTGAGCAACCCTGCTCTTCACGATATTTATACGGCTCCGACCGATAGTTGACACCGGTCAGACCCGCGACATTCTGCACATACGGCATGAAGCTCGTGCCGATGATGTTGTCTTCGTCCTGGAAGAACAACGCCACGTCGCGATAATTCGGTCGCAGTTCGTTCCCCGGCACCGACCGATCGATGATCACGTCAGCTGCCCAGGCGTTCTTGTTCGTGAGATCGGCCCCGGTCTTCGAATCACGATACTTGGATCCCTTCGGACCCACCACAACCGCTCCGAACAACCCGTTGCGCGGATTCGTCATCACGTTGCCCCAATCCCACACCAACGACGTGGTTTCACCGTTAAACGGATCCGCGTAGTAGGTATAGATCCGCTCGGCGCCAGGAGCAATCGTCTGATCGCCTGGGTTGTTACCGATGTTGGCGCCCATCGAATCCTTCGGATCGAAAGCCAAACCAATTGCGGAGAACGAGGCCTTGCTCTCCTTCATTTTGTTCTTCAGATTGACCTTGACGCAATCGCCGACATTCACACGAAGCGTGAGCGGCATCGGGTGCGCACCGCTCGCCACCTTCGCGGTATCTTCTTCCAAGGCATAGATCTTGGCCTCGGGGTTGCTGATTTGGATCTTTCGCTCAAAGTCCACCTCGATGGACTCAGGCGCCTTCGCGTTGAACTTCATCGACGGATAATCCAAGGCCACCACGTTGAAATTCTTCACCGGAGCGTCAGCCGGACAGACCGGCATGGCCTTGGGAATCTCGCCCTTGATCGAGAAGCCGGCAGGGAGCTTCTTCAGATCGGCCTGCTCCTTGTCATAGACGCGGATGAGGCCCCAAGCCCCTTCAGAGAACTTCGACGAACGACCGTTGAAGTGGATGTAGTCACCCGCTTGCAACCGCGGTCCACCAGCCTGCGGCACCACGAGATCGTAGCGCTCCGCAATCCCGATGTGCATCGAATTCTTCCGATTCGCATCGCTGGCATAGCGCTCACTCAGGAAGGTGTGACCGGAGATGGTCCAGGTCATCGTCTCGTTCATCAGCGTGTGCAGGAGACGAAACACCATCGTATCTCCCGTGTAGGCACGCAGCAACGGCGTATAGGGATCGCCGTGAATCTGGCTGTTGAACGCCTGCGACACATCGGGATTGGTGGCCAACCGCTGGGCGATCGGACCGGCCCTGAAGTTCAAGCCGCTCCCCGTGGTATGGGTCCCGCCGTTCAGAAACGGCATCGGCGTCATATAGAGTTTATCCGGCATCATGAACGACACAGTTTTCCCCGCTTCGAGGGCCACTTCAATCGGCTGCCCTGGCGGATTGCCCGCGGTCACGATGTTGACGGTGTGCGGCACGGTATCGTGCACTTGCACCATCAACTCACGGAAGCTGTTGTTCACCCCATAGCCCACCGGCTCAACCGTGCGAATATCTGCGATCGGACCGCTCCGGATCGCCTTCCCCGTCTTCGCATCATGATAGGTCGATCCAACCGGTTCAGCGATGAAGGTCCCGAAGCCGCCATGCGGCCAAGTGGTCGCACCGAATGCATGGTCATGCCAAAATACGGTTCCCACATCCGCATCGACCCAGAATCGCTGCCGAACGAACTCCACAGTCACGATGTCGTTCGCCGGGTGATCGTTCTTAAGACCCTTCGTCAAGGCGATCGTACTGCCCTTAATATCCTTGATCCGAGCGATTTCATTGCCCTTGACGTTATCGGCGCCGACCAAGATCAGCGTGCCGACATGGTATTGACCTGCATTCTTCACCGTGAGCGAGGCGGCACCCATCTTCGCCGGCGCGGTCAGCACCGTGTTCATTGGAGCCGGCAGCCCCTTCTTGTTCTTTTTCTCCAACATCGTGAACGGGCGCACCGACTGCTCATAAGAGAAGCCGGTGATCACGCCGTCGGACGCTTGGTTATCGAACTGGAGAAAATGCCAGTGCGTGTTGATCTTCGACGACTGGAAGTTCGTATAGTCGTCGTCGTCCCACTCGCTGGTCAAGGTCCAGTCCACGCAGTCGTAAATGTTGCCGCGGACGACCAACGGATACTTCAGATCGTCGTTGGCTCTGATCGCCGCTTCTTCTTCATGGAGCACATAGATCAATCCGTTTGGATCGATCACCGGTGGCTCCTTCCCCTGAGCCTTGGCGATCTTGATCGGCAACTTGATGAAGTGGACATTGAAGTCCTTCCGTCCCGCATTCTCTGGACAGAGGCTCCACACGCCATTCTCACCAGGCTTCGCCTGATCGTTGCTCTCATTCCCATTCGCATCCCGGCGGATCATCTCCAACCAGGGCGCGCCCACGTGGTTCGGGGAAAACATCACCCGCTTGCCGAAGTGCGGCGTCAGGTGAGGCCAGGCCACTTTCCCAGTCATGACCTCAAACATGATCGGATGCCGCTTGCCCGGATGGGTAGACTTGTACTTGGGATTGTCCGTCGTACTTTCCTTCTCGCTCATCGCACGATTGCCGTCCCAAGCCCAGTCCAACACCGTCGCGTCATAGGACAAAAGCTGACCCTTCTCATCATCTTTGTGGCCGGGCTTGCCCATCGTAGGCATCTGCATCGCTACCCAATCCTTGACCGTGATGGTGGCAGGGTTGGTGTTCCAGTTGCTCTTGCCTTTGTCGGTGATGGTGAATGATTTGCCGAACCAGTCAACGGTCTGACCGATCAACTTATCCGACGAGACCGGAGTCTTGATCCGACCTTTGCGATCCGGCAACTCGCGCAGATCCGGCATCACGTCGTTCCGCGAGTCTCCCTGCTGGATCGTGTTGTAGACGCGCCAGTAGCCCCACATGCCTGCCACATAATGGTGCGCCACGTGGCAATGGAAGAGGAAATCGCCGGCCAACTGCTGACAGAGACCGGAACCGCACTCCGTCTCGAGGTCGAGTGCTTCAGACGGTCCGATGACTTCCACGTCGACACGATCCGTCTTCGCACGAATCACTGGATACTTCACCGGACCGTTCACTGCGGTCGCCCAGAGGTTCATGTCGTCGATCGCCCGCGGGCTGCGGGGCCAGCGAATGGTCCCCCCATGCGGATGGTGCGAATGGAACACTTCCGATCCACCATGCACGAGCCGGAACTTAGCCGGATCGCCCATATAGGAGCGGGGGATCGTCGGGGAGGGATCGCCGAACGTATAGGAACTGTATCCCATTGATTCATCTTCGAACCCGAAATACTCATGCTGCACATGCATGTTGTTGATGCCGAACGGCTCGCTACGATAGTTGATCGCGCGGCCACCAGGCCGATAGGCGTCGGTCAACGGGTCGCGCTGCGGCAGGAAGTCGCCCTTCTTATTGAGTGGGCGGAACGCTTCGTCGCCGACTTCGTGATAGATCAGCACAAATTCGCGGAAGTCCGGACCGGTGCCGTTCTTGATGATCGTCTGCCAACCACTGGAAGCCGGCGTGAGATCGCCTGCACCGAGCGGCTCGAGGTAGCTCGATCCGCGCGGCTCGACGACAAACGCGCCAAACAATCCCATCACCGTCAGCTCACGATCTTGGGCATAGGTATGGAATTGACGGACACCTTCCTGGGTGGTCGGGTGGATGTACCACTCGAACTCGCCGGTCTTTTTTTCCTCGACGACAGAGTCTGAATTAGTCGTGGTCGCAGGGGCTCCGGTGGCGCTTACCACCATGCTCGACCCATGAATATGCAGACTGACCGGTCCGCCGCCCTCTTCCAGCTTGTTTGAGAGCTTAATCTTGACGCAGTCGCCCTGGTTTCCGCGGAACACGAGGGGCTGGATCCACTGGGCCTGCACACCTGGAATCACAGCGCCTGGATCAAACCCTTCCTTATCGCGCGCTTCCCTATTTATGGTTTCTTCCGCGCGCACCTTATCTAAATTCTCATCCAGCACGTACATGTAGCCGGGATAGAAGTCGAGCCACTGGTTGAGCGTGATCTCGACGTTGATCGTGGATATATTGTACTGCTTCACCGGGGCCGTGGCCGGACACTTCCCTCCGTTTGTCATCGCCACCGGTTCCACGCGCGGATCGGACACCAGGAGCATGTCCTGCCCACCCGCTCCATACTGGTGCATCATGGAGGAGGTGTTGTACATCCCGGTGTTGACACCCTGCACCTGGGGATCCTGAGCCATATGCTCCATGATCCTCTGATGCTGCTGTTCAACCATGGCAGAACGCTCGGCCCTGCCGCCCATCGCATCCTCGACGATCGTCTGACCTTTGAGTTTCTCTGCCCAACCAGGCAGCTGATGGTTCATCGCGACGTGCTGCGACGACGTCTGCCCTGCCTGTGAGGGATTCTCAGCGGCTGCAAGCGGAACCCCGAGCAGGGCCACTACCGCCATCGCGCTGAGCATGCGGGTAGATACACAACCCCGTAGCTTGTGATTAAACATGGACCGGCCTCCTTAAAATGGTACGTAAAATAGCCAACAACCCGTGCAAAACTTGCAGGATGAAAAAATGATTCACAGTACACCCACCCCCCACGACACGAAGGAGTGGTCATCTTCAATAAGAACGGGGAAGATACTGAACTTCACATAGGCTGTCAACCCCTCTATGATCCCCTTCAACTGGTGGCACGACTCGCTTTTCCTCTCATGAGGAATCCCACGTCACATAGACGAGTGAGGTTTTCGGCCTCTGATGTCTGAGAGTTTCTTCTTCGATGTGCACACCTCCATTTATATGCGATAATGGAGACTATGCTTCTGAAGCGTTGGCTGGTTGGCGACCCACTCAAGAGCGCTCAGGCAGCACACGAACGGCTGTCGAAAACCCTCGCTCTCGCGATCTTTTCCTCAAACGCGATTTCTTCCGTCGCCTATGCCACAGAAGAAATCTTGTTGGTGCTGGTCCTTGCAGGAACCGCCGCCATTGCCTGGTCCATTCCTGTCAGTTTTGCGATTCTGTTTCTCCTCGTCGTCCTGACCATTTCCTATCGCCAAATTATCTACGAATATCCGGAGGGTGGCGGGGCTTACATTGTATCCCGCAACAACTTGGGGGAACTGCCGGCGCTGATCGCCGCGGCTGCGTTAATGATCGACTATGTTCTCACTGTGGCCGTCAGCGTCGCAGCCGGTATCGCGGCCCTGACTTCCGCCGTACCAAGTTTGTTTGCGCATCGCGAAGCCTTGGGGCTTGTCGCGAGTGTCTTCATTATCGTCATGAATCTTCGCGGCGTGCGGGAGTCAGGGAAATTCTTCGCTGTTCCCACCTACTTTGCCATCGGCGCCCTCGGAGTGATGGTGGTGATCGGAAGTATCCAGGCTCTGTTCGGACAAGGCGTTTCGGTGTCGCCAGACCACCGGACGGCGGTCGAAGAACTGACTCTATTCTTAATCCTACGCTCATTTGCCGCCGGCTGTTCGGCCGTGACTGGAATGGAAGTGATCTCGAACGGCGTGAAAGCCTTTCGTCGGCCGGAGTCTCAGAACGCCTCGACCACCATGATTCATATGTCACTGGTTCTGGCGGCTTTATTTATGGGGATCAGCTTCCTGGCCTACCACTATGGAATTCTGCCCAAACCGGATGAGACGGTCGTTTCTCAATTAGCACGTCTCACCTTTGGCAACGGGGCTCTGTACTACGCGCTTCAGATTGGGACGATGTTGCTGTTAGTCCTTGCCGCCAACAGCGCCTTTGCCGGCTTCCCCCATCTCGCTTCGATCCTGGCCCGCGACGGCTATATGCCCCGTCAGATGGCAACATTCGGCGACCGCTTGGTGTTCTCCAACGGGATCATCATTTTAGGGATCTTCGCCTGTTTCCTCCTGATCCTCTTTCACGGCGACACGCACGCCTTGATCCCGCTATACGCAGTCGGCGTGTTCATCTCCTTCACGTTTGCCCAAGCCGGCATGGTGCACCGATGGCTGACCAAGAAGGGGCCTCATTGGCGAAAACAACTTGTTGTGAACGGCATAGGCGCCGTCACGACCGGCATTGCCACCATCATCATTGCCGGCACCAAGTTTACCCACGGCGCCTGGATCGTCTTCCTCCTTATTCTCGTATTGGTCTGGATGTTCCGCTCGATCCGCTCTCACTACAAAGCCGTCTCTGAACAGATCGCCCTCACGCGTGATCACCGTCCTCCGCTTCCACGCCGCAATATCATCATTGTTCCCATCAATGGCGTCAATCAAGCGGTCATTCGAGCGGTCGATTACGCACGCAGTCGTGCCGGCGAGATTCGAGCGGTGATGGTGGACGTGGATCCGGAGTCCACGGCACGCATACAAATCCAGTGGGCCCAATGGGGTTGTGGCGTCAATTTGATCGCCCTCCCCTCTCCCTACCGCTCTGTCATGAGATCCTTGCTCGACTACATCGAAGAAATTCTGGAAAAGGAACCCGACATCTGGGTGACCGTCGTGATCCCGGAGATTCTTCCCGCCCATTGGTGGCAGAGCATCCTGCACAACCAACGCGCGCTGCTCCTCAAGACGGCGCTGCTGTTCAAAGAGCGTGTCATCCTCACCGATGTGCCCTTTCATCTGAAGCGGTGACCGTGCGAAGTAAAAGGGTACAAGGTAAAAGGAATAAGTTGGGATTAAGTTTTTACCTTTGTATTTTTACCTTTTGCCTTGCGTGCCTTGTGCTTCCGGCGCAGCAGGCGCTCGCGTTCAAGATCCTTGAACCGGCAGAAGGGGAGAAGCTGACATCAGGCACAACCGTCACAGCCCGTGTGGACCTCGGCAAAGATTCCGGCATCATACAGGTCCGCTACTATTGGTATGGTGAGCAGGATGACACCCTGGTAGGACAGGAGGACACCACAGCCACGGGATCGATCGTTGCGCCGGTGGCACTGATCGGACTCGCCGACCATGATCCGGCCTTCGGCGGCACACTGCATATCCCTCAAGACGGTATCGGACCCATGCGTTTGCTGGCTGTAGCGGAGATTTCACGCGGACGATTGAGCACCAGATCCATCTTCGATGAAATTGTCGTGCAGGTGGAGCCAGGCACCGCGCTGACCGCTATCGGCTTCGAAACCGACAAACCTCTGCAGCTCGGTCGGGCAGGGCAATCCTCTGCATACGGTCACGTCGATTCCCTGGGCAAGATTTTCGAGTTGCCGGTCGTGGGCGACTTCGCCGATGGAGTGACTCGCCGGATCAGCGCCCCGTCAACCGGAACGAGCTATGAGTCTTCCAATGCCAAGGTCATCAAGGTCCTCACGAACGGCTTGCTCCAAATCATGGGCAACGGCAAAATGAAACTTACTGTTGCCAACCGCGGCAAATACGCCACCCTGGACATCGAAGTGAACGTGAACGACGAACCGAATGAGCCCCCAGTCGCGGATGCTGGACCACGCCAATCGGTCAAAGCTGGAACGAAGGTGAAGTTGAGTGGGTTGAAGAGCCGGGATGCGGAAGGCGAAGCACTGTACTATGCGTGGAGTCAGGTACGAGGCAGCAAGATCGCACTGCTGGACGTGGATAACGTAGAACCGTCGTTTCTCGCGCCGACCCTGTCGGAGCAACGGACCTACCGGTTTAAGCTGAGGGTGACGGATAAGAAGGGGGCAGATAGTGTGCCGGCGTTTGTGGACGTTATCGTCGAACCTTAACGGCTGCTGAAAATCATAGATAGAAACAGCCTTCACTTTATCGTCTCTCCTCACCCTATCTTGTTCAAAGCATCGATCATGCGCATGGTCAAGAGTGGCATCGACGCCCTTGAGATCATACGCGATTACGCTTTTCATCTCATGCCTCACCTATAAAAGTCATGACCATCGGAAATGCTGTCCATTTCCAAAGTACCCCTGGAACAGTTTCTAATCCTTAGATAAATGTCACGCTTTACTAAGCTGTACTGGTCCGTAGGTTTGGCGGGCTTGCTGGAGTTCCTTCACATGCCTACGGAGGGCTGGGCCGAATTTGGAGGAGAGGACTACTTTTCTGTGGATGGCGATGTTCTGTTCGACATGCTCGATCGTCTCCGCCAACTGCTTGACCAGCCTCTGGCCTGAGCCGGTGAGCCACTTGAGATGCCAACTGGCATATTCCAAATCCTGGATCGAGTAGCGAACCGATTCCACTTCTTCGAGACAACGAAACCGAGCTCGCTGCAGATCGCGCTGGGTCAGCCCTGCTTGTTTCCATCGAGCCGATCCACCAGGCCTGGAGGCCCACTTCGAGAGTCGTTCGAAGAGCATCGCTCCCATCGTAAACGTAAAGGCCGCATGGAGAATGCCTCTGAGTGGACGCAGGCTGCGGCGCCAGGGGGAATAAAAGATCTGCTGATTACGATCCCCGTGATAGAGAATCTGTTTGCGCAATAAAAGATTTAAATGATGATGGCTATTCTCATGGATCAGGTCGTCGATCAGATCGAGATTATCCCGGTCGAAACAGTTGATAAAGGAGAGCCCCGGCCTGTGACGGTAACTGAAGCTGACAACGCCCTTAGCTTTGAGCGGAATAATCCGAACAGTCAAGAGCGCAAGCACCTCCTGTCCTCCCGGCCAGGCCTCTTGAATGATGGTCCAGGCTCGCCCGATTCGCGCGACTTGGTCGGCTGAGGTGGCGGCCACCGTACGAGGCTGGCGATCCTTCCCGTAGACCAGCGTCGGTCCGACTGTGACGGCCCCAGCGCGAGTCTCCATTCCCGCGACTGGCTGCCGATACGTCCAGCACCACTCCAACCGATGACCTCTCATCGTGCATAGAGGCGTCACAGTTCGTCCGATCTTCAGGGACAGCTTTTGCGGCCGGACTAGAATGGTTGCCTGGCCGGACGATTGTTTGAGGGCTCTCTTCACCGAGGGAGGAGCCTCGTAGATAGCGCCTTCCATCCCAACGGCCATCGTTCCCAACATCTCGGCTCGTTCGACGTTGCCACCGAAATATGCCACTACAGTCCAGGACGAAAGCTTGCGAGAGGCGCACCATAGCATCGGAAGCCCCGGAACGAGGCAGAGGGATTCCTGTGTCAGCTCCTGAGTAAGACGCGTACAGAGTTCTTTCAGTCGCCGCTCGAGTCCCGAGGCCTGGGAGACCCCGCGTGGAAACAGATCGTCCAGATAACTGTTTTCGAAGAACTTCTCTTCGCACTCGGCAAACAACTGCGCCGCGAACTCACGAGGCTTCTGCTCCGCCCGGATCTGCTGCAGCAGGTCGATGAAATAGACCAGGTCGTTCAGCGCTTCGATCCAGCCGACGACTTTCCAATGAGCGTACGCATCCCGCTCGAGCGCTTGCCCAAGGAATCGGAAGTAGGCCACGGGCAAGGCCAACGATTCTACGACGTCTGCATATTGGCTTTCCAAATCCAGGCAGAGATCGCCCAGGAGTCGTTTCATCGACAGGCCAAATTCTTCCTGCAGACGAGCCGGTAATGGCACATCGAGCAACGTCATGGAGAACAGAGGCTCCGAGATGGATGAAGGAGTCAGACTGTACCGGAGGAAGGGAAGCGCTGCAAGAAGGGCTAGCGGGTGAGAGTGCCTACTTTTTTCGGGATCCTATACAAGGTTTTCTTCGGTAGATAGCCAAGTTCATCAAGGCGCAGTTCTTTGACATGCTGCATCACGTGATCGCTGAGATCGGTCTGCATGGATGCTTCCTGAGGCGATCTGGAGCCTTGTACCAGCGTGAAGGGCAGTTCATCCTTCCAGAGCAGATGGCCGTCGCGAGTTATCAGGTATAGATAGAGGCGACGTGAGCCCTCTGCTTTCCGCCCCCAGTCGCTCGGGTGCGAGGGCAAACCGGCGGCAACGCGACTGACGAGAACAGTATCGACACCCAAGTCCCGCGTGACTTCTTTGGCTAAGGTACTGCGATCTGCATCATCGTCTTGTGCCGAACGCGGATCGGCTGCGGTGACTCCGGCCGCGATGCTCGTCGGCACTTCGACACGCAACGCAGTTTCCTGCTGCAACAAGGTGGCAAGCCGAGCGCCCATCTCTGGATCGCCCTCAACCGGAAGGACTGCCACGCTCGTCACTTTCGAATTCTGGACAACATCGCTTGATTGGTCCTGCTGTGCCACCCATGATTGCTCGAACGGCCCAAAGGTCACGTTGCTGCTCGTCATTGAATCCACCGACACCAGTGCCACCCAGGCTCCTGCGAGGCAACCCTGCAGCAGAAG
>JAENWB010000004.1:0-25825 GCA_016650275.1 Nitrospiraceae bacterium | reverse complement strand
ATCGAACGGCACCGGCGCGGATTGGACGCGGATCCTATTGGCTATTGGGTCGAGCACGAAGAAAAACAGGAGGCAGCTGTATTGCGGGCCGCGGCGGACTATCTTGCGGTCGATCCGACGGAGATTGCCCTGACCGATAGCACAACGATGGGGTTGGGACTCCTCTATGGTGGCCTCACCCTGCGCGAAGGTCAGGAAATCCTCACCACCCTGCACGATCATTATGCAAGCGAAACGTCCTTGCGGCTTCGTGCAGAACGTACCGGGGCCGCGATACGCCAGATTCCGCTCTATCATTCTCTCAAGACTGTGTCGCGCCTTGAATTACTCGACAACCTGGTCAGGAACATCAGACCCAACACCCGTATCGTGGCGGTGACCTGGGTCCATTCGAGCACCGGGCTGAAGCTCCCGATCCAGGAGATGGCCCAGGCGATTCACACACTGAACGAATCCCGCGCGGAGCAGGATCGCGTGATCTTCTGCGTGGATGGGGTCCATGCCCTGGGTGTTGAAGATTTCCGCCTCTCCGACATAGGGTGCGATTTCCTGGTCGCAGGGACGCACAAATGGATGTTCGGCCCACGAGGCACCGGCCTGGTCTGGGGGCATCAGCGGGCCTGGCCTGTGGCCAACCCCATCATTCCCACCTTCAACACCCGAGCTTACGATATCTGGATGAAGCTCAGCCCGCCGAAGGACTTACCGAAGTCCGTCTATATAACTCCGGGAGGATTTCATTCCTTCGAGCACCGATGGGCGCTCGACGAGGCCTTCACATTCCATCGAGCGATCGGCAAGGCTCGCGTGACCCAACGAATCTACGAACTGAATCAGCAGATGAAGCAGGGCTTGGCAAAAATGCCGCATGTCACGTTGCACACGCCGATGTCGCAAGACCTGTCGTCCGGCATCGTCTGCTTTGAAGTGGCAGGGATGACGCCACGCCAACTGATCGAGCGGCTTCGGCACAAAAAGATCATCGGGAGTGTCACGCCCTATGCGACGCAATATGCGCGGGTGGCGCCAAGCCTCCTCACCTCATCGGAGGATATTGAACAGACACTCAGGGAGATGCTGGAGTTGCGGGTCTGACGGACTAGCCCGTGTGATTCATGACGCTTAGAGCCCAACCTCCCGCGCACATCCCCGCGGTCAGCAACCCGATAAGAAACCGACCGCTGAAAAATCCGCTCACCGCCTGATCCATGCGGCGCAGAATTTTACGAATGTGGCCCCCACCATCACCACGTTGGTGGGAACCATCATTTGGCGATCGCGATGCTGGGCACGGAAGCCAGGACCGATTTTTGTGTCATCTGAAAGAGCTGATACAACATGCTGAACGCCTTCAGGTTCCAATTCGCGCCTTCTCCTGTAGCCAGCGGCGTTTCCTCGACCGAGTAAAAACGGTCGTTAAATTTCACGGAAAAGACGGCGTCCCGCGGCAGCGCATCGGACTCAGTGATCTGAAGGGTGTGGGGAGGATTGACCTGCACCGGACCCGTTCGGAGATCTTGGTCAACGGCATACTCCGGACGATCACTCATGCCCCTGGCAAGAAACTGCAAGACGGAATTGAAGCTTCGCATACTGATGCGGCCCTGAAACGCAAATTCTCCCCCAGGATATTCCGGCCGGATATCGACAAGGATTTCATTGGGCGGCCAATCTAAAAGATTTTTGAACAGATCGCCGCGTCCCTCAGGTCGCCGTTCGGCTTCATAATTGGAGAGTAAGACCCGAGATTTATTGAGCGCGTACCGATGGTCCCCGGTTTTTCTCCATCGATAGCCCTTGTCTAGAGCACGGAGGACATCGTCCGGCGACGGCCCCTTCTCCATGATTCCTTCCCATACTTGTTCGACCATCACGGATTCGAGGAAGAGTTGATGCTTGCGATGCAGAACACTGAGATGGAGACTTCGACGCCGATATTCCTCGTATTCATGGGGGATGCCTGGATCATTCTTCAACACCACCAACCCCGTCTCTGTCTCAAGTCGCATGTCGGCGCCCATCATCCGAAGCGCCATTCCCAAATCACTGCCGAGCTCCAGAAGCGCGAGGAATCGGTATTCTTCCAACGGAGTCAAGAGGCGATGCTCAAATTCTTCTCCGTCCATGGGAATAATGGTGACGGTCGGATTTTCTGCCACTGTCGTGCTGAAGAGCGGCGCAACCAGCCCTCGGGTCTCTCCCGCCGGTGGAGTGATGCCGGCCGTCATGCGAAAATCGAATGTCGCGGACACGCTGGAGACCGTGGTGAAATGCACCGGACGATGATAGCGCGCTCGGACGATGTTCAGGAGCAATTGTTCGCTGCTGACCTGTGTCACGGTGTGATCGTAGGACAAGACGGCTTGATGCATGGCGATCGGTGAAAGGCATCCAGACAGAAGGATGAAATGAAGGAGAAGGAATGGTACAACGATGCGGATTGAATGGTTCATGATCTGTGTTCCTATATCGCCACGGGGACAGTGGCGCGCATTATAGAACATACATGGAACGTTCGGTAGTGGGAATCCCGAGGGGCCAACGTAATTAATCGAGAGGCATGGCTATGAACCCAGACAGTCGCGCGGTGGAGACGGAACGCCGAAAAGTCTTACACGACCTTGAGCGATGGCTCGAGACGCCGATGCTGATTCTCGCGTTCGTGTGGCTTGGACTGGTGATCGTCGAGGCGATGTGGGGCGCTGGGCCTGTGTTGGAAGGCATCGGCACGCTGATCTGGATCATCTTTATTCTGGATGCCCTCGTGCGTCTCATCCTCGCTCCACACAAAATTGCGTACTTTAAAGAGAACTGGCTCACGGTGATCGGCTTGGCACTGCCGGCGCTGCGGATCTTTCGTATGGCTCGCGTGGTTCGAGCCTTGCGGATGGCGAGAGCTGCTAGGGGACTGAAGCTCGTTCGGGTCGTCAGCTCTCTGAATCGAGGGATGCGGGCACTCGGCGCCGGCATGAAGCGGCGAGGGTTCGCCTACGTCATGATACTGACATTGCTCGTCACACTCACCGGCGCCGCAGGCATGTATATCTTTGAGCGAGATTACGATTCCATGGGTCAAGAGCCCGTCTCGGCGGGCTCGGGCCCTTCTCGCTTGAACGACTACGGCGCTGCTCTTTGGTGGACGGCTATGATCATGACGACGATGGGATCGGACTATTGGCCGCGCACTCCGGAAGGCCGCATCCTGTGCCTGCTCCTCGCACTGTATGCCTTTGCCGTGTTCGGTTATGTGACGGCAACGTTGGCCTCCTATTTCATAGGCAGAGATGCCGAGGACGAACGGGCTGAAGTTGCGGGAGTCAAATCGATCGAGCGGTTACAGCGCGAGATCGAAGGTCTGAGAGTTGAGCTGCGGGCAGTTGCGCAAAAAATAAACCGATCGACTGACGGCGGGGGCTAGAGCGTCCCCTCGGGAATTTCATCGAGTTTATAGAAATCAATCGGGCCCACTCGGCGCTGAGTCGCTTGAGTCGGCTCACTGCCCTTGGTAAAGAGTTCGACGGTACTAGGCTGTCCTTCCTCGCCCTCGAGCAACCCCGTCGCCGGATCGACCTTGACGAACGTGACGCCTTCCGGAATGATAAAGGCCATGACCGGTAGCGGCTTGAGCGCGTCCCGCATGAAATTGATCCAAATAGGCAGCGCGGCATGCGCCCCCGATTCCTTCTCGCCGAGTGATCGTCGATCGTCAAACCCGACGTAGATACCCGTGACCAAGTTCGGCGCACCGCCGATAAACCACGCATTGATAAACTCGTCCGTGGTCCCGGTTTTCCCCGCAATCGGCCGCCCGATCACTTTGGCCGCCAGACCGGTCCCCTTTTGGATCACGTCTTCCATCATGTTCGTGATCAAGTACGCCGTTTCTTTGGAAATCACCGCCAGTGCTTGCGGTTCCGCCTGCTCAAGCACATTCCCTGCGTTGTCCTTCACGAACAGGATCACATACGGCTCCGCACGGCTCCCCTGGTTAAGGAACACGCCATAGGCGGAGGTCAGTTCCATCAGCCCGACGGAGGATGAGCCCAGCCCCAGCGACAGATCTGCCGCCAGCGGACTGGTGATCCCGACCACTTTGGCAAATTCAATCACATTCTTTACGCCAACCTTATCCAGCAGCCGGACTGTCGCCAGATTGTGCGAGTGCGCCAGGGCATCCCGTAAACTCACCATCCCATGGATTTTCCTTCCATAGTTCTCCGGCTTCCACGATTTCTCATCCTGTTCCTGCTCGTAGACAACCGGCGCATCGAGGATCACCGACGCGGGGCTCATCCCCTGGCTCATGGCCGTCGCGTAGATGATCGGCTTGAAGGCGGACCCGGGCTGGCGGTGGGCCTGCACGGCCCGATTGTATTCGCTGCGACCGAAATCGTAGCCTCCGACCATGGCCCGAATGGCCCCCTTGCCGGGCTCCAGCGCAATCAACCCTCCCTCGACGAGAGGAGTCTGTTCCAGTTGCACATGGACGATGCCATGATCCAGCTTCTTCACCATCACCTCAATGACATCACCGGGCTTCAGCACGTGCTTGAGATTCAGATTGACGACGATATCCTTCGCCGTATCCGGCCCGGTCAGACGGCGATTCGCCCAGGCCATATCGTCAAAAGCGAGCTTGGCTACCGTCGTACCGATCTGCACCAGATAGTGGTCTTTCGCCACTTTGGTGACGAACCCTTCGCGATAGTCTCCCATCTTCACCGCCTGGTCAGTCGCCGTTGCAACAACAGGCGGGGTCGGCGCAGTCACATCTACCGTTCGGAGCGGGCCACGCCACCCTTGGCGCTTATCCAGTTCGCGCAGGCCGGCCGCAAAGGCCGCTTCAGCAGCCTTCTGCATCTCCATGTTCAATGTCGTAACGACCTTGAGCCCGCCCTTGTACACCATCGCTTCGCCATACTTAGCGACCAACAACTGTCGGATATACTCCACAAAGTAGGGCGCAGCCTGCACACCACCGGGACGACGGAAATTGAGTGTCTCCGCTGCAGCCTGTTCGCGTTCTGCCGTGGTGAGGAACTTCGCCTCTTCCATGCGAGCCAGCACATGCTCCTGTCGCTTCTTTGCGAGATCGTAGGCCTTGAAGGGCGAGTAATGGTTCGGCGATTTCGGAAGTCCTGCCAGAAACGCTGACTCTCCAATCGTGAGGGAGGAAAGATCTTTTCCAAAATACGTTTGAGCCGCTGAGGCGACACCATAGGCACCTTGCCCGAAGTAAATCTGATTCAAATACAGTTCGAGAATTTGCTCTTTCGTCAGGACCAATTCCATCTTGTAGGCCAGAATTAACTCGCGGACTTTGCGGTCGAAAGTGCGTTCGGACGAGAGGAACAGCGACCGCGCCAACTGCTGGGTAATGGTGCTGGCCCCTTCGACCTTGCCCCCTCGGCGCACATTCGTCCAGGCGGCACGGAGCATGCCGATATAGTCGAGGCCGGGGTGTTCGAAGAACCGGACATCCTCGACCGCGATGACCGCCCGTCGTAACCGTTCGGGAACGTCTGCCACCGGGGTTAGAATGCGACGCTCGATGAAAAATTGACCGATAAGCTGCTGATCACTCGAATAGACCTGAGTCACCAGGCTTGGCTGATACGCCCCCAACTGCTCCAACACGGGAAGATCGTTGGAGAAGTGCCAAATCAACCCACCCACTGACAGCCCCCCTATCAAGACTGCCGCCCCTAGGCCTAGGAGCGAGATTTGCCACCAGCGCCAGGAGCGAGGAGGCGGTGGTTGAAGAAGCGTATCTTGTGGTTGTATCGGCTGATCCATCATGGTTACGCAGGGTTACCCTCAAAGGAGGCTTGGATTCCTGAGAAAAATACCAAGGTCACCATACCGTGGGGGCCCTCAAAACTCAAGATTCAAACCGATGCTGGCGTGCCAGCCTCTGCATCTTCCTGTTGGCATCGCTTGTGCCGGACATCATACTTCGGGTATACTCCGCACGACGCCTGGATTCCTGGGCGTCTTTTTTTTGGAGCATGCAGCAATATCTATGGATCAGACAGCCACATCAGAATCTCCCGTCACAACGCAACTCGAACCGAAAGAACGTCGGAGCGATATTCGGAATATCGCGATCATCGCCCACGTTGACCATGGCAAGACGACACTGGTCGACGCCGTACTCCGTCAGACCCATGTCCATCGCAAGATCGACGATATGGGCGAACGGATCATGGACTCGATGGACCAGGAACGTGAGCGTGGAATCACCATCCGGGCCAAGAACGCCAGCGTCATCTACAAGGGCGTGAAGATCAATATCGTCGATACGCCGGGCCACGCCGACTTCGGCGGTGAAGTCGAACGGACCCTGCGCATGGTGGACGGCGTCCTCATCTTGATCGATGCGAAAGAGGGCCCCATGCCGCAAACGACCTTCGTGTTGCGGAAAGCTTTAGCGCTCGGCCACAAAGCCATTGTCGTCATCAACAAGATCGACCGGCCGGATGCGGTGATCGATGACGTGGTAAATCGGACCTTCGACTTGTTTGTTCATCTCGGCGCCACGGACGAGCAACTCGACTTCCCGATTGTCTATACGGCGGCCATTAAGGGGACCGCAACGCTCGACGTGAATAAGCCCGGCACGGACATTACGCCGCTCCTCGACACTGTGCTGGAAAAGATTCCCGCACCGGCCATCGACGCCGACGCGCCGCTCCAGATCCTGGTCCTCTCTCTGATTCAGGACCTCTACAAAGGCAAGATGGGCGTGGGGAAGATTCAGTCCGGTTCGATCGCCCGTCGGCAGAATGTGACCGTACTCGGAAAGGATGGCGCACAGTCCCCTGGAAAAGTGTCAGACCTTGCGGTCTACTCCGGCCTTGAACGGACGGATGTGGAACGGGCCGAGGCAGGAGAAATCGTCGCGGTGGCCGGCCTGGACGAGGTGAGCATCGGCGATACGATTGCGGACGCGGAACATCCAGTCGCACTGACCCGAGTCACGGTCGACGAGCCGACCGTCCAGATGACCTTCTCCGTGAATAATAGCCCGTTCGCCGGGCGGGAAGGCAAGTACCTGACCTCGCGGCATTTGCGCGATCGACTTTTCAAAGAACTCGAAACCAACGTGTCGTTGCGCGCGAGCGAGACGGATAGTGCGGATAAGTTCCTCGTGGCCGGCCGCGGGGAGCTGCATCTCGGCGTCCTCATCGAGCAAATGCGCCGGGAAGGATACGAACTGCAAGTCTCGCAACCGGAAGTGATTGTCCACCGGGAGGGTGACAAAGTCCTCGAACCCTATGAGGAACTGACCATCCAGGTGCCGGAAACCTATCAGGGCACCGTGATTGAAGAGCTCGGCAAACGCCGCGGCGAATTGCGCCACATGCGACTCATCCATTCCGACGCCGGACCGAGCGAAATGCACCTGGAGTACCATATCCCCACCCGCGGCATCATGGGGCTCAAAAACCTATTGGTCGCCAAGACTCGCGGCACCATCATCATGCACCATGTCTTCGTCGCGTACGAACCGGTGGAGGAGCGCGACCTCGCGGTGGCGACACACGGGTCACTCGTCGCACACGAAGACGGAACCAGCACCGGCTATGCCATCTTCATGACCCAAGAACGGGGGACCATGTTTATCGGCCCTGTCGTGGAGGTCTATCGTGGGATGGTCGTCGGCGAGAACAGCCGGGACGAAGATATGGACGTCAACGTCTGTAAAGAAAAGCACCTGTCCAACATGCGGGCGTCAGGCACCGATGAAGCGTTGGTCCTCACGCCGCCACGGGAAATGGGATTGGAATTCGCACTCGAATATATCGGCCCGGATGAACTGGTTGAGGTCACGCCGAAGAGTCTTCGCATTCGCAAACGGCTCCTCAACCCGGATGACCGCCGCAAGGCCCGCAAATCCAGCAAATAGCCTCCCCTGCCGCGATGAGAATCAGGAAGAAAACCCCCAAACCTTCCGCCCGCCGTCCCCCGCTCTACTTTGTCGGCTACCGGGGGGCTGCGCCGGCCACAGACGAACTTAAGACCTGGTACGAACGGGAATACGGCGGGCCGCTGACCATTCGCCACGAAGCGGGCTCAGCAGAATCCTGGCAAGCGACTCACGGCCCCTGGTCGGCCCATGTCGTGATGCCGCTGCCAATGAGCCACGTCGCCGACGTGATGAAGCAGTTGGCTTGGGAGCACGACGTGATGGGCGCAATCGCGCCTTCCCTTGCAACCCCGCGAGACATGCCGGACACGATACTCTTTGCCGCGCGACTCGCCAAGGGCCTCACCCTCCTCACTCAAGGCACAGCCCATGACATCACCACCAACCAGTACCTGAACCCGTCGGATTGGCAGGATCTTCCCCTCACCCACTTCGTCGTCGACGATCACATCCCGATCATGCAGGGCGACGATGAGCAAAACCATCGGAATTGGTGCTACACCCTTGGCCTTAGCAAGTTCGGGGTGGATGAACTCGAAATATTTCTTCCTCCCGGCCTTCCAGACCAGCCTGTCCGCGATCTCCTCAGAGAAACGGCAGACGAATTGACCAGGTCTGGACAATCGCCAAAAGTCGGAAGCCATATCCGTGTAGGACTCTTGGGCCAGAGCATTGAGATTACCAACCACCGCACCGCTGCACCAGCCGGACGCATGCTGAGTTTTCGTGAAATTCGGCCGTTACCATAGTTTCTCAGTATTATTGTCTGGTTATGGGCCGACCAGGCCTCTTCTAGGCCTTCAGGGCCGTTGACAAGGTTTCAACCCGCACGGTAAAAACACATACGACAGTGTCAGAGGCCGGACTAAACCCAGTGAAGGAGGCATACAGATGAGCGACGTAGCAGCAGAAATCAAGGTGGGCGATACCGCACCGGATTTTAACTTAAAGGATCAGGATCAGAAGGACGTGAAGCTGAGCGACTATCGTGGCAAGAAAAATGTGGTGCTCTGCTTCTATCCGCTGGACTGGAGCCCGGTATGTCAGGGCGAAAATAAGTGTTTGACCGACGACTTCCCCAAGTTCAAATCGGCGAACGCGGAACTCTTCGGCGTCAGTTGCGACAGCTTCTTCTCCCACAAGGCGTGGGCTGATTCCATGGACCTCAAGCATCAGCTGCTGTCGGACGTGCATCGGACCACGGCGAAGAGCTATGGCCTCTACTTCGAGCCCTTGAACTGCTCGAAGCGTGCGACCGTCATCGTTGACAAGAACGGCAAGGTCGCTTACGCAAAGGTCCAGGAAATCAAGGTGGCGCGGGAAGACAAGGACATCCTCGCAGCCCTCGCGAAGCTCAGCTAATTTCTGTCAGAAAGTCCGAAAGTCGAAAGTCTGCACGTTGAGGCTCTCTGACTTTCGGACTTTTGACTTTACGACTTTATGACTGGAATCGTCGAAGACGTCAGAGACGAAAATTACAAGGAATTCACCGACGCGCCCGCATCGATCGTCGCCTACGGTCTCGCAACCTGTGAGCCCTGCAAAGCCTACGACCCGATCCTGGAAGAGACCGCCGCCAAGTTTCCCGACGTGAAATTCGGCAAGGCTAAGATGCATGTCCCAGGCCGTTGCCGCGAGATTAAGAAGAGCCACACCTTCGAGACCTACCCCACAACCCACTTCTTTTCCAATGGCAAGCTGCTCCTGACCCGTGAAGGGGTGGTGGAGCCGGCCGAACTCGCCGCGCTGATTACGGATCATTTAATAAAGTAGTTCCTCCTCACCGACTTTGGCAGAGAGAAGGTGCGTAAGCTTCCCCGAATCTGAGACGGTCTATAAGGAGAACTTTCTGGCACAATAGCCACCAGCCAGGAGGTTCTCATGCGACAGTCAAAATTTACCAAGACGCAGATCGTGTCGATTCTGAAGGAGGCCGATGCGGGCCGGCCCGTCAACGAGATCTGGCGGAAGTACGGGATCAGCTCCGCCACCTACTACAAGTGGAAAGCCAAGTATGGGGGGGGGTGGAGGCGTCCGACATCAAACGGCTCAAAGAGCTGGAGCACGAGAACAGCAAACTCAAACGACTCTATGCCGACATGGCACTGGAGAACGCCGCGCTGAAGGACCTGATCGAAAAAAACTCTGACGCCCGTCGAACGCCGGGAAGCCGTGACCCATTTGGTCACGGCGAGTGGGCTCCCGGTTCGACGGGCGTGTCAGACAGTGGGCCTAGGGCGAGCCACGTACTACCGGCCCGGCGTGGACTGGGCCCGGCGAGATGCGCCGGTGATTGAGGCCCTGACCACCCTGGGAGCCACCAGACCCCGCTGGGGGTTCTGGAAATACGTGGACCGGTTGCGGCTCACCGGACATCGCTGGAACCATAAGCGCCTGTGGCGGGTGTACTGCCAACTCCGGCTCAACCTGCCGCGTCGGACCAAGAAGCGGCTGCCGGTCCGGCCGGTGCACCCGATGGACGTGATCCCACAGCCCAATGTCGTGTGGGCGCTCGACTTCATGAGTGATACATTGTATGGCGGGCGGCGGTTTCGGACCTTGAATATTCTCGATGAAGGGGTGCGGGAAGTCTTGGCGATCGAAGTCGATACCTCCTTGCCCGCCGAGCGAGTGATTCGGGTGCTGGAACAAGTGACGGCCTGGCGAGGCCAACCGCAGGCCATTCGGCTCGACAATGGCCCGGAATTCCTCGCCGACCGCTTTGCGACCTGGTGTGCGGATCGTGAGATCGCTCTGCGGTATATTCAGCCAGGCAAGCCGAACCAGAATGCCTTCATCGAACGGTTCAATCGGACAGTGCGCCATGAAGTGCTTGATGCGTATGTCTTCGAGTCGCTGGATCAGGTGCGGGAGATCAGTGCGCAGTGGATGCAGGAGTACAATGAGGAGCGCCCCCATGCCACCTTGGGCCGGGTGCCACCGTCCCTGTTCAGCGCCCGACAAACCGCCGGAAGTTCTCCTTTGAAACTGTCTCCTTGACAGGGAAGCTTACGGGTGAGTCTCCCACATCCATCCTCGCTCTAAGATTGCCTTGGCACCGCCCGTTCGGCCGATGTTCGAGCCCCGTCCTTATTATACATATTAACACTTAGTTGCATATTGTTCCACGGAAACACTTCTACAATCTGTTGAGGTTTCGAAAGAGCGTTGGCAAGCTCATTTTTGCACAGTCCGAATTTTGTCCTCCCTCGACGCAAATCGGCGTTGTTTGTCGCTCGATCTCATGTGGGCAATCCGTAACTATGCGAAATTAATCGAGCCTCCGGGCTGTTATACGGCACACCCTTTGCGATCATTTCCAGTGATCGAGAGAGGAGGAGAATTCGCAATAATCGCAAGACCTGGTCGCACTTCAGGGCCCAGGCAACAAAGGCCGTTTCTGTGATGAGCAGAGCTTTACATCACAATCAAACAAGAGGTGTGCCATGAGAGAGTATGGAAAGATCACTTTCGTGAGTATCTTGATGATGGGGTTACTTACTGTACCGAATCTGTCGGGAGCGACAGATAAATCATCGAACCGAGATGGGGATGGGCGCCACCGTTTATTGAATGCGCAGCTACGGTCAAAAGTTGAACATCTTCGTGACAAGCTCGCGAATCACCGTGAGCATCAACATAACCAGGGCAGCATCCCTGGTTCCCTTGAGGCTTTACAGGCCGAGGTCAACAATTTGAAGGCCAGCTTGGCCGCGATGGTCGACAATGAAGCATCTTTGTCGTCTCAACTCGCTGCTGCAAATACTCGTCTCAGCGCCCTCGAGCAGCCAGGCGCGGGTGGAGGCAGTGTCAACCCTGTGCTTGCCGAATTGGCTAAATACGTAACAGTCAATCCAAATACAGTAAACGGGTTAAAGGGGCCTCACGTGATATTCCATGGCGCGAACGTCCACGTCCAGAGCGGGTCTGGCGCTACCGATAATATCACTAGTGTCAGCTACAAGGGCCTGGGCAATCTCATCGTTGGGTACAATGAAGTGCCAACTACCAGCTCCCTCCCCTACGGTGTTGGAGATGGTTGCAGCGATCGTTCCGAAACGGGTTCGCACAATATCGTCACAGGAGTCGGGCACTCTTTTGTATCGTACGGCTCACTTATCGCTGGGACCCATAACTGCGTCACGAGCCCGAACAGTTCGGTTCTTGCTGGAGATACGAATGAAGCTCACCATCATAATTCGGCCATTCTTGGCGGAAGTATGTACAGCACCTCTTTTGTCAACGAAATTGTGCCACAGTAGGGTAAAAGGGTAAGAGTTCGTGGGTGGCCGGGCCTAGTTGAATTTCAACCGGGCCAGGCCACTCGTGCCGTTTCCACATAAATTAGACCGGTCATGTCTGGGAATACTCCTTCTGGTATGTCTACATTTTTATGGGAGCTTATAAGAGCAATGTGAATACGAGAACAACCTGGCTCCCATCTACCACTGCCGCGGATCATCTTATCCAATTATTTTTTTGCGAATACTTCGGAGGGATTAATAGGATTGATTCCGAACCGACCTCGAAATCTACGTATAGTTCTCGCCAAGCACGGAACGAGTCACCACAGGCTACACCCTCCGCCATTAAACTTACACTCTGAAATCAGGCTTTATTGCGATGATTGCGCCCTGGAGCAGTGTTCATGCTGAATGAGCCAGGCTGCGCCTTCCTTGCGCAGGAGTATGGTGCATTTCCCAGAGTCCTGCGCTTCGAGTTCGCCTTTCCTGATCGCCTGAAACACGTAGTCGTAGGTAGCCCAAGCCGTTAGACCTGGCGTCCGAACATGCAGGTTCGACACGGCACCGATAAAGCGCAAGGTGCTTCCATTGGTGAGTTCAGATTCGTAGTCCGACAGCCATTTCTCGATTGAGTCCCGCGTCTCGGTCTCGCCATCCTGAATACCGACATAGTCCTTGGTGTACAGCTTCAACACGGCTTGCTTGTCTCTGGTTTCTGAGAAGGTCGCACCTGCCATGGCGGCTTCTTTGACGGTCCTCTCGATCGCTTCCCCATCCTCGGCAGACCAGGCCACCGCCGTCCACGAGAGGCACACCATCAGCAGTAAATAGACCAACCGTGTGGCCATAGCACACCTAGCAGGCTGCGGAAAAAATATTGTGCACTGCAGATCTTCGATTACCTTCACATCTTGGGATCAAGGAGAACGCCTCCCCCACAGGATGCTCAAAAAGGCCGTCCAGCAAGGCCGTAGCGAGCGAAGATCCGGAGGCGTACCCTCTGGGGCGCACGGTGCGACGAATAAGGAGCACCAAGTCTGTGCGCGCCGCCGAGTGGTGAGGCGGCCGGGTCCCCGTTGAGGGTTGAGCGATGCGAGAACGCCGCTGGCGGACAGTTTCAGCTTCCTGTTAGACCCGTCAGCCTGCGTATTCGTAGGACAGGTCCCGGGACAGAACGAGACGAACATTCGAAAGTCTTCCCGAAGAGAGAGAAGAGACCAGTTGTCTCCAGATGTGTTCAACCAGCTGCTCGCCGGTCACGGGCTGAGTCCCGAAGGCCTGACGAAACTCATGACGGTCGAACGTCTGCGCCACCTTTTCCTGAACCAAACGGTTGAGGGCACCGATATCCGTCACCATACCGGTCACGGGATCAATGATGCCATTAACCGTCACGAAGCAGTCCCACTCGGGGCCTGGCTTGCCATCCTGCACCGCTGTGAACGAGTAACGGCGCGTGACGCTGGCAACGTTGAGCCCGCCCGCTGTCGTCATATCAGCGTACAGATCTTCATCCTCATACAACCGAATCGCGTGGAGCGTACCGATGGCTTTTTGCGTATCCAGCTTGGTCCAGAGGACCCGTGCAATGTTTTCAGATGTGGGAATCCGGTCCTCGAAGTAGGGCGTATCCAGGTTCAAATTCTTATGGTCAAATTCTTCGAGCACACTGAGCAAGATACGCTTCAAATCAAAGAGATTCACGACCATGCCGGTCTTCGGATCCACCTCGCCTAAGACCGTCACCTCGACCATGTAGTTATGTCCGTGCGCCGGCGGGTTGTAGCAGGGGCCGAACACGGCTCGGTTCTTGGCCTCATCCCACTCAGATCTGTTATAACGATGCGCCGCCGCAAATTCGATACGTTTCGTTAGTAAAATGGTAGACATAGTTTAATAATTTTAATGTTGAATGTTTAACGTACAGAATGTCCGATGCTTTGTTCCCCGCACTCCAATTCAACATTCAACACTACACATTCAACATTTTCCTGGGCGCTTATGCGCCCAGGTCAAAGAGCCACTCTTCACGCATGCTCCCAGGAACAGGCGCTTCGGCGTGGTATGCGTGATGGTGTACCGTCAGCATAACTGGCTGGCGCAAATCGGCGAACGCAGCTATCATCGACGTGGTCGGCCTGAATCGCACGAAATGCACGGCGCTGATTTTCGTTTCATGGCTGTGGCCGCCTTCGAACTCTCCAAAGACCTGCTCGGTCCCGACTCGGATTGCCACGGTTTCTCCATGATCGAGCCCCATAAATACGTCGAGCCATTCTTTCATCCGCTCCTGATCCGTAATCTCAATCAACAACGTGGCGCTCACCTCCCCGGACCCAGGCATAAGGGCATTATAAACATCCAACTCGTCCTGGACTTTGCGGGGATCGAGGATCTGCTCGACCCGGATCATTTCCTGGGTCTGAAACCGCAACGTCTCACGATTTTCGAAGACGAGCGTGATGAGCGGCCCGACGGAAATCCGGCGCCGCTGCTTGAGCGCAATGATCTGCGACCGAAACTGTTCCCGCTGCCGTTCATATTCCGCTGCGGGCAAGAGATCAGCCTGTACGAGTTGCTTCATCGTCTTTCTCGCGTCTCACGAATGTGTCGCTCCTCTATCATACCCCCCCTTACCCCTCACGCCTCACCCTTTACGACCTCAACCCATAGGCATCGCGCACGATTTGAATCGGATGTTTCGTCGATCTGCCGCCGGCATGGGCCATGGCGCCGGCTTGATCCAGCTGTAATCCCGCCAATGGGCAATCGGAGGCCACGAGGTCTGCCGGAGTCTGTTGAATCACTCGAACGGCCTTCTGCGCGATCAGCATCGAGAGGGGGAAGAACTCCGTCTTGGCAGACCATGAGCCATCGTGGCCGGAACACTTCTCAATGACCTCGACCTGCGCTCCGGCGCACTCCATAAGCTCCTTGGATTTGAATCCGATGTTCTGGTCCCGTAGGTGGCACGGAACCTGATAGGCCACGCGCCCGGGATTCTTCTGAAAGTCTGTGGCCAAGGCGCCCTCCCGCTTCAACTTCATGAGGTATTCAGAGACATCAAACGTCCGCTCCGCCACGCGCCGCACCTCATCACCACCGATGAGCTCGGGATATTCCCGTTTCCACATCAAGCTGCAACTGGGTACGGGCACGACAATCTCATAACCTTTTTCCACCCATGGCGAGAATGACGCGACATTCGCCGAGGCGGCTTTCTGAATGGCCGCTGTATCGCCGATATCGAACGAGGGCATGCCGCAACAGCGCTGTTCAGGGATCACCACGTGCACACCGTTCTTTTCGAGAACTTGAATCGTCGCTTTCCCAATATCAGTCGCTTGATAGTTGACCAGGCAGCTCCCAAAGAGCGCGACCTTCCTAGGCGCGGAGGCAGGAACCTGTGCTGCCCCTCGGCGCTCCCACCAGTGGATAAATGTCTCCGGAGCAAACTGCAGAACCTGTCGATCCCGATGCACGCCAACCCACGATTCCATCAATCTCCGAAGGAATCGGAGGCCCAACACCCAATTGACAATCGGCGCCACTAGACTCCCGAGAGTACCAATCGCATCCGTCTTGATCAACAACCGATCGCGCCAGCCCACCCCACGCGTCGCGGCCAAATGCGTCTTCCACGCGATCATCAAACGGGGAAAATCGAGAGCATACTGATGCGGCGGCGTATAAGGACAGTGGTTGTAGCAGAGTTTACAGTAATAGCACTCATCGACGATCCGATGGTGATCGGTGGGCGTGAGCTTGGCGACGTCGCCCGCATAACGATCGATGCCGTCGAGCAGCGTGTTAAACGACGGACACAGATTGAAGCAGCGCCGGCAGCCATCACAGACTTCATAGATACGCTGCGTAGTTTTCTGGAGCTGCGCGGGATCGATGGGATTGATTAGACTCAGACCATTCACAGTGCCCATTGTCTCCTGTGAGGTCCTGTGAATACAAGATCGGAACGCACAAAGGGTGAGCTGGGACACCCCAGCTCACCCTCGTAATGTCAGACAGAGAACAGAGCTAGAGCTGCTTCAGGCTGTCGAGCCCCTTCGTGAAGCGATTCGCATGGGACCGCTCCGCTTTGGCGAGCGTCTCGAACCATTCAGCTAGTTCAGCAAATCCCTCGTCCCGAGCCGTTTTGGCCATGCCAGGGTACATCTGTGTGTACTCGTAGGTTTCGCCTTCGACCGCCGACTTCAGATTGGCTTCAGTATTCCCGATCGGCACCCCGGTCGCCGGATCCCCGACTTCCTTCAAGAAATCCAGGTGCCCGAACGCGTGGCCTGTTTCCGCCTCGGACGTATCGCGGAATAACCCTCCGATATCAGGAAAGCCCTCGATGTCAGCCCGCCGGGCAAAATAGAGATAGCGCCGATTGGCCTGGGACTCGCCGGCAAATGCGCCCTTGAGATTGTCGTGGCTCTTAGTTCCTTTTAAACTTTTCCCCATTGCGTCCTCCTCCCTATGCTAAGAAATCGTGCCGTTACCGTCAGCGGGATCTTACCACTATGCCCTCGGTGATTAACATAGCCAGCCGCGTGGAATCAATGGACCCTCGCAGCTCGTCATCAGACCGGTCGATACCGTGGCAACTCCGATTCCAGCTCGGCCAAGGATTTGTAGATGCAGTCCTTGGCTGACAAGATGGGGATCGCAACCGGCCAGGGAATGGCGAGGGCCGGATCGTTCCAGATGATTCCCCGCTCGGCGCTCGGCGCATAATAGTCCGTGCACTTATACAGGAACGAGGCGCGGTCGCTGGTCACGCAGAATCCATGCGCACAACCAGGCGGCACATAGACTTGGCGCCGATTCTCCGCCGAGAGCTCCACTCCATACCACCGGCCAAAGCTCGGCGACCCCTTTCGGATATCAACCACGACATCGTAGACGGTTCCGTCTGACACCATCACGAGTTTCCCCTGGGCGTGCGGCTCTTGATAGTGGAGCCCGCGCAACGTGCCCCGCATAGACTGTGAATAGTTATCCTGAACAAAGGGGCCAGGAATACCGGCGTCCGCGTACCGACGTGCATGGTATGTTTCGAGAAAGAGCCCCCGTGGATCGCGGAAGACATCCGGTTCAATCAGCAATACACCTGGGATATCGGTTGTAATAACCCGCACAATGCTCCTTTTCGTCCGCTTGTCTGTCTTTCATGCGCGATACGGGTGGGATCCTGGGCTCAAGGTTCGAAGTTTTCGGAACTTCGAACTTTGGATCGCACCTTTCTCGCCTTTCCCGCCAGCCTCGCGTGTCTCGCCCACCTAAGACGACGCCGGTTGTTCGGGATCGACGATCTCAGGAGGATCGGGGTACAATTGCCCAAGCCGATCAATCAACGGCTTCGCGGCCGGCGTGCTCTCTCTGGTTGGCTCACTCACCGGATGGTCCCAGGTTAGGGTACGAATGCCGGCGTCCGTCAGCAAGGAGCGGATCGTAGACAGACAGGCTTCCAGCGTCAATTCCGTGCCCGCGCGAAGATCGAGCACACGCTCCTTGGGATCAGTCGGAGGCGCCTCGGTATGGATGAGCGCCCAACAACGGTCGAAAAGGGTGTTTCGAAGTTCCGGCGGCACATTCAGTGTCGTGAGATCAGCCGTGCAGAGGGCCGACACGAACAGAACGAATTGCAGGTCCGGCATCCCGGAATTCTGGATATCCAACGACGGCATAACCGAGCATTATCGATGGCGACCGGCACGGAGTCAACGGGCACAATGCCCCCGCCGCTCCGGCGAAAGGTACGACTGAAGATGAGGAGTGTCCGACCATGATCACCATTTCGCTGATGGGCCAACTTCAAACCGCCGATGGCGAACGGGACCTTGCCTGTGAAGTGCCCTCCCCCATGTCCGTCCGCCAAGTGATCCAGCGTCAGGGCATTCAGTTGCGACATCTCCTCCAACTCATTCGCGAAAAGAAAGTCCTGGTGACCATCAATAAGAAGATCGCCAGCGAGGACTCACTGGTTCAGGACGGCGACGCGATCAGGCTGGTGGGGCACGACGGCATGGGCGGAACCGGGCTTGGACCATCGATGTAACGATGACCACAAAAGTACAGGGCCGGCACTCCTCTCGGGGAGCCGGCCCTATAGTTCTTTTTAAACGTGAATGAGGTCTGCAAAAGGCGCGTCACGTACAATCTGCGCCGAACGATCTCCGTTTACTTCTTCCCGAGGATTGCATCCTTGGCGGCTTTGGCCACGCGGAACTTGACCACACGCTTGGCGGGGATCTTGATGGCCTCACCGGTCTGTGGGTTCCGTCCCATGCGGGCCTTGCGGTTCGCCAATACGAGCTTCCCGATCCCAGGTATCACGAAAACGTTCTTCGCTTCCTTGTAGGCCAAGGCGGCAAAGTCGTCCATGAGCTGGACGGACGCCTTCTTGGTCAACCCGGTCTTCTGGGCCAGGTAATCGGCAATCTGCGACTTGGTCATTGATTTAGCCATACGAGCAACCTCCTTAAAAAAACAAAGATGGTGAAGTGTAAGTGAACTCGCCCCTCGTGACTCCGCTCAGACTCAACAAATATTCATGCACGAACAGCCGTGTTGATGGAAGCGGCGAAAACCTGCGGGAGTCTATCCAAGCGCTCGGAGACTGTCAACCAGAAAAACACAAGCTAGGCGTAGGGAAAAGCCTTCACGGCCTCTTGCAGTTTCGAGACCAGCCCGCGTACAGTGCAACGATCTATCATATTCGTAAGTCACTATTGCCGTACCCTCGGAGTCGCTAGCATGGCGAAAGAACTACCCATTCTGCCATCGACCGCCCAACCGGCCGACGCCGCGCAGCCAGAGCTGTACCACTATTCTCGCGTGTTTTGTCAGAAGGAAAACTCACCCCCGCTCCGCTTGCTCTTAGAATTTCTCACGTCACGTGGTCAGACGCCGATTACTCCGCCGGACATGGATGAAACCCTATTGGATGAATGGGCCTGGGTCCAGGTGACGCTCGGGTACGATCGCGCTCGAAAACCGATTCAGGTGTTCTGTGTCCGTGATCGAGGCGCCTATCAAGACGTGTTCGACACAGAGAAGCAGCAGTTCTTAAACCTTCTCTCCGCTCACGACGATATCGAAGCAGGATTCGTGCGCGAGTACGTGGAACGTTCTCGGTTTGTGCTCACCACCCGGTTCGCCAAGAATGATATGACCGATGAGGGCTATGACTTCAACGGATGGATCTTGGAGTTCTACCAAGAGCAGTGCAACGGAATCGTCCAGATCGATAACCAGGGCTTCTACTCACCCCAAGGCGATCTCACCGTCGACCTTTCCATCAAAGAGGAATGAGCCGCCGTGGCAGGCTCGACTCCGCCCAACCCTGCTCCGCTGTATCAACAAACTGACCACTGGTTCCAGCGGGCAACTGCCGCCCTGCTCGGTGCAGTTCCCTGCCGGCTCGGCTGCACCAGCTGTTGCATCGGCCCCTTTCCCATTACCCTCCTCGACGTCCACACCCTCCAACAGGGACTCGCCAGCCTCCCGTCGGGCCACCGCCATCGCATTGAACAGCGCGCCATCGAGCACGCCACCGCGATGGAAGCCGCCTTCCCACAACTGACCCACACCGATCTGCTCGACGGTTGGTCCGATCAGGAGATCGACCGGTTGGTCACAGAGTTTCACCATCAGCCCTGTCCAGCGCTGGAGACAGACGGACGCTGTGGCCTGTACGATCACCGCCCTCTGGTCTGCCGATCGATGGGCATCCCGATAGAAGATCACGGCCTGGCCCATGGCGCCTTCGAGGTACAAACCTTCATCCCGATTTTGCGGCTCCCCTCCGCATTCCGAGAGGAGGAAGGTCGCTTGGCGCAGGAAGAAGCCGCCTCCTTAAACACGCTTCGTCAGGCCACCGGATCAACAGGCGAAGAGGTATTCCTGCCCTACGGATTCTTACACCGCGAGACATAGACAAACCCGGTCTGTCTGGTCTATCTGGTTAGTTTCTAAACCAAACACACGAGACAGACCGAATAGACCAGACAGACGAGACAGACCTAGACAGGAACTAAAACCCTGTGCTACTGTCACCCCCCTTGGTTGCGGGAGCGCCTGTAGCTCAGCTGGATAGAGCATCAGCCTCCGGAGCTGAGGGCCACAGGTTCAAATCCTGTCAGGCGCACCAGCAAACAGGCAAGGGACAGCAGCCGCACACAGATAGCCGCCATACATATTACCCGGTGGGCCGTTAGCTCAGTTGGTAGAGCAGCTGACTCTTAATCAGCGGGCCGTAGGTTCGACCCCTACACGGCCCACCAAATTTTCCAACCACTTACATCATTTTAGATCATCGGTCAGAGTGCCGATCCTGCCGTTTGTGCTAGATTTGTGCTTTTTGTGCTAGCCAAACGGTACCTCTCTAGAATTTCCACACCCTCGCGAAGACTCTCCGGATAGTGGTGAGCATAGCGTTGGGTCCTGATCGACAACTTGTGCCCTAAGAGACATTGGATCTTGTAGAGATCGATCCCTGATTGCACAAGCCTGGTGGCAAACGTATGCCTCAGATCATGGAAATGGAAATTTTCGATACTGCACGATGAGAGGAGTGCCTAATAAATGTGCTGGAAACCTTTCGTTGGTAACCGTAACATGGCGACAGCATTTCACGTCACGAGGGGAAACTATGAGATCAAATCGCCTTGTCAGCATCATACCTTCCGTCCTGTGTCCATTTTTGCTCGTGCTCGGGGCTTGTACGGAAGTAGGTCATCAGAAACCAATGCCATCGCCCACTGTCGTGGTTGACGAACGATTTCCTCCTGAAGGAGCAAACGGGACGCCAGACAGTCATGTAGCCCTGGAGAAAACAGATGAAGTGTGTGGTGTGTCCATAAAGGGTAATATTTGGAGAGTTAAGAATAAAGATCCTCTAAATAGAGACATCACTCTCCACGTCCAGGTAGACAGCAATGAGGCACCGGAGTTTTATCCTCAGTGGATAACCTTAATGGTACCTGGAAAATCGACTATCGATATTCCTCCGTGCGATAAAGCGCCAAACGGCAGTCAGAGTTTCTATTTTTCTATCGGTGGCGAGGGTTGGAGGAATTCTCCGGCATGGCCTCAACCCAACGGTATAACAGCAATGCACGCAGCATACATAAAAAGAAACTACGGTGTAACTTGGCTTATTAATCGCCATCACAAAAGACCTATCAGTGTACAGTATCAACTTGTGGGCCAACCGAGACAGACCCTCCGGCTTGAACCACTTGAATATCAACCTATAGGTACTGTTGAGGCCGTAATTCATACCGCAAATTATTCTTAATTCGCTTTGAAGTCGCAGGTGTGGCGAAATTATCAATGGACGGAAATGGAAATTACATATTAGGCTGAACATAGTACGCTGCCTGCCTCCACCAGATCGTTAGTATTGTAGTGAGCCGTGGTATGGTGCCAACGTGGTGCCAAACAATCATGATGTGAGGTGAATCAGAATCAGGTTGCTTTATGCTCCACCCTCGTCAATACGTGCTTTCGATAGCATTATTCCAACAAGTCTATTCGGCGGTCTTTGCGGACCGGACCAGAACACCTTTGAGATATGGTCGAAGAAGAATCCCCATGATGAAATATACGACGTACACCAATAATTCTGGCCAAGGAGTGAAATGACCTTGTGGAGGAGTGGTTGGCCTCTCGCCATCCTATTATTCTTCATGATCGGTCTATTCTCCATGAGTGCGTTCGCCGAGGAGGAAAAGACTGCGGAAGCGGGCAAGGAGTTTCGAACCACCTTGTTTGGGGAGGAGATCTACGTTCCTCCGCGCGACCGCCGGAGTGTCACGGCGGTGAACTTCGGTATCAACTGGATTCCAAATGGGCCGAGTCAGGCGGAAGTGCTCCCCTTCGGCGCCTTATATGTGTGGCGCAATTGGGACTCGGATAACAGACGACTCCGAGGAACCTTCTCCGGCGTCGTCAATGATGTCGATTATACAATTGGACTCCGCTCGCTCCCCAACTGGTCGCTGATCTTTACCCTCGATAATTTCATCGCTCCTATTGGGCGTGCGGAGTATGTCGAGGGGCAACGCATTGGAGCGTCGGAACTCGAATGGAACTACATTTTTGGGGGCTTCGGAGTCGGGTATCGCCTTCCATTCATCCCTTTCGAGCAAGACAGTGCCATTCATCTGGTTTTGACCTATGAACCAGGGTTTCGATGGTTTCGCGGGACGAGTGAAACGTCCGCTCAGTATGGAGTGCCCAAAGATACGTACGAAGGCCGGATACACGGCCGGATTCGTTGGGATGCCTTAGTCCGCAATCTTATGGAACTACCCCATCGTGGATTCTCCGTGGGGGGAGATATCATCCAAGGTCATCGGGCTCGGTGGGGTGCGTGGGGCGGCCCGCCGCTTAACACGCCGGATTTCAAGGAAGAGCGAACCTATCTTTTAGGATCGGCCTATGCAGTGTTTGCGAGCGGCCTCCCAGGCATCGAGAGCGACAAGCATCGATTGATTACCAGTCTCCATGGAGGTATAGGAAAGGATCTTGATCGCTTCAGCGCGTTCCGCATTCCGGGCCGGCCTACTGGATACGAATGGGAAGCATTGTCGCTCCCGATGATGCCCGGTGTGCAGTTCAACGAGCTGTTTCCTCGACACTATGCCATTGCGAGTCTCACATATCGATACGAGGCACTGTTTTTTCTGTATCCCTATGTGACTGCGACCTACGGCCTCGTCGAACGGCTTCGGTCCACCCCCCAAGGCATCAAGGAATCGACCGATTCGCTACCGGCTCTCGGCGGGGGGATTGTCACGGGGGCTCCCTGGAAATCCCAGATCGAGCTCAACTATAGCTATAACTTCGGTATCTTTCGCGACCCAGGCGGTGCTCCGCCGACTATGGGTGGGCATGGAGCGTTTATTCTCTGGTCGAAGGAGTTGTGAGCGATGTGACCAGGGAAGAACCTGGGGAGCTACATCTTCACGGACGGCCACTAGCGAGATTCCAGATGACATTTTACAGATCTATTCCATCCACAGCAATCCTTGCCCAATTCCACCCCCATCGAGATTAAGAGGCAGGCGCTGAATCCGCTGAATGCTTGTTTTTCCGGAGCAACGTCAACGATGTTATGCTCATGCCGACGGGAGAACTGAAATTCTTTACGATAGAGATCGTGCGACGGAAAGCGGTGCTCTTTCCTGGTAAGTGGGATCTCGCCGGACTTGACCGCATTCGCAGCCTCAGCGAATTCGACGACCGCGCTACACAGCTCCGGACGGGGGATACGCCAGTGGAACCGACTACTACGATCGCTCAGGCGCATGCCGTGTGCTCGATTCCATCGCTGTCCCCACCCTCATCATCACGGCACAAGATGACCCCTTCATTCCCTACTCCATGTTTACTGGGCCGCTGATTCAGCACCATCGAAAGATTCGGGTGATCGCGCCTCGCCACGGGGGGGGCATTGCGGGTTCTTTCACTGGGCCCACAATGGAGAAGATCCCTACTGGGCAGAGAATCGGATTGTGGACTTCTTGCAAAAACGAACGTGACGAGAACCGGCCGGTGCATACGGAGACGGAGGAAATTTGGTGTTGTTCTGCCCCGCTTAAGCGATTGATTGTAAATGGTGAGCCGGCTGGGACTCGAACCCAGGACCCTCGCCTTAAAAGACTCTCGCTATCCCGCTCATCTCCTTTGCGATCCTCGATGCGCTCGTCCGCACCAGCCTCCCGCTACGACAGGGGACCAAGCTTCCGTATCTGCGTGCTCAGTGCTGTCACCATGCTCCCGAATAATATGTTATAGAGATATAGCTAATACATGACGGGAGAATAAGTTGATGAAGACAAACATATTCGTGAGCGCGTTGCTCTGTTACGTAACCATAGTTTCAGCAAGTCATGCTGAGGAAATTGGGAGTGTGGATACGGAATTCAAATTTTTGGGGCCAGATCACAAGATTGTGGTTGAAGCGTTTGACGACCCAAAGATTGAAGGCATCACGTGTCACCTTAGTCGATCAAAAAAAGGTGGCCTCAAAGGTATGGTCGGATTGGCAGAGGAAACCTCAGATGCGTCAATTGCCTGTCGTCAAGTCGGTCCCATTCGCATTGTAGGTGAGCTGAAAGAAGGGGAAAAGGTATTCAGTGAAAGTCGATCCCTGATTTTTAAAACCCTACAAGTTGTCCGATTTTTCGACAAGAAACGCCAGACATACATTTATCTCGTCTATAGCGATAGAGTGATCGAGGGTTCGCCACAAAATGCCATCTCGACAGTGCCGATCCAATCCTGGTCAAGTCGATAAGGGCCAGGAGACAATTTAACTAACGGGGATGGATTACTGAGCTTTCATCTGATTAGCAGACCCACGTCAGATAGAAATCTCACACCCTCCGGAGCCACCATGCGGTTTTTCAGGCCTCGAGCACTCGCTCGGGCGGCATCATTAGTTAGGGATCAGGCTGCAGCAACAGAGGCGGGGTGAGGAGCAACATGCATTGAATCACCAAGTGTGCTCATTCCTGTGTCTCACCGGAGGGGTTCACCCCATCACAATGTGCTAATTTTGGGCTAAAAATCCGCACAATGAATCGAATTCTATAGAATCAATGGAATGTATAGAATCATCACAAGTCCTTGTTCGCAAAGAAAAAACGGGGAAACCTTCGCAACATCGAGCTGTTCGAATCATTGGCCTTCTGCCACTCTTAATCAGCGGGTCACAAGCTTAATTGCACCATATCCTAGCGTGTTGTTGTAGCCCCGGCAGAGGCCGAGCGGCTAGCACCTGCGAGGCGCACCGCTCGCGCCAGTAAGACTGTCACTCCCGCCGCTCATTCCTCTCCGGCACGCCGGCAATGGCCTCGGCCTCACGTTTCCTCCGTGAAATGTGCATTGGCTCTCCTCTTCCTGTGAGAGAGCCAACTTCATTTCAATAAAGGAGGAAACAAGATGGCTACCAACAACAAACCCGCGCACACGCTGCGATGCGGCAACCTCAAAGCGACAATCTGGCAGAATGTCAGCGAGAAGGGCCCATTCTTCTCAACGACCTTCTCCCGCCCGTTCAAGGATCAGTCTGGCGCGTGGCGCAATGGGACCTCATTCGGGCTCAATGATCTTGAGGCCCTAGTCAGCGTCGCGCGTGAGGCCAAGGAGTGGATTGCCACTCTCGTCTTGAAGCGCTGAACCGCTTCCATGGGAAGCCTCCGGCCCTCCGGGGGCTTTTCTCTCAATTGAAACAGATGAAGAAAGACAAATTGGTGCTGTGTCTTATAACGTTTGGGCTTCTTCGCCGCTTACTCGTCGATCATTTCGGTAGCCATGCGGTAGCAGAAACTCTTAACGAGACGGAGAATAATGTGAAAAAGTTATTATTACATTGTGGATAAAATCGCTACGACTTTGGGCTCTCTTTCTCTGGCCCAGATGGACCCCAGAGATCGCCTAAGCCTAGCGATTCCCACAAGGCTTTTTCAGACTGAGGAGGAGCGCCCTCAAGAAAGCTGGCGAGGATTTGGGCTGCTGCTGGTTTCAAAGACACCGAGTTAGGTGTATGAAGAAACCGGAGGTGGCAAATGGAGCGACGTACGTTTACGCGAGAGTTTAAGGTGGAGGCGGTGAAGCTGATCCAGGAACGCGGGGT
>JAENWB010000003.1:0-3251 GCA_016650275.1 Nitrospiraceae bacterium | reverse complement strand
GGACCAACATCATGGTGGCGCCGAGGACCGCGGTGAGCGTCCCGACCACAAGCGCCACATGCAGCGTAGTCGAGCTCAAACCGAAGAGCGGGGCCAGGCGATTGATCAGAAACCCGCCGGCATTGATGATCCCGGCATGCAGCAGTGCCGTCGCGGGTGTTGGCGCATAGAGATAGCCGGGGAGCCAGATGAACAGGGGAAACTGCGCCGACTTACTCATGGCTCCGATAAACAGGAGCAGTGTAATCACCGTCGTCCCGCCGATCTCGATGCCCGGTAAGGGCGTGAGTGTAATGGGCGATTCGGCGGCCTTGGCAAAAAGCGCTTGGAACTCCAATGTTCCGTACAGCTGATAGGCGAGGACGATGCCAGCCAGAAACGCTATGTCGCCGACCCGCAATAGGGTAAAGGTTCTGACGGCCCCTTTGCGCGTCGCCTCATGAGCGTGATTGTGGGCGAGCAGATAGAGCAAACAGCTGATGACTTGCCAGAGCAGGAACAGCATCATGAGGTTGACGCTGGAGACCATACAGAGTAGCACGGAGACCGTAAGGCCAATGAGAATCAGAAATCTGCGATCGTGGCGATCCTGGTACATATATCCAATTGAATAAGCGTAGATGATAGTACCGATGCCGGAGATCAACACCATCATGACCGCACTCAGGCGGTCGATATAGAAACCCATTGGAAAGGCCAGCATCGATAGGGAGGAGGGATCGTAGAAACGAATGGTCAGGGGTCCCTGTGTGGCGACGAGCCACAGGGTTACGAGAGCGCCGAGAAAGGCCGCGCCGATGGGATAGGCCGCGATCTTCGCGCGTTGTATTTGCGAGCTGCGTGTGCCGATTGCGACGAGGATGGCAGATAATAGGGGCAGCAGCGGGACCAGAATGATAAAGGACATGCCTTACCTCACACACTCTTCGAAAATACGGAAGACGCCCATGCAGGATCTCTGCAGCGTCGGCGACCGTGAACGGAGGCCGTGTCGCTGGGTATCGGTGATGACAGAGCCTGCGGCTGTCCCGTGAGTTTTCATCGACCTCATCGAGGTCACGGAATAAAAAAGCCAGCGGGCGCGACCTCATCGAGGAATGCGCCACACTGGCTTGTATTATTGTCGGCCACTGAACGGGAGCCGATAACCGTACGCGCCCTATAAGTGGAATTGGGCATACACCTGCGTGAGTTCCCAGCAACCGGTTCCGCCAGACCTCTCTAGAAATGTAGCTTGGCGGCACCGTTTTCCAATTCAAGATGTAGCAGGGTTTCAAAGATAAACGCAAAGAATATTTTGGTCTAGGGGTATCGGAACATCGCAGCCGTCTCCATGGGCCCTTCGACCTATTTCCCCGGAAAAACAGCTAAAATGGTGCTACGGATTATGATGAAAATTCGTTCTTGTCATTGCCTTGTCTGTCTCCTGGTCTCTATAATCCGCCTTATCTGACGATGACCACGTGGAAGGGCACCGTCAGGCTGCAATGACCCATTGAGCCAGAGGGGATATGAACAACGCAATTAGACAGGCCGTCATCAAGTTTGAGCAGGATTTCATGGGGCGTGGACCGACGGATGTGCGATCGTTCATCATCCGAGACATGGTGGTCGTGCGGTTGAGGGGTGTCCTTACCCAGGCTGAACGCCAGTTGGCCAAGAGCGCGGATGGCATTGAAATGATCAAGCGCATGCGCCAAAACCTGATAGCGCAGGGCAAAGACAATCTGTGCGGCGAAATTGCCGGCATCACCGGCGTCAAGGTCACCGGACTATTTACGGATATTGACACGCAGATTGGTGAGCGGATCATGGTGTTTACGCTCGACAAAGACCTTCAAGCGATTGAATCTTCCAGCTAGGAATCGAAAAAGACATCGAACCACTCGGTCGGGACCTCTCGCGAAACGAACTGTTTCTGAAAGGGGAGTCCCGCAGGGCCGACCACATATCAACTCCTTGCGCTCCATGAGGCTCAATCGTTGCCACTGGGTCATGTGCAACTTCTTGGTTCCTGGATTGACCAGGATGCCGGTGTTGCACTAGAGCCCTGAGCCTGAACAGACTCCTGCTGTTCGAACTCTGAGATGGCCTTGAATTAACGGACACATGGGTTAAGGTGCACCAACCATCCTTTAGACTTCTCTGGACTCAGGTAACCGAACGCTTGGTGCAAGCGGTGGCTGGTATAGAAGCGCTCAATAGACTCGGCAACCTGCTCCGACTTGTTGACTTCAGACAAACCACAAGTTATTACTTATGCGTACCACGACTTGTGAACTTGTGTGAACGAAGCGTCCGACAACCTTCGAGGCACTGGACAGTATCGGGAGTGGTACCAGGGGGCATTTCGGCACACACCAGCAACCCACATGACCGCGGTTTTAACATTGTGAAAGGCCTGAATAGATTCCAGGACCTGCCTTCGCTCTCACAACTCTAAACATTTCTGCCTCACCATGAACTCTGATCACTGAAGAATCAGAAGAAAGGCCTGCCTGTGCAAGTGAAGACAACAATAGTGGCCGCCTTTGCGGCCGGATGGATGTTGTGGGGGGGGGCCACCCTCTGCGTAGCAGCCTCCGATGTGAATCAGGATTTTCGACTGTGGGCGCCCGTGTATCTGAATTTTCCTATCGCGGGGCCGGTGAAAGGCTTCATGGAGGCCAATTCACGATTGTCCGACGATGTCTCACAAATCGACCAACTCATTCTTCGATCGGCCGTCGGCTATCAACTCACACCTACAGTCTCACTCTGGCAGGGGTACGGCTGGGTAACCAACTACGAACCGAATTACACCCAGGAACATCGAATTTTCCAACAATTCATATACAGCAACAAGTTTTCAACGTTCAAATTGGTTAGCCGGTCCCGTCTCGAAGAGCGGTGGATCCAAAACACGATCGGGACATCCCTGCGTGCCCGCACCATGCTTCGTATAGATTTTCCGTTACCGGCCTACCCGGTCCTTGCCCTCGTCTCCTATGACGAGATATTCGTCCATCTGAATACAGTTAGTCAGGGCCCTGAATCTGGATTCGATCAAAACCGGTTTTTTCTGGGCATCAACTACACCTTTTCCCCCAACGTCAATGTCGATGCCGGATACCAAATGCAACTCATCAACACGGCCTTGTCTGGTCTGGCCAATCAGGTCAACAATATGATCCTCCTTCAGTTCTTCATTAATCTATAAACCGGAGGTTTCAAGTTCCAAGAATCCGAGGCAGGCACGCCTCGCATCCGTC
>JAENWB010000002.1:0-3464 GCA_016650275.1 Nitrospiraceae bacterium | reverse complement strand
TCGATAGACCACTGACCGCCTCGCCAGGACGTGGCCTGAACAGGGCGGATCTCCACCTTATTGTCCGCTCCCACAACAAAGACGATGGGTCCCTTGGGTCCCTGCTGGACGGCGCTCTGAGGGACCAGGATGACACCGGTTCTCACGGCACCCAAAATGCGGAGTTTCACGAACTGTCCTGGAAACAGGACACTATCCGGGTTGGGAAACGTCACGCGGAAGTCTCTGGTGCCGGTGGCCGAACGCACACCGACTTCGAGCAAATCAAACTTGCCTTCGTGGGCATAGGCACTGCCGTCCGTAAAGGTGATGACACCGCGTAGTTCATAGAGTGTCGCGCCTTGGATCCGATTCGTCGCACGGTCCCGGAAGCGTTTGAGGACAAACGTTTCTGGGGCACTTGCGTTTACGTACATGGGATCTAACTGATGGATCGTGGTCAGTAGATCGGTCTGGGCGGAAATGAGGCGTCCTTCGTAAAGCCGGCTCCGCTCGATCCGACCGCTGATGGGAGCAATAATGAGCGTGTTGTCGAGATCGAATTTGGCCTGCACCAAATCACCCCTGGCTGCTTCCAGTGTCGCTTTCGCTCCTAATTCCTCGGCGACCGCGTCGTCCACATCTTTTTGGCTCACTGCCTGCTCCGCCAACAGCGGCTTCACGCGTGCAAAGTTCTGCTTAGCCTGCACCAAACGGGCATCCGCCTGCGCCACCCTGGCATTGGCACTACTCATGGCTGCTTTGAACGGGATTGGATCGATTTGATAGAGCCGGTCGCCTTTCTTGACGTCGCGTCCCTCCACAAAGAACCGCTCCTTGAGAAGGCCCGTCACCTGCGAACGGATTTCGACCAGTCGAGACGCTTCGGTCTGACCGATGAACTCCGGTTCGTCCGGCATCGTGCCAGGCGACACCGTGACCGCCGACACCTCCGGGATGGGACGAGCTGGCGTAGAAGCCGCCTCCTGTTTGCAGCCGAGCCAGCTGGTTACCAGCACGCTCGCCAGTAAGATGGCAGCAAATCGACACGTGCGCTCGCTACTGGACATGGCGGTATTCTCCGTACGAATGGCTGATTCACGCATGATGGATCCTGTCATTACCCTGAGAGACTGGCGATTCTATCTGTTTAGGATCAAGGTCAACAAGGTCCTTTACCAGCAAGAGCGGAAAGATGACGGCCATGAACACAACCAACCACGACATGAGTCGTGTTCAGCTCCCCTCTCATTTGTCCTTTCGGCTTAAGCGAGACGAACCGACACGGCCGGCTTTCGCAATCTCTTCTATAATGCACCTGGTCAAACAACCAACCGCACGAAGTTCTGCGCCTTGTTGCCACAACCTGGTCAACAGTGCTTTGCCGTCTGAATCAATGAACGTCACGCCGGTCAAGTCGATCGCCGTGCAACTCTGTTGGATCACAGACATCTGACTCCAATAGGAATTGAGTTCCTCTACCCAAGGACCTGCGAGCTTCCCTTCAAGTATGAGCAATATGGAATCTGGTGATGCATCTCGGTGTCCCGTAATCTTCAGCATTTCCTGTCCCTCTCGCTCGTGGACATCAACACATGCTGTTCCATCGAACAGCAACCAGCGTCCACCATTTCCTCTCGCCTGAATTCACGTCGATTCCCAGCAAGCCGCAGCTACGCTTTGCTGTTCTGCTTCCGAATGATGGAGTAAAACGCCGGGACTTTCGCCACGTCACCCGTCGGGAGGGTATGCACCGTATAAATATGGCTCTTGCCGGAGCTTATAAGTGTAAACCGATCCGGGGGAAACAATTTCTCTAATTCGTTTTCATTCAACTTGCCCGGCGTAATCGCATGCTGAAATACCCGTGCCAAACCAGGCGGCGACCCATACTGTTTAATCAGTTGAGTCAAGTATGGTTCAGCAGCAGATGACAGTTCGATAAAATATAATGTCCCTCTTCTCCCAAGTAGCCGCTCGATACTCTGGATCGCCGTCACCTGATCCGTGGGAGAAAGTTGATGCAACACCCCCCGCATGTAGACATTCGCGTCGCCAATTTCCTCATGGAGGGCTTGGGCATCATCCGGGGAAAGCACATCAAGAACCCGGTACGAGACGTTGGGAGCAGCATTCGTCGTTCGGGCAATCTCAACGGCAGCGGGCGAAATTTCAGTGCCCAGTACCTTTGCAAAATGAGCCGCAAGAAAGCGCGTTTGCGTTCCGTTGCCACACCCCACATCGATCATAGTAAGCTGTGGGTCTACATCGCCTTTGAACAGAGCCAAATCCTGTTGGGCCGCATGAGCGGGATCGGCATCCCAAAAGATTTCGCCCGGTGCTCCGGTCGTTGTACTCCAAAAACCCTCCCAGGATGTCAGATAACGATTCGGTGAAGTCATAGGCTTTCTCCTGTGCTGGTTATTGATATCGATATGAGATGACACGCCTGCCCCTTCTCCCATTTTGCAAACCATATAATCGTGGGCCGGAACGCCCGGATCCCTAGGAACAGAGGGCGGCCCACCACTTCCGCAACCACGTCGATCGTAGGAGCTTGTACCCCAGCCAGGCCGCGAGCAGCACGGCGAGTAGGGGGACGGCGAGGGTACGGACCAGCTGCTGATAATCGGTCATGCGGACCCGCAAGAGATACTGCGGGCGCTTCATCAGATTTTGCTTCTCCGCCGCAATGGTGACCGTATACAGGCCCTCGTCCAGCCGGACTTCACCTCTCAGTACGCCGTCCGGATGGATACTCGGCCGAATATCGGCCACAATCTGATCGTCGGCCTCTTTGCTCCCGTTCCCTTTCGTGACCCGCATCCCGACCAGCTCGTTGCGCAGAGTCGGGTCCACGAGGTCGACGACCAGAAAAGTGTCGCCTTCCTTGGGAATATCCGTGCAGTATTGATCTTTCAACTGGTATTGCGGCTGATAGGCGCTGAAATGGACCACCTTCTCCCCGACCTGGCGCAGGCACGGGTCGTCTTCTCCGCTCGTGGCTCCATGGGCTACCGCGACGTCGGGGTGGGACAGTGCGACAACAAGAATCAGCGCCGTAGCGCATGCCCCCATCACGTGTTTCATCATGGTCGAACCCCCCTGTGTGGAACCGTGCGATGAGCCGCTGCTCGCTCTGCCCACGGCGACGGTGCTCCATGCTGGCTCAGCGATCCCAATGTGTCGTCGATGGCGTATCACCCGTCCGTGGCCGCCGCCTTCCCCCTCATTTGCCTGTTCCGTTCGACGATCCAGTCTGAGACGTGTCCGCAAGCGACGTAACGATACGCCCTGGCCGACGCGCACACATGCGTTCTCCGTGGTATCACACATAAGCCCCATCTTAGCGCCACCAAGGCTGTGACACATACGATCATCTGGCCCATACCGCCCTCCTTGTCGCTGCCGACAGTCCTTTTCATCCATTCTCGTCACCCATCCCTGTGACTCACCGAGCAGACAGGCCCTTCCGGGGTGTAAAG
>JAENWB010000001.1:0-8890 GCA_016650275.1 Nitrospiraceae bacterium | reverse complement strand
TGTTCAGACCAATGCGGGGGTCGTCTCACTCACGGGCGAGGTGCGGGACATCATGACCAGCGCCAATGCGTCCTGGACCGCCTGGCAGGTCCCCGGCGTGAAGTCGGTGAAGAATGATCTCACGGTGAAAGAAAAGTCCTAAGGGTCTCACTCGCACAACGCAGATGTTTTCCGTCCGTCGAGCACCGACCACAGTGGCGTCGGTGGACGACGGAGCACAGAGTTTCAATAATCAGGAGGGGCACGATGAAGGACACAAATCTCAGTCGAACCACCACGCAACGAGCGCCGGCGACGTCCCAGACCAATCCAGCCGGTGAGCAGACCGGCCAGATGGCCCAGGCATTCAAACGAGCTGCGGCTGATCACGCCGACATTGCCCAACACGCCTACGAACTGTATGAGCAACGGGGCCGGCAAGACGGTTGGGACTTGGAGGATTGGTTGAAGGCGGAACGGGAGCTGGGTGGAGCAATGCATCACGCGTGACGCGGACATGAGGGTCGTGCACGTCAGCCTCCGTTACTAAAGGAGTACGGCCATGAACACATTGGTACGGTGGGATCCTTTCAGAACTCGCTGGAATCCGTTGAAAGACCGGGAGGACTTGGATCGCCGGTTGGCGTCGGTGTTGGGCACTCATGAGACGCCGGACCATGGGGGCAAGGAAGCCCTGACGGTGGCCCAGTGGTCGCCTCTGGTGGACATTACGGAGGATGACAAGGAGTACCTCATCAAGGCCGAGTTGCCAGAGATGAAGAAAGAGGATGTGCGCCTCACGGTGGAGAATGAGGTCCTGGCGATTTCTGGCGAACGGACATTCGAGAAGGAAGAAAAAGGGAAAAAATATCATCGGGTCGAACGCGCGTACGGGAGCTTCGTGCGCCGCTTCTCCCTGCCCGAGGATGCGGACGGGAGCAAGGTGACCGCCGACTTCAAAGACGGGATGCTCCAGGTGCATCTTCCGAAATCCCAGAAGGCGAAGCCGAAAGCCATCGAGATCACGGTGGCCTAGTGTGTGCCGTGATCGAGGGATGACGGGCGTCACGAAAGACAGACCGACGTTGAGTAGGATGTCGGAGTTTACCAGCCTGCGCTCTGCCAGTGGCTGCAGGGTCTGCTAGGCCAGCGTCCGGGCATCGAACGTCTCTTGCATCGCATGCGGGGTAGGTTCGCGGAGTAGGTTCTACTTATTAAAAATTTAATAACATCCATTGAGGAGGTGTCTCATGCGTAGATTAACCATTGCCGCGTCTGCGGTCTTGTGCCTGATGGGGGCCAGTTCGCTGGCCCTGGCTGAGGAAGGTACTAAATATGGCGATCAAATGGAGCCGACGGGTAAGTTGTCTCAAGAACCGTCTGTATTAGGGAATAAACGTGAGCCGGTCCGGGCTGACGATGACATGAACCGTGAGCCGGTCCCTGACGATGCCATGAAGGGCGAGAAGCTTCCGCAACGTACGTATTCTGGCGAAGGGGCTCAATATGGCGATCAAATGAAGCCGACGGATAAGTTGTCTCAAGATCCGTCTGTATTAGGCAATAAACGTGAGCCGGTCCGGCCGAATAAGCCCATGAAGGGCGAGAAGAAGGAACATAAGGAGAAGACGAAGGCGCACAAAGGCGCGGCAAAAACCTCTCCGGCAGCTCCTGCTCCCGCGCCATAAGTTCTCGCAGTCGCGTCAGTAGATTGCCGGGTCCTCGGGAGGTCTTTCCTCCTGAGGGCCGTTCTCTGTTGGGAACTCTCGGATCGAGGCCGGGCGTGGGAGGATCTCTTTGGAGGTTCGACTCACCGTCCTGACGTCAAGCTGAACCAGTCACGATACGCATCGAGTGAGTATGCGGTGATCGAGGGATGAAGGGCCTCATGGAAGACAGGTCTACGTTGACCACCATGGCGGAGTCTTCCTGATGCGCTCCGCCTCGGAACGGAGAGCAAGCACCTCTGGTGTCCGGTACCTCACGAGGCTGTTCGGGTGCCCCCAGCAGATTTATTAGAGGGGCGGCAGAGGGCCATTAGATCTCCGATTCGTCTACGTCTCGCAAAAGGAGAAGCGCCATGCTCGAAACCATTGCCATCATCTTGGTCGTCCTCTGGATTCTGGGTCTTGTTACCTCGTACACCATGGGCGGATTCATTCATGCCCTCTTAGTCATCGCGGTCGTGGTCATTCTGGTTCGTGTCATTCAAGGTCGAAGCGCATAAGGTTCCGGGAGACAAGAAGGTGACACGAACCATTTCGCAGCACGTGGCGGGGGGCTTGTCCATCTGGTTTCTTTGGTCTATCTCGTGTGGTTGGTTCGGCGACACGGTCAGGACTCGAACCGGAACGAGAGTCTACAATTTATCTACCAAGAAACCCTAGCTCCGGTTTTACTCCCTGTTCCACTCCAGATTTTGGTCCCTGTTAAGGATCTAACCCAATAGCAGTTGATCGTAATCAAAATACGTGAATCTCTTGATTTCAATCCTCTGGCGAAGTGATTTGTTGCTCTGGGCCGTCAATGGTCGTCGAGTCGTCGGATGCACTGCAAAACTGCAATGTTAACCCGGATACGTTGATATCGAGTTCTTACTTTTCTGGTCACGGTTTTGGTCACGGTTTCCAATATGCCTCCCTCACCACTGATCGCATAGCCAAATGGCCTAATCTCCTGTATCCATAATGGTAGCGTCGCTGTCTGTCATTCCTGCTCACTCTTAGTCTCAGTAGTACTGGGTAGGTCTACGGATCTGGGGGTTGGGGGTTCAAGTCCCTCCGGGCGCACCATTCTATTTTATCTCAGTGACGTTACTTCCAGCTGAAGCAAGAGCAAAAATATCGTGCATGAAGCGTGGTTGTTACACGACGTGGGGGGCTCCGGCGTGACTACGCACGCTCCGAGCATCTTGATCTAGCAGGATGCTGAAAAAGTCCGCCGGTCTCTCTGGTTCATTTGGTCTGTCTGGTTGGTCTGGTCTATCTGGTTTTCTTGTCTGTTTGGTTTCTCTGAGTCAAGCAACAAAACAAACCAGAGAGACCTGACCAACCAGATAGACCGGAAAAACCACCATAGGTTTTCTGCAGCCTGCTAGGAAGGAACTACCAGGTCCGGAAGGGACCGCAATCGAGATGGATGAACTTCCCTCGAGGATAAAAACCTACCCCACCATACTGCAGCCTCAACGCGGCACGGCGAATCTCGCGAAGCTTAACGCCGGGAACATAGAAGTCGAGCGCCTGCCCCTGGATATGTAGGCTGTGCTGCGCGACTCGCCGGCTCCGCTTCACAAGCTGCGCATTGTACTCGGGCGACCGATAGCCAGAAATTACGTGGATCTCGCCGGTGCCATTGACCGCTTTGTGCACGAGATTGACGTGCTCCAGCAATTGCACATCGATGGCAGCGACTTCTCCTGTGTGATGGCAACGCAAAATATGATTCACCTCATCCAACGCCGTCAGGTCGTAGTTCCCTGCCTCATCGCGATAACGGACTCGCAGTCGTTCGTTGGTATGCACGTTGAAGAAGGTGAGTTCACCGTCAGGAAGTTCGCGCGCGCGCGCGACCGAGGGCAACAGCAGCTTGCTGCCGAGCAACAAAAGCCCGACAACAGACGTTTTCAAGAAAGATCGACGAGTCCAAGACCAAGAATCCGGATGCTGCAAAGAACCGCTCCGTGAGAAGGTGCACTGCAGTCTGTCAGGCCAACCCGGGCCCTTGTATCAAAAGCGCCAGAGTCGGTCAACCCTTCTTTTAGCTGTTCATACTGAGCGCGATTCATCGAAGCCAGCCTGTCTGGCCCATTTGGTCTGTCTTGTCTGTTTGGTCTGTCTCGTCTATTTGGTTGAACCAGACTAACCAGATAGACCAGATCAACCAGAGAGACCAAACAGACGAGAGAGACAAGACAGACCAGATAGACCAGAGAGACCGGTCTTGTCCCAGATGTGCAGACTACCGAAGCTCTAGCCTGTCAAAATGTTTTCAGTATCATGCTAGACAGGAGAACCCAACACAGGTAAGATCGACACAACCGAATAGGCGTCACACTATGGCCACAATCCTTATTATTGACGACGAAGAATCGATCCGGAAGCTCCTGAAGGAAGTTCTTGAGAGGGCTCACCACCGTGTGCTCGAAGCCCGCGATGGTCGGGAGGGCTTGACGCTCTACCAGCAGAACAAAGTAGACCTGGTCCTGATGGATATCCTGATGCCGGGAACCGATGGCCTCGAAGCCACGTTGCAACTGACGCGGGAATATCTCGACGCGAAGGTCATCGCCATGACCGGTGCCCAAGGCGACCGCAACTTCCTCGATGTGGCGAAACTCTTTGGCGCCCGTCGTGTCTTCGAAAAACCCTTCGACCTCGACAAACTCGTCCAAGCCATCAACGAAGAACTCGCCACGTAGCGATAACGACCCAACCGAACTTCTTCGGCCCTATCATCTTTGACAGCTTACAGTCGATTCGCTCAGTCTTGCCGTCAGAAGATGCAAATGCCTGGCAATAGGACCGTCGTTTCGTCATGATTCTGGCAGGAAGAAAATCGTGATGTTTGAAATGAGTGCCCGCACAAGAACGCTACACCTGAGCTGCCTTATCCTCTGGATCGTGCTTATTCTTATGGTGGGGGTATTGCCCCTGAGCAACTTTGTGGGTCACTCGCACTGGGAATACATCAAGTGGGTTCCGACCGCTGAAGATCTCCGTTCACCAAAATACCTTATCGACATCTTCTCCGACATTGTCGGGAATACCGTGCTCTTTTTTCCTCTTGGCTATTTTCTGAGCCGGCTGCTCACCTCTTCCAGCCCTTCACGACAATGGCTCCTCGCTGCCGGATTCGGTGGCACACTTTCACTCGGCATTGAATTCTATCAAGTCTATTGCCACAACCGCTTTCCCTCAATCTTTGATCTCATCACCAATGTAGCCGGAACGCTCATGGGGGTCAGCTTTTCCCTCTCCAGGAAGAGCGCCTTGCCAGCCCCGCAGAATCCGACTCTCACTCCCAACCCACCGGATCGTAGCCACGCTCCTTAAGACAGCGCTGTACAAACTGCTTATAGGCATGGCTCGGAGGCGAGCGGCGGAAGAGACCGCGTAGGAACCCTGCTGTCGCACCACTGGCTGCTCCCACCATCGCGCCACGTCCCGGATGACCAACCACCGCACCACCCACTGCCCCTGCTGCAGATCCGATCGCACCCCCTACCGCGGTGCTGCCGGCAACCTGCCCGCTCTTTCCTTGACTCGCGGTCGCACCGGCATCTTTGGCCATCTCGCGGCACTCGTCGATATCCCGATCTGCCACCTCTTTACCGATTTCCTGTAAATGGGCATTCGGATAGAGAATCGGTTTGGATGCCGCACAGCCTGCGACAAGAAGTATGATGATAAGAAAGCTACGCGATCGAGCCATCACGGTCTCCGCTTAGGACCATTACCGCGACTCTACGGACTTCGTTGACTCATCTGCCTCCATTGCGCTCTTTCCGGACCAACGAACGCATCATCGCCGGATCATTGTAACCCACCTCGCTAAGCGCATCCATCAAGTGCAGGCCCTTGGTCGCCGCCAATTCCTTGGCCTTCATGTAGTTCTTCCCAGTAAATCTGGCCACTGCCGGCTGACCGTTTACAATCTGACAAGCCAGGATTTCGCCGTTCACTTCCAGCGTGCCCCCCTGCTCAACCAGCGTCTTGGCCTGCGCCGGCGTAATGCCATGAAGCAGCGCGAACTCCTCCAGCCCTCCCGTTTCAACTAATCGACCATCCGGCATGATGCAGAGTCGCTTGAAATGCGGAGACCAATCCTTGCGGAAGTCGATGTACTTAATGTCTCCGCCCTTCGCGACTGAGCGATCCAATGTCCGGTAGTCGAGTCCAAGATTCTTCCGATCGAGCTTCGCTGTCAGTTCCTCGGGCAGTGTCCGGTGAAAAACCATGGCCGCCACCTCATCGAGCGGAATCCCTCGCGCCTGAGACAATTGCTCTGCCTCAGCAAACTGCATAAGATCCAACGTCCAAGTCTGTTTGGGTACGGCTCCAGTTGGATCGATCCGACAGGCAAATAATCCCCGCGTCAGAATCCCGCCGACCTGGGGATACAGATACACCCCACCTTCGGTCAGCAGTTTAGTCATTGTCTCCAGCGGGACCTCATAACTCTCCGATAAGACTTTTGCATGCCCTGGAAGATTTTCCTGATGGGTCATAGCACAAACCGTCACATTCCCCGGTGCGTCGAACTCAGAATAGTCCTCGATGACGTTATAGAGAATCGTGGGCTTTGGCTTGTCGATTTTTTTCTTTATCTTAAACATGAACTATTACAATCCAAGTCATTTGAATAATTACACTATACTTATCTGTTCAAATGATGATAGGGTGGCAATATCTTCAATCGACCATCCTCCACAGGACCACCGATTGTGAAGTGATAAAGCGATTGGAGGCTCAGCCCCTTCACCGCTACGATCTCATGCACCGGATCATCGAAAAAACATCCGATCCCAGTGGCCCGCATCCCCGCAGCTTCTGCTTCCAGGTACAGCACCTGCCCCAGCAACCCCGACTCCCAGAATAGACGTGGATACCGCCAGGCTCCCCCTTCCCGCAAGCGTCCCTCGAACTCGGCCAGCATGCCAAACGAGAAGGCGCTGTCGCCGGCAATCTCCTGATGGCAACTTATTTGAATGGCAGCCTTCTTCGCATCGCCTTCAAGCAGCCAGTAGAGAGGCAGATCATCCGGACAACCTGACACCGGAGTCCAGGTCAGCTCTGGATTCATGGATTGCTGGATGAACGACAGCTTCTGTGGATCACGGACCAGAAAATACAGCCCTGGCTTGAGGTCGTCGACGCGATGGACAAAAAGCAGTAAATGAATCGCCGGCTCGTAGGGCCAGGAATCCCAAGGCATCGGTCGATCCAATTGCGGCCGATCCGAACGAGGCATCACCAGCTGCATCATGTTAAAAAAAGTCGCTGCTGAGATTGACGTCTTGCCATCGAACGACACGGCGCTCCGCCGCTGGCGAATGATCTGTCCGGCCAAAGGCCCGTGAGGCGTGAGGGGTAAGGGGTGAGGGGTGTTTTGAGCAAAAAAGATACTCAACGATGTCGTCGTGTTTTCATAGTGCGTCTTCCAACTCGCCTCCGCCACCTCGTCAATGATGTCCCAATGCACGCCATGCTCACGACTCAACTGATTGGCCTTCCCATGCCAGGCGCATTCAGCGAGATTCTTCACCACCGCTGGATCAAGGAACAGCGGAATCTCGGCCATATCCTGACGTTTCACGCCTAACGTCTCACGTTTCACATCCCTAAGAGGCCAAATCACAGCCAGACAGTCCGGATGTTCCGGTTCGACGTCTTGAAAGTCGTCCGTGCGATGCGTGCCAAGAAGCATCGCGATGGTATCCTGTGCAACCCCATCGAGCAGCACCATCTTCCAGCCCAGCGTCGCCGCCGCGATACGCGCCGAACCGATCGCATGACCCACATCATGGTTACAGTAACGAAACGCCCGCTCCCCATACTTCCAGGCTTCCCGCCAGTGAACAGAGGTGAGCCCAAAGAGAAATGCACCAGGCGGAAACGGGGCCAGCAGACGAGCCACCTGTTCCAGCGCAAACTCTGCGCGCAATTCCAGCCCATGTTCCTTGGGCGCATAATGATAGAGGCCCGGCTTGAGATTGAGCCCGTCGAATTGTGGCAGGACGAGATAGCCTTCGGTCGGATGCAAATTGCCGGACGACGGATTACTCCGCAGCGCCCACTCCGACTCCCCTGCCTTCTTCCACGCCGACAGTGCAAGAGCAAATTCGAAAAACCGTGAAAGCGTCCGTAGACTAATCGGCTGAGGAAAAACAGCATCTGCGCGATAAGTCGCAGCGTACGCTGGCGAGACCGGTTCTTCTTCTGGTTTCAGTAATGGCAGAGAAACGAGCAGTGCCCCTTCAAAGCGCCGAAATGGATCTGGCTGATTTGCCCAATCCAGATAACCAAGCGCACGGGCATAGCGGTTGAAATGATGCTTGGTTTGGACGTGATAGCGGATCACGCGATCGATGGGATCGGTCGGCACAGTCTCGACTGGTTCGCGGTACAAGGGGATGTCTGTGGCCATCGTAATAGTCAATCACAGTCTACAGAGCCACAGGAAGAAAAGTAAACGCACGCATTGACCTCCTTTTCTCTCCCCGCGTATGCTGCAGTCAGCCTAGACAAAGAGGGACCCATGCAATTCGATCCAGCGCTTGCCGCTCAACAGGCATTCAGCCAGGCAGGCACCAACAACGAACTCGGCGCTGACTGGGACGACGCCGCCGAGGCCGAAGCGACCTTTTCATCAAATGCGGGTTCCACAGCGCGAGCGGCCTACGAGCAGCTGCTCGCGCTCGCCGCTCGCTACCCAAAGGCCCATTCCTTTCAAGCCTTCTGTATCTTCATCACCTGGCAGCAGGTGACGGAAGAGACGATTGCGCATCATTTTCAAACAGGCCTCCGGCTCTGCGAAACATTTCTGGCCTCTCCGGATGACAAGCATCGAGCAGACGTCGAGCAGATCACCGAACTCTATGGGTCATTTCGTGATGGATTGGGGCTCGATGAAGAGGACGAGATTCAAGTTGAATTTAGAAGAGACACGCCGAAAGGTGGCGACTAACTCAATCCGTGAGGGGTAAGGGGTCAGGGGTGAGGTGAACAAGACAGGCGGGACCATAAGCTTCTTCCTCCCCAACCCTTCACACTTTACCCCTTATGCCTGACGAGGCTAGGATGGCCGACGCCGACAAACATCGCGCACGCATTTTTCTCCACCGCGGCCAACTCACACAGGCCAAAGCCGCGTATGAGCAGGCAGTTGCGGACGATCGACAGGCCAATGA